>NZ_JBKETB010000005.1:0-195875 GCF_056355835.1 Bifidobacterium sp. LH_730
CGAGCGGTTCAAGACCGAGCTGGACGCGTACATCGTCCACTGGAACACCAAACGACGCCAGATACGACTCGAGGGACACACCCCGGAGGAATACCGGAACATGTCCCTCGCAGCCCGACCCCCGTATCCTAATAAACAACGTCCAACAAACAGGGCGCAGTTCAATGTCGACGGCCCTTCCTTCGCAACGCGCACAGCTACGGTTCGATCTCCCATTCGTCGTGCCACGTCAGCCTCGCCTGGCCATCGCCGATCTCAATCGGCAGCGTCACCAGTTCGGAATTCCCCAGGTCATCGGGATTCCAGCGGTCACCGATGTAAAGGAACCGCTCGGCATGCCACTGGTCAACCCCTCCCAACGGCACGATGACATCGCATTGTGATTCGAAGGTGCGGGACCCCTCCGGCGCGAACGGGCGCCACGAACTCCACGGCCCACGCAAATCCGAGGCCACGGCATACATATTGTCATTGCAGGCCCATCCGGTCAGTTGGGAGCCGAACCAGTAATACATGCCGTTCCGCTTGAGCAGAATCGGCGATTCATAGCCGAACCCGCCGTCGGCGCCCCTCAGACACACCACATCCTCGGCGATCGTCAGATAGTCGTCGGACAAGCGATATAGATGCGTGCCATTGGACCGATCCTCGCTCAGCACATACCCCACGCCGTCCTCGTCCTGGAACACGCCGATATCACGGCTGATACATCCCCGCCACTGTTGCACGCACCGCAGCTCGAACGGACCGGTCGGCGCATCGGCCACGGCGAAACCCAGATGCGCGTAGTTGTAATCATTCTCGCCGTCCACATGCAGAAACATCACATACTTGCCCGTGGATGGGCAGCGCAGCACCTTCGGCCGTTCCACGATGCGCGTGGGCCCGAGGAAATCGCCCGGCTCCCCCACCGGCAACGCCACTCCAGCACTGCGCCAATGCACGAAATCCGCAGTGACATAACAGGCGACGCCTTGGAACAGATTGCCCTCGGTCTTCACTTCGCCATAGGCGAACCACCGCTCGCCGAAGCGCTGGACACCGATGCCATGCAACTGCGCGACCTGTCCGGCCTCGTCACGGAACAGATTCACACCTTTGATTGTCGTCACGAATCACTCCTTTGCATATCCCCGCACACACCGGCGCCGGCATGCGATCATCCCGCCCGGCCTCTGACAGCCGAACCAGACAATCACATGCCGGCGCCGATCACAATCAGCCGGCGGACGCACCAAGGAAGGAGATAAAAGGCGCGTCCGCCGGACGGCTGGTCACTCCTTAACCGTGAAGCCCTGGCTCTTGCCCAGCTCGACGATCTTGTCCTGCCACTTCTGGATGCCCTGCTCAAGGGTCTCCTGACCCGTGTAGGCTCCGCCGACGTTATCGTTGAACACACCGCGGGCGGCCACGGCATACGGCAGCACCTGGTAGCCGGTGAGCACGTTCTTGGCGGATTCAGCCAGCACCTCGTTGAACTTCTGGCCGCCGAAGTAGTCCACATCGTTGCCGTCGGAGTCCTTCAGCGTGGTCTTGGAAAGCCAGTCCGAATCCTCCATGGTCTCGTTATCCGCCGGGAACGCGCCGCCATCGACACGAGCCTGCACGCCTTCGCGATCATGGTTGGCGAAATCGATGAACTTCCATGCGGCCTCGGCCTTCTTCGTCGTGCCCACGACAGCCAGGGACGAGCCGCCATGCTCGGCGTTGGCGGGCTTGCCATCGGGCGTGGGCATGGTGGTCACGCGCCACTTGCCCGCCGCGGCGGACGCTCCGCCGACGAGATTGGCCGGCATCCAGGAACCGATGAGCAGCGAGGCAAGCGTGCCATCGCCCAGACCGCGGTTCCAGTCCTCGGACCATCCGGCGGTCTTCGTGTCGATGAGGTCCTCATCGATCATCTTCTGCCAGAACTCCTGGAACTTCTTCGAGCCCTCGTCACCGGTCAGATTCACGGAGACCGTTTCGCCGCCATCGGACGTGGAGAACGGCTGTCCGCCGGCGAGCCAGGTCATGGCCTCGTAGAAACCGGCGTCGCCTGCGTCATTGGTGATGTAATACTTATCGCCCAGGGCGCGGATCTTCTTCGCCGCCTCATAGTAGTCGTCCCAGGTCTTGATCTGGGTGGCATCGACGCCGGCCTTGTCGAAGGTCTCCTTGTTGTAGAAGAAAGCCATCGGGCCCGAATCCATCGGCAGGCCGTAGATGCCGCCGTTGAACTGCACCTGCGCCCATGTGCCCGGCGTGTAGTAGTCCTCGTAGTCCTTGGCGCCCAATTCGCCGAGCTCCTTGAGCTGGCCCTTGATGGCGTACTCGGGGATGGCGTAATACTCGATCTGCGCCACGTCGGGAGCGCCGGAATTGGCCTCAAGCGCATTGGTCAGCGCGGTGTATTCGTCTTTGTTGGTGCCCACATTCTGCAGGTTCACCTTGATGTCGGGATACTTGGCCTCGAACTTGGAGACCACATCCTCCAAGGTGGGTTCCCAAGCCCATACGGTGATCTCCTGCTTCCCTTCGCCGGAAGCCTGGTTGGATTCAGTGGTGTTGGTGCTGCCGCAGGCGGCCAAGCCCGCCATCATCGCCACGGCGCCGGAAAGCGCCACGACCTTACGGATTGCAGTGAATCGCATTGCGTCTCTTCCTTCCTGAGTTATACGGCCGGCGCCTTCCTTGCACCGGACCATTTATAGAGCGGCTGCCTCGCCGTTCTTGATGTTGACGTTAACATAAAATGATGTTAACGTCAACTTTCTTTGTTCTTCAGGCGTTTTGCGGTCCTAGAAATCAACCTGCAATGGCCACGCACTCGTACGTCCGCACGCTCACACACCCATCACAAACCGCTTATCACCGCATGACCGATGGGGCCATCGTCGAACTCCGCCGCACGATATCCGAGCCGATAAGCACCCGACGGCGGTCTTGCGTGCGGCCTCCGCCGACGTTCCCCTCAACCAGCAGTCGCATAACCGCATCACCGGCCTCGTCATATCGCTGGCGCACGGTCGTCAATTCGTTGTGCGCATAGAAGCCACCGACGGAATCATCGACCCCCACCACGCTCATCCGCTGCGGCACCGCCCAACCGTGGTCACGCAACGCCTCGACCACTCCCATGGCAAGCGTGTCGTTCGCCGCATACACGGCGGTGGCCTGTGCAAGCGTCCCGTTATCCAGCAGCAGCTCCCCTACGCGGTATCCATCGGCAGCCCACCAGCCGGCGAATTCAACAGGCGACGTCTCCAGCCCATGCGACTGCATCGCATCGACATAGCCCCGCGCACGTTCACGCGCCACCTGCGACGCACCATCACCGCCGATATGCACGATGCGCCGGTGTCCCAGCGACACCAAATGGTCCACGGCCAGCCGGCTGATCAATCCCTGATCCATATCCACCGACGACCACCCCTCGCCCAACTTGTCAAGCGTGCCGATCGCCACCACGGGCACGCCGGGGAACAGCTCACGGATCTCGTCGGCCAACTCGCCTCCGGCATTGACCGCCAGACCGTCGATATCCAGCCCCGCCACAAACGGCGCGGACCGGCGCAACTCACCATGGTCCGCGAAATCACGCGGAATCAGCGTCAGGCCATAGCCACGCGCCGTGGCGGCCTTCAGCACACTGTCAAGCATCAACCGGCTACCCGAATTCCCCAGATAATCGACCATAAGCCCAATCGTCCTCGAGCGGCCCAACCGCAGGGTGCGGGCAGCCCGATTCGGCTGATATCCCAGCTCCTTCATCGCCTTGACCACTCTGGCTCGCATTTCGGGACTCACGGAATCACTGCCATTGGCCACTCGGGAGACGCTTTGCGTGGACACCCCCGCCAGCCGTGCGACGTCACGAATGGAGGCAGGGCGGGCATGCGTTGCGGTGAAGTTCATGGTTCATCAGCCTAGCGCCCCATGCGCACACCACGTCAGTTCCATGACGAACTCATCAAGGGCGCATAACAGGCGGACGCACAACGCAAGGGCCACCGACAAGACAAATGCCGGCGGCCCCGCATGAACCGGATTCCGCAGAGAAAACCGGGACGAAACGCTCAGCGACGCAGCACCTTCACGCCGTAGGCAGGCAGCGTCACCTCCGTGCCGGCGGCAACCGGAACATCTTCCAGCAGCTCGACCGCGTCGACGTTCACTATGACAGACTGCGGCGTCTCCCCCGGGTTGATCAGGAAGACGAAAACCGCGCCATCGTCGGAAACGCGCCTGGTGATTTCGACACCGCCCCCAGGCACCGTGGTCACATCGTCCGGCATCTCCACGCCTTCGAGCAACGAGTCAAGCACAAGCCCGATCCCATCCTCGCCCAGCAGAGTGGCGACATAGTACGTGCCACCCGGCACTTCATCGCGGAACGCACCACTGGGACGGAAGGTGACCGCCGGGCTGCCGGCATAGTATTCGCTCGCATATTCGGCCAGCACCTGCGTGCCGGCGTCCGCGCGCAGCACATCGAACAAAGTATGTCCTTCAATGCAACGGCCTCGCCCGGCCGATTCGTCCGCATCGCCGGCGTCCGCAAAACGCACCGGCACTGGATGGTCCCCCGGCAGCGAATCGGTCTCCTCCACCCACACACCAGCCAAATCACGCAATGGCACCGGAGCCTCACCCTGATACAGCGAATCATGCTCGTCGACCAAGCAACTCATCGTGGTGATCAGCAGGCGGCCGCCCGACTCCACATACCTACGCAGATTATCGACCGCACGTTCATCGACCATATACAGGCACGGCGCCAGCACGGCCGCATAGCCGTCCAAACCGTCGTATTTGGACACGATGTCGACCGGCACGTTGCGCCGGCGCAACTCCGCATACCAGCCGAGCACTTGCCGCACATAATCGAGGTCGACGGTGGGACCGGCGGACAAACCGATGCCCCATCGGGAGGGCCAGTCGAAGACCACGGCCACGCGCCCATGCTCGACCCTCGAGCCGAGGATGGTCCCGGACACCCGCTCCAGCTCCGCGCCAAGCTCGGCGCATTCGCGGAACACCCGGGTGTTCCCCGTGCCATCGGAGCCGATCACCGCGCCGTGGAATTTCTCGCAGCCGGACCGGTTCTGCCGCAGTTGGAAGAACTGCACGGTGTCGGCGCCATGGGCGATGGCCTGCCAGCTCATCTGCCGCATCTGGCCGGGCCGCTTCTGATAGCAGTATGGCATCCAGTTCTGCCGGCTCGGCGTCTGCTCCATCAACATCCACGGCCGCTGCCGCCCCACCGCGCGCATGAGGTCATGCCGCATGCAGGTCTCGGCGGAGGAGGTGTCCATCGCCGGATAGGAATCCCATGAAACGACATCCACACCGCCACGGCCGCCATCCGACTCACCGCCACGCCACGCGAAATAATCGTAGTCGGGGAAGGTGCCCATCATATTGGTGGTCACGGGACGAACGGCATCATGCCTGCGGATCGCGGCCTTCTCCTCGTTGTAGGAGTCGACCACGCACGAACCGTAGAACCTCAGATAGTCGAGCGTGTAGGCGGGCAGCACCGCGGCCCCGCCGCCCCATGGCGTGTAATCGCCTAGCAGGTTCGGCGGAAAGATCTCCTCGTAGGAGTGGTAGGTGTGCCCCCAGAACGCAGTGTTCCAAGCTTCGTTGAGCGCGGCGAGCGAGCCATAGCGGGAGCGCAGCCAGCTCCGGAAGGCCTCCGCGCAACGATCGCACCAGCAGAAGCCACCGTATTCATTGCTCACATGCCAGGCCACGAGGTTGTCCAGCCCGCGGTAGCGCTCGGCGAGACGCCCGGCCAAGGCAGCCGAATACCTGCGGAAGGTGGGCGAATTGATGCACGGGTTGTGCCGCGAGTTATGCCGCATCACACGGCCGTCCGCCTCGACGCGGTTCACATCCGGGTGACGCAGCGACATCCACGCCGGCAGCGCGGCGGTGGAGGTGGCCATGACGATCGACATGCCCGCCTTGGAAACGACGTCGACGATCCGATCGAGCCGGGAGAAGTCGTATTCATCCTCCGAAGGCTGCAGATCGGCCCACGCGAAGACATTGAGCGTGACCTCGTTGATGCCGGCCTGCCGGAACAGACGCATATCCTCGGCCCAAATTTCCTCGGGCCATTGCTCGGGGTTGTAGTCCCCGCCGTAGAGCATCGCTCCCCTCGATGACGTCAATGCCATGCCTCACCCCTTGACCGCGCCGCCGACCAGACCGGAGACGATCCAACGCTGGCAGAACACGAAGAAGATCACGACGGGCACGAGCGCGACGACGGTGATGGTCATGAAGCTCGGCCAATCGGTGGTGAACTGCCCCATCGCATTATAGACCTGCAGAATCACCGTGCGCAGATCGGTCGAGGTGAGGAACACATTGGGCAGCAGGAAGTCGTTCCACGTCGAGAGGGTCTGGAAGACGACCACGGTGGCCAGAATCGGCGTGATCATCGGCAGCACGATCACCCGGAAGATCTTCAGCGGCCCGGCGCCATCGATGCGCGCCGCCTCGATGATCTCCATCGGCAGCTTGCGCATATAGCCCACGACCAGGAAGTAGCAGAACACCGAGTTGGCCAGATAGAGCAGAATCAAGCCTTGGAGCGTGTTGACCAGATGGACCTTCGCCTCCATGCGATACAGCGGAATCAGCGTGGACTGCAGCGGGATGCAGAACGAAACCATGAGCAGGGTGCCGACGGCCGAGGTGAACCAGCTTTTCTGCAGGATCATGCCATAGGCCGCGAGCGCGCCGACCATGACCTGCAGGAACACCGCGACCACGGTCACGATGATCGAGTTGAGGAACGCCTTGGCGATGGGCAGCGTGGAGAACACGGTGATGTAGTTCTCGAACGTCCAGTGCTCGGGCAGCCCAAGCGGCGAGTTCGCCATGTCGATGGAGTTCTTGAAGGTGTTGATGACGATGTAATACAGCGGGATGGCCGCGATGATCGCCAGTCCGTTGAAAACGATGGTGCGGACGGCCACGCCGATATTCGCTCGTGTGCGCGGGTTCATGCGAACCTCCTGGAGATGATTCCGGCCACGGCCTGCTGCAGCAGCACGATGACCATGCAGGCGAAGGTGAAGATCACGGCGAGCGCGGAGCCCAGGCCGTAGTTCGACTGAGAGATGCCGGAGACGATGATCGATTGGGTGATGGTGTTGGTGGAATATCCGGGGCCGCCCTTGGTCATGCCGAAGGGCAGGTCATAGACCTTGAGTCCGGCGGTGATGAGCAGGAAGGAGCTCACGACGATGGCCGGGGTCAGCTGGGGCAGGGTGATGTGGATGAATTTCTGCCAGCCATTGGCGCCATCGACGGCCGCCTGTTCGTAGAGGTCCTTCGGCACGGCCTGCAGATAGGCCAGATAGAGCGTGGCATGCCAGCCGACGGCGGCCCAGACGGCCACGAAGATGACCGAGCCTCGCGCGAGGTTGGAGTCGGCCAGCCAGGGCACCGCGTCCAGCCCGAACTGGGTGAGCACGGTGTTCAATGCGCCCGTGTCAAGCGGCGAAAGGATGTATTGCCACACCAAGCCAAGCACGATGAGCGAGGGCACGCCGAGGAAGAAGAACAGGGAACGGGCGAAGGAACGGCCGTAGAACCTTGAGTTGAGGGCCACTGCCAGCGGAATGGCCAACGCGGTGGTGATGAGCGTGGTGAGCACCGCGTACATCACGGTGAAGCCAAGGCCGACGAGCAGCGAGGGGTCGGAGAACACCCGTCGGTAGTTCTTGAGGCCCACGAAGTTGACGTCGAGCGACAGGCCGCTGAAGTCGGTGAACGAGTAATAGATGGTCTGCACCAGAGGGACGCAGATCAGCACGACGAACACGGCGAGTATCGGCAGCAGGAATCCCGTCGACGATGCGTTGTTGACGAATCTGCTCGTCTGCCACCATGCGGTGGCCTTGGAGTCCGGAGCCGCGCCTTTCCGGCCCCTCGTGGTGCGAACCATGTCTTTATGCCTTCCTTTCGCGACTCACTTGGCCGAGGACTGCCACTTGGCGTCAAGCGCCTTGGTCACGTCAGCCGGGGATGCCTGGCCCTGGATCATGAGCTGCCACTGGGACGTCATCTCCTGGGTCATGACGGTGCCGGCGGAGGGCCAGTCGACCCAGTACATCTTGCCCTTGGCGATGTAGTCGTTGTAGACATCGGCGAAGTGCTCGTCCACGTTGGCCTTGTAGGTCGAGGAGATGGAGATGGCGCCCAGATTCTCCTCGAGCAGCTTCTCGCCTTCGGCGGAGTCGATGAAGGCGAGGAACTTCTTGGCGGCTTCGAGCTTCTTGCCCTCGGTCTTGGAGCTGATGGCATACGGGGAGTCGGGGCCGCCGCCGACCATCGGCTCGCCGCCTTCGACGGCGGGGAAGGCCGCGAAGCCATAATCGATGCCGGACTTGTTGAGATCGGGCGCGTCCCACGGGCCGGAGCGGTACATCGCGAGCTTGCCGGTGAGGAACTGCTGCTTGATCTGGTCGCCGGAGACGCCGACGGTTTCCTTGGGCAGCGTGCCGGCGTCGACCATGGTCTTCCACTGCTTGAGCACCGGGGTCCACACGTCGCTCATCGTCTTCTTGTTGCTATAGATGTCATCGTCGTTCGTCGCGATGCCCTGGCCCGCGTAATAGCCGCCGAGCATGGGCTGGAACGACGTGGAGGCGACCGACAGGTCCTCCATGTAGGGCGTGACGCCGGCTTCCTGGAGCTTCTTGCCGAGTGCGTTGAACTCCTCGAGCGTCTCGGGCACGGTGTCGTAGCCGGCCTGCTTGAGCAGGTCCTTGTTGTAGATGATGCCGCCGGCCCAGGCGGTGGGCGAATAGCCGTAGACCTTGCCGTCGCGGGTGAACAGTTTCTTATAGGAGTCGTCGACGTGCTTCATGAACGACTCATCGGTGATGTCGCGCGCCACGCCCGCGTCCATGATCTCGTTGCGGTTCTCGGTGGACATATGGAAGATATCGGGCGTCTGGTCGCCTGCGATTCGCGTCGTGAGCGTCTGCACATAGTCGTTGGCCTGCCCCTGGGCCGCGCTCATGTCGACCTTGATGTCGGGATTGGCCTTTTCGAAGGCGTCGACGACGGGGCGCATCTGCTTCTCGTTGTTCCACGAGAAGTACGTGATGGTGGTCTGGCCGTCGGATTGCGCGTCGCCACTGCCACCGCACGCCGCGAGCGGAACGAGCATGGCCGCCGCCGCGAGGGCCGCCATCACGACCTTGCCTTTCTTGAACATGATGTCTCCTTTGAACCGCACCGGCCGCCGCGGGAAGAGGAGGACTTCAACGTCGCCCACGGCCACCGGTGAGTGTTTTTTATCACCATTATTGGTAACGATGTCATTTATACCGTAACGTTACGGATAATGTCAAATTAACCGATATTTATATTGAAATCATTGGTATTTCATGGCGTGTCACCATCGTCACACAACCATGCCCCATATGCCATATTATTGATGTTCGTTACCATATACATAGACACCGCGGTTTACGCTGGGAAATCACGGAGAACGAAAGGGAACGGCGATGGATCAGTCACGCAGAAAAAACCGGGTCTCGGTCACCGACGTGGCCAAGGCGGCGGGCGTGGCCCCCATCACCGTCTCACGCGTGACCAATACGCCGGACCAAGTGCGTCCCGCCACGCGCGCGAAGGTCGAGGCCGCCATGAAAGCGCTTGGCTACCGGCCGAATCGCGCGGCACGCACGCTGCGCACCGGGCAGACCCACAACATCGGCCTGATCGTGCGCAAGGAACCCGGCGCGGGAGACTCAGCCATCATCGAAAGCGCCGCCGTCGACGCCTTCGAGCTGTCATACACCATCACGCTGGCACTCGTGCCCGACGACAATCCGACGACGCTGCGAGAGACGATGGAGAAGCTACTCGATATGGGCGTGGCCGGCGTCATCGTCTCCGCGGAGTCCAAGTCGTTCCCCTACGAGGTGCTTGACGACTATCCCCAGGTGACGATCGTGACACTCGGCGGCGTCTTTTCGGGACTGTCCGCAAACATCATGGAAGTGTCCATCGACCAGGAGCTTGGCGCACGACTGGCCACCCAACGACTCATCGACCTAGGCCACCGGAACATCCGCCATGTCGCAGGCCCCGTGACATCCCCTTCGGCGCAGATTCGCCGGGACACTTGGCACGAGACGATGGAACGCAATGGGCTCGAAACGCCCGAACCGATTCAAGCGGCGGGATGGACGGCAAGCGACGGATACGCATCCGGCGAACTGCTGCTGGCCGACGGCGGCTGCACGGCAGTGTTCGCCGCAAACGACTTCATCGCCTTCGGCATCGCCAACGCATACCGGGAGCACGGCAGACGCATCCCCGAGGACCTGAGCATCATCGGCTTCGATGACTATCCGAACCCGTATGTGTGGCACAATCAGCTGGATTCGGTGCGCCAGGATTTTCACAAGCAAAGCCGGGCCGCCATCGAACGCATCATCGCCTGCAATGAGCAGGGGGAGAGCGAACGATATTCGATCCGCATCTCCCCCACGCTCGTGCTACGCGGTTCGACCGCGGCAGCGCATCTCACCGGCGACGAAGCATGAAATACAGCGCCGGTCAGGCCGCTCCAATAATGCGGGAACGTATCGCCATACTGCTTGCACTTGCCGGTTCCTCTATCGGAGTGCTGAAACGATATTCCATCTTCGAGCGCGCCAGTTATCCACAACACGCCCGAACGACGGCCTCCGTCCACAATAGCCCGGCGTGCTGGACACGGCGACGACGGCGCACATACCGTCAAAACACCCATTCGACGACGAAAGGATGCGATTGATATGACGGCAACAATGATTGCGCCACCGGCAGTATCATGGAATTATTTATATAATTATCAGATATGTAAAGGATGGCGGATGAAAACCTATACGATGGCCGAGCTCAGCCACAAAGCCAAGGCAATCTGCGAAAGCGATGAACCGGCGATGATTACGACCAACGGCAAGCCACAGAGCCTAATCTTCAACATCCGAGATATGCGCGTGGACGACGCAATCAATGCGATGACGGATGCATATGGCATGCTGTGCCTGGCCGATATGAACCTGACCGCCGCCGAACGCGGTCTCGACAGCATGACGCTGGATGAGATCAATGAGGAAATCCGTCGGACCCGTCTTGAACGTAGGCAACGAAAGGCGGGTGGGAAGGATGCGTGATACCGCCGACCACAGAGCCGTTCTGGATACCAACATCCTCGTCTCGGCGACGCTCAGCGGGAGCGGCGCCCCACGAAAGCTGATCGAAGCACTTGCCCGCAGACAATTCGATGGCGCAATCAGCGATGACACCTATGCGGAATATGTCGAAGTCCTGAAACGCCCCAAGTTTGGCTTCTCTTCCCGAGACATCCGCAATCTGCTTGCCATGGTGCGGCATCACAGCCGCCACTACACCGCCATCCCCCAACCCGAGCGCACACCCGACCCCGACGACCAGCCGTTCTGGGACCTAGCCGTCACCGCCGACGCGGCGCTCGGCACGGGCAATGTGAAGGACTTCCCACCCAGCCCGCGCGTGCGCACGCCGCGCGAGTTCCACGACGAGCTGAGCGCAGGCGCATAGCGAGTCGAGCGCATAACGCAGGACCGCCGGCAAGACGATGCCGGCGGCCCTCCTCATCGATCAGCCATAGCTCGATCTTCCATCCGTCGCATCACGTCAGCGCCGGCGAAGCATGAAATACAGCGCCCAGTCCTGGTCGTTGGCCATCGGATCGGCGAAATGGGTGCGCACGCCGTTGACCGAGTAGGGGAAGACATAGGCCGCCGAGGCACGGCCATCGGGGAAGAACAACTGCAGGTTGGCCCGGAGCGAAGCCTCGGCGCGACGATGGTATTCCGCGATCTGCGCGGCGGAGAGGTCGGCCTCGGCGCCTTCGCGCTCCGCCAACAATGCCGCCAAGTCAAAGATGTCGCCGGTCAGGCCGCTCCAATAGTGCGGGAACGTGTCGCCATACTGCTTGCGCTTGCCGAACCAGAAGCCGTCCCAATGCCGGATCGCGACCTCGTTCAGATGCGCGTCGGGCTGGCATCCGTTGAACTGGTCGAGCACGCGCAGCTGATCGAGACCCGCCTTCGCCAAGTCGGCGTCACCGGTCAGCAGAGCCGTTTGCAGGATGAGCTGCGCGGCGGGCGCGACGATGGACTGCTCGAAATTGACCTCATGCTTGGGATAGTTCAGGCCAAGGCCCGCAAGCGAGCGAGCGTGGGCGACGAACATGGCGCGCGCGGATTCGAACTCACGGGTCATGCCGGCCTGCTCCAACGCCTCGCACAGGACGAGCACCGGCATCTCGATCGGATAGAACCGCAGCGCATCGTGCGCATAGAAATCCCGGATGATCCGGTAGGCGGTCAGCAGGTCCTCGGCGCGCCCGTCAAGCCGATGAAACTCGAGGAACAACGCCGCATACCATGGCGAGTTATAGAGCCGCACGAAGCTGTCGTCCCTCGGCGCGTCGTTGAACACCTGCCCGCTGTCCGCGTCGACGAGCTCACGCAGGACGAAACACCGATAGGCGTCGAGGCTATGCTCCATGGCGGCCTCAAGGCCTTCGGGATCGCCCTCGGGCACGGCGAGACGCCCTTCGCGCAGCGCGCGCAGATACGAGGCAAGGAACAGCCCCATGCCCGCACGCTCGCGCCCCGCGTTGTAGTCGTTGATATTGTCGCTCACCGGCGTGCCGGCGTAATAGTAGCGCCGCTCGCCCTCGTTGTCATAGGGCAGATAGGCGCCGTCGAGATGCGGATCGTCGCCCTCGCTCTGCTGACGCCCAACGATGAAGGCGGCGCGGCGCGCCAGCAGGTCCTCCAACGGCGCCGAGACGAACACCCGGGTGATCAGCGTGCGCCCGTCCGCATCGATGCGGAACACATGTTCGCCGGCACGATCGTCCACGCGGTCATGGCTCCACACATCGCTTGCCGAGGACCGATATCGGAACTCGTAGACGCCGTCGCCCACGCGACGCGCCGGCTGGCCGTTGACCGTGACCGAGGACGCCTCGAAGGAGGGGCGAATCGTAAGAGTGCCACCCTCCCCCGCAAACAGCACGGTGCGGTCCCAGTCCGCCCGGATGAAACGGCTGTGGCGCGCGGCTTGTTCGAAGAAATCGTCGCGGCCGGCGCACGGGAAGGTCGTCCAGGAAAGACGTCGGCTCTTCCCCGGGGCGAATGCCATGGGCTCGGGATGCAGGACGAAGCAGCCGCGGTCGTTGCTCTCCCTCGTCACGTCACGCGAGACGCTGTAGGAGGCGAGCGCCCCTTCGGTGAGCACAAGGCCCAGATGCGGAGCGTCGCCGCTCATACGCAGCGCAAGCACCCAGCTGCAGGCGCCGGCGCAGTTCAGGTGCACATCGCAGTGCCGCCGCACGTCATAGTCGGCGGACTCGTCGTAATACCGGTCCTCGAGCGGCAGCGTGATGCCGATGTCTCCGACGGCCGTGAGCACAGGCTTGGTGCTGGTGTTGGTCAGCGTGACGGTGGTCGTCGTTGTGCCTTGTTCCTCGTCGCAGGTCATCGCGACATCGGCGGCGAGCGCGGGAGGCGCTACGACGGCAGCATACGGATGGTCGGGGCGCAGCCAGTTCATCCGCGTCGGGTCGCCGGGCAGACGCAGCTCCACCAGGCCGAGTGGGGCGGGCAACGTGGCGGTATGGGCGTAGGCCGGTGGAATGGGAGCGTCGTGCCCGAGAGTGTACATGGAAATCCTTTCAAGAGAGGACTATGAAGAGAGGCCCCGTCGGCGGCACGAGGATGGAGAATATGAGGAATGTCGCCGACGGGAAGTGCTGATATTGGTTCGCGGTTTCGGCACTTGCCGAGGAATCATGGACTGGGAATGGGTGTCGGTCAGGCCGACTCGCCGCACACGAGCCTGAAGCCGGTTGTCTCCCGACGCGGCGGCTCACAGGTCTCACCGTTGATGCGCTCGACCAGCATGGACACCGCCATGCGGGCCATGTCATCGAAATCGACGGCTATGGTGCTCAGCTGCGGCGTCGAATACGAAGCCGGAGCCACGCCATCGAAGCCGAAGACGGCTTTGTCCTGCGGCACACGGACGCCCATGCCGGCGAATCCGCGGAGCAGGCCGAGGGCCAGGAGGTCGTTGAGGCAGAACAGCGCGTCGTATCCCAGATCTGCCTGGGCGATGATCGCGGAGGCCTTGAGGCCACCATCCACCGTCCAATCGCAGGGGATGACGTCGGTTTCCTCGCCAAGCCCCGCATCGATCATGGCGCGCACCGCCATGTCGATGCCGGCGTTGCGCCCCTCGGCGGAGGAGACGCCTTTTTCGAAGCGGTTGCCGCCGACGACGGCGGCATGCTCGTAGCCGCGGCTTTTGAGATAGGAGAAGGCCGTGCGGAAGGCCGCGTCGAGCGGCAACGCCACATTGTCATACAGCGGATTGGGCGAATAATCCTCGAAGAGCACGGCCGGATGGTTGCCGATCAGCGAGCGCAGCTCATCCTCGGGCACGCCGTGCAGGTTGAGGATCAGCCCGTCGCACATCGGCGAATTGACACGCTCAAGCAGGGTGCGTTCCTCGCTCATCGAGGCGTTGGTCTGCTGGATGATGGTCTGCAGACCATGCCTGGCGGCTTGGCGGGACACGGCGCCGGCCAGCTGTGCGAAATACGGGTTGGCGATGTCTGGCACGACGCAGGCAATGATGTTGCTTCTGCCCTGCTTGAGGAATCGGGCCGACATATTCGTGGCGTAGTTGACGGCCTTGGCCGCCTTGAGCACACGTTCGCGGGTGGAATCCTTGACCACGGGATCGCCGCGCAACGCCGCCGAGGCGGTGGTGACGGACACGCCCGCCTCCTTGGCGACGTCACGCAACGTGGACATGGTTCCTCCCGGATAATCGACGAACAGGCCGAAACGTTTCGGTTTTGATTGTAGCGCCGGTCCGCTCCCTGGGACGTGCCTTGGAGCGAACCGGCGCCGCGGATCACTCCTTGACCTCGAAGCCCTGCTGCTTGGCGTATTCGATCAGACTGGACTGCCATTCGGCCACGCCGTCGGTCAGCGTTCCCTGGCCGGTGAAGGCCTTGCCGGCGGAGTCGGAGTAGGTCTTGCGCGCCTGCACCTCGAAGGGCAGGTTCTGGTAACCGGACACCACGGTGTCGGCGGCCTTCTGCAGCACCTCGTTGATCTTCTGGCCGCCGAAGTAGTCGCTGGTCTTGCTCAGGAACTCGTCGGATTCGAGGATCTTGTTGGTGGACGGGAAGTTGCCGATCTCGGCCCAGTTGTAGTGCGCGCCATCGCCGTTCGAGCACCACTTGACGAACTTGTAGGCGGCCTCCTTCTTCTTCGTGTTGGAGACCACGGCGTAGGCGGAGCCGCCGTTCTCGGAGTTCTCGGTGCCGCCCTCCTCCCAGGTCGGGGTGTTCGCCACGCGCCACTTGCCGGAGGCCTGCGGGGCGCCGGACTCAAGGTTCATCGGCATCCAGGCGCCGGTGATGAGGGAGGCGATCGTGCCATCGCCCAGACCCTTGTTCCACTCGTCGGTCCAGCCCTTGGTCTTGGTGTTGATAAGGCCTTCGTCAATCATCTTCTGCCAGTATTCGACGAACTTCTTCGTGCCCTCGTCACCGGTCAGGTCGATGGACACGGTCTTGCCGTCCTCGCTGGTCTCGAAGGGGTGTCCGCCGGCCTGCCAGACCATCGAATCGAAGAAGCCCGCGTCACCGGCGTCGGAGGTGATGTAGTAGTTGTCGCCAAGCGCATGGATCTTCTTGGCGGCCTCGTAGTACTCGTCCCACGTCGTCGGAGCCTCGGTGACGCCGGCCTTGTCGAAGATCTCCTTGTTATAGAAGAATGCCATCGGGCCGGAGTCAAGCGGCAGGCCGTAGATGCCGCCGTTGATGTTGACAGAGCTCCAGGTGCCCGGGGTGTAGTCGTCCTTGAGGTCGGCGGCGCCCATCTCGGTCAGGTCGAGCAGCTCGCCGCTCAACGCGAGCTGCGGCAGCGCGTAGTATTCGGCGCCGATGACGTCGGGCGCGCCCTTGCCGGAGGCGAAGGCGTTGTTCAAGGCGATGTACTGCTCCTCGCCGGTGCCGGCGTTGACCCAGTTGACCTTGATGTCGGGATTGGCCTTCTCGAATTCGGCGATCATCTTGTCGGGGCCGGTGCCCCACATCCACAGCGTGATCTCGGTCTTCCCATCGGCGTTCTTCTGGTCGCCGCCATCGGAGGCACCGGTGCTGCCGCAGGCCGCGACCGACGCCAGCATGGCGACCGCGCCGACGCCCGCGATGACCTTGTTCATCACATGCTTCATGACTTCCTCGTTTCTTCCAGCGTCCCTCCTCCTTGGAGGACGTTGGTCTCAATATAGCATATTTTCCGCAACGTTACGATTCACGGTAAGCACTGGCGTGTTTCATTGATATATCAGCATTTTCTTAGCTCCCAATAGCAGCCATGCCATCTTGCGGCAAAGCTTGTTATTAGTATCGTTACGGTAGCGACGATAATCCCTCCCGAACGCTTCCGAATCACGATTCGGGGGTGCGGAAAAGTCGCTCATAAAAGTGTTCTTCTCGGTCAAGAATCTTCTGATTCCTATCCCGACATACGTTTCGGCATGAAGCTTGGCGCCGGTAACATCGACAGCAGCGACGGAATCTTCACCGCACCCTATTTCACGACGTTCCTCCTGCGCCGTCTGCTGCATGAATATGACGAAGGCAACGCCCGGCTATTCGATCGCTGAGGCTGCCGCGCCCTTAGCCCTCGGGCCAGCAGTCGCGGTAGGGGACGCCGGTGAGGCGTTCGACGGTGGCGCGGGCCTCGGGGGTGGCGTCGGACTTGCGGCCACCGTTGCGCAGGCGGTCGATCTCGCGCAGCACGGCCATATCGGTGGCGCGGTTGATGTTGAGGTGCTGGGAGACGACCCAGCAGACGATCATCGCGAAGGCCATCCAGCCGAGCATCACGGCGGCCAGGCCGATGCGGGCGGCGGGCGGCTGCACGTCGCGCGTCGAGTCGAAGCCGACCGCGCCGAGCACCAAGCCGACGCAGATCGTCGCGATGCCCGAGCCCAGCTGGCGGAAGCCTGCCTGGATGCCGGAGAAGGTGGCGGAACGGTAGCGTTTGGTGACGATCTGGTCCACGTCGGCGATGAAGGGGAACACGGCCCACGGCAGATAGCCGCACAGGGACTTGAAGGCGAAGAACCATAGCGAGCCGGCCACGGCGAACACGGTCCACACGGCGCTGGAGGCTGCACTGCCAGTGGCTCCGGCGGCTCCGGCACCGACAGCCGCGTCCGCTCCCGCACCAGTGTCCACCGCGGCCCATATCCACGCCGCGCCCAGCCACACCAATCCGACCAGCATCCCCGCGAAGTCGATCGCATACAGCCGGCGCGGACCGATACGCGTCATCAGCCAGCCGAACAACGGCATCAACGGCAGCGACACCGCCGCGCAGCCGAGCAGCAGCGAGGCGAAGGCGGCGGTGCGGTTCCAGTCGTAGATCACGAAGAACACGAAGGTCTGTCCGGACACATCCATCGACACCTGCACCAGCAGATAAATTGACAGATGCTTGCGGAATTCCTTGATCCGCAAAGTGCTCGCGTATTCGCGCAGCACGCGCCCGGCCCGTCGCGCCCAGCCGCGCACGCCGAGCCGCGGTTCGCGCCGGCTGCCGCTGGCCCACGCGCCGAAGCCGGCCTGCTCGGGCGTCATCTCCCATGTCGTGCGCCACGTGACGCCCACTGCGAGCGCGAACACCACGGTCGCGCCGATGGCGAAGACCATGTATCCGGTCGGCCTGTCCTCGCCGAACACCGCCAGCGCCCAGCCGCCGACCAGCGGGATCAGCGTGCCGGCGGATGTGGAGATGACCAGACGCACCGTCGACAGCTTCGTGCGCTGGCCGAAATCCTGCGTCATCTCGCCGGGCAGCGGATTGTAGCTGGCCTGGAAGGCCTGCGCCAACAGCACCCACAGCACGTAGACGGCCGCGTAGGCCGCGACCGGCAGGCCCGGGGTCCATAGCAGCACGCCGATGAGTAGCGAGGGCGCGATCAGCATGAGCATGAGGCCACGCCGCCCGAAACGCCGGCCGATCGGGTATCGGTAGAGATTGTCGTCGAGCACGCCGAAGACAAGCGCGCCCACGGCGCTGACCAGCGCGCTCACGCCGATGATGCCCTGCGCGGTGGCAATGGACATGCCGCCGAAGCGCGTCCAGAACAGCGCCAGATAGGTGGCGATAAGCGTGAGCTGCCCGCCGCCGTAGAAATCGCCGGCGCCAAAGCCGATTGCCTCGCGCATCGATATCTTGCGCAGTCCGGTCATGGGCCCACCTTCCTCGCTCATCACCAGCCAACCGCGCCAGGCCGACATTGCGGATGAGCAACGGCCTGGCGCGGCGAGGCGACCGACATCATCTCGGGATGTCTGTCAGGCCAACACGCCGACGGCATCCACCGACCATGTGGCATGGTTGGCGAGCCGCAACGTCACCGTATGACGACCGGGTTCCAGTCCCTCGACGCGCAGCTGGGTGCGCAACGATCCCTCGTTCGTCTGGGTCCGCACACCCGGCTTGACCAGCGAACCGTCGACATACACATCCAGCCACACGGAACCATCGGACGGGCCGAACACATCGAGTCCGGTGCCGTCGAAGGTGTGGGCCAGCGTGGCGCCGATCTGATTCGTGCGCGAAATCGAACGCATATAGGTGAACATGCCCTGGCCGTTGAGATGACGCCAATCGCCGGCGTATTCCAGCACCGGGGTGCGGGAATCGTCCCAGCCGACCATATGCATATCGTCGATCAGCGCCGAATAATACGCGCTGAAGCCTTCCACGCGCTCGACCTTGAGGTTGGAGAAGCGCACATGATCGAAGCTGGCGCCGAGGTCGATGCGCCCGGCCGACTGCGGGCGGTCGTCGGTCCATTCGGTCACCTTCGCGCCGTTGAGCCACACGGAGACGACGGGACCGGCGACCTGGAGCGCAAGCGTGAACCAGTCCCCCGCGCCCGGCTGGAATGGCGTCATCCCTGCCTCGGCGGCGCGACGGCGCAGGTCCTCGAGATGACCGCGGCGCTTTTCGTCGCCATAGCGGCGCAGCAGCCACACGCCATCGGCGCGCAGCTTGAAATCGTAACCGCAGATATCGGTGGTGAATTTATTGCCGCCCATATCGCGCGCGCCGAGCAGCACATAGGGCGCGCGGCCCGGATACGGCTCGAAGCGCACATCCACGGACACGCGGTAGTTGGCCCAGCGCATGTCGCCGATCGTGGTGCGAGGGTCGCCCTCGATCCAGGCGTTGCCGGCGTGGTTCCAGTCAATCTGCTGGCGCAGGGCGGCGCCACGTTCGGAGTCGGGCACGATTTCGAAGGCACCGTTGGAATCGGTGGTGTATCGAGGCCCGCGCGCGGGGTCGTCGAAGGCGTCAGCATGCAGGATGCCGGCGGCAGGGTCCTCGTCGAGCACGGCACGGGAGCCTTCGGCGGCAGCTGGGACGGCATACGGCTCGACGTCGGTGAGCGTGGTGACGGTGACCATCGACCACGGGCGCATATCGAATTCGTATTCCTTGGTGCCTCCCGCTGCGGGAACGCCTTCCACGGAGCCGATGCAACGGCGGTAGGCGGTGTCGTAGCGTTCGCCGGGTTCGGCGGCGCGGGTCTCCCATATTTCGGCGAGCTTGCCGGCGGCGATCAGCGAGGAATCCACGGCGATGCGGACGGTGCGGGCGAAGGCGGAGTCGTTGACGACGATGGTGCTGAAATCGGCTCCGTCGGGCGCGGCGAGGGTGAGATAGCTGGGCTCGCCGTGACGGGCGCCGTTGACGGGGTTGTTGCCGCCGACTTCGCATCCGGAGGCGGCGGGGATGCCGCGCCAGATGTGGGAGGCAGAAGATTCCCAGCCGAGGTGGGCGAATTTGGCGAAGTGCTCGAGGATGGCGCAGCCGGCGTCGTAATACATCCAGCCGCTCCAAGGGTCGCGGGCGGAGACGAGTTCCTTGGAGGCGTATTCCATATGCTCATGGCAGGCGCCGATGGCAGGCTGGTAGATGGCGTGGGTGCGGCGGGATTCGACGAATCCCTTGATCAGCGTATTCGCCATTTCAAGCGGGCCGTTCTGCCCGCCGAGTCCGGTGGAAGCGGCGGCGCCGAAGGCACCGGCTTCGCGCGCGTCGGCAGGCAGGGCGTCGCGTTCAACGTCGGTCAACCCGTCGCCATTGGTGTTGTTCGGGCGGTCGGCGGAGTTGGAGAACACCGCCTGCGCCTCAGAGTTCCATACCTCCTTGTCGAATTCGTCGGCGAGGCGGGTGAAGTTGCCCTCCGGATCGTCCTCGACGGAATAATGGTAGGAGGCCACGTCCATCGCGGCCATATAGCGCGGCTCGGCGATGACCTCGCCGGCGAAGGTGCCGGTGACCTCCTCGTCGGAGGTGATGACCTTGATGCGGCGGAACAGCTCGCGCTCCTCGTCCGACGACCAGCCTGCGTCTGCGGCAGTGGCGGCGCGGCCGCCGCCGGCCTCGATGCGCGCAACCTCATCCGAATCCAAATCCGAAACCGAAACCTCGAAGCCGGTGTCATCGGTCAAAATCCGGTGCTTGAACTCGGCGACCCATTCGAGATCCGCGGTGCGCTCGTTGACATCCGGGTTCACCGAATCGACCATGATGCCGTACCGACGATATACCGCCAGAATCGTGTTCTTATACCAGCGGTACACATCGTCGTTGTCATGCACCCAAGTCGGCGCCATCCAGCGCAGGATGCTCAGCCGGACGTCGGGCTGGACCGTGCGCGCGTCGGCGGCCAGCTGGAAGCCGGGGTCCCGTTCGACGGCCGGATATTCGTCGCGGTCGCGCATCGTGCAGGGATTCGGACCGGTGGAATTGTTGCGGTCGTTGCCCATCTCCACCTTGACGGTGTTCATGATCGGGCGCGGCCCGCCGAACAGCGTGCGGATCAGCCGCCAATAGGCCTCCGGATTTTCGGCCTTGTAATCCATGAGCATGCTGGATGTGGCGTTGCCGGAAAGCACGCCGAATCCCTTGTAGGTCAGGCCGTTGCGGTTCTTGGCGGCGGCGGCCACGTCGGCGGCGCGCAGGGCGACGGAGATGGTCGGCAAAGCGGCTGTGCCGTTCATGGTGTTCATATTGCGTTCCTTTGCGGATTCGATGGATGGATGGAGACATATGGACTGCGTTCGACGCGACTTACTGCTGGAAATCGGATAATCCGCCACGCCCCGCCGGATCGGCGGCGGTGCGATCGGGGTCATACAAGGCGATGGCGGTCGGATCGTGCGATTCACGCGCCAAGGCGACGCCCATCGGCAGCATCTGCCAGCGCGCGCCGGCATAGATGAGATAGCACACCAATCCGGTGGCGAGCACTGCCACCAGAACGGGGCTAACCGACAACGCCCACACATATGACGCGCACACCGCCAGATTCACCAAGGCCAGCGGCAGGCGCTTGACGCACAGCAGCACGCCATTGCGCACCAACGACCGCCAGCGCGCCTTGGGGAATTCGACCGCCAGCATCAGCGACACCAGCAAAGACAGCGCGACCAGCAGCGCCAACACCGCGCAAAGGGGAATCAAATAGGCGCCCCAGGGAACCTGGAGCAGCAGCTGGATGTCGTAGAGCAGTATGAAGATCGCGGCGGCGGCAGGCGCGCCGAGGGAAAGCGCGCGGAGCGCCAGACGCCGCCAAGCGCATGCGAAGGGGCGGAATATCGCGACCGTGGCGTCGTCCGAAACATAGGGAGAGGCGATCCAGTCGGGCACTGGGGTGAACTGAGCCTCGGCCAACGGATCGTCCGCACGATTCGAGCGCGTATCAGGCAACCAATGGCGAATAATCGAATGCTCGGGGCGCAGGGCGGGATGGTCGCGGAAGACGGCGAACAGGGCGGCCAATCCCGGCGTGCTCAGCGCGGCGGCGACGCAGAACAGCGGGTAGTAATCGAAACTCGGCACCAAGAACCACACCAACGCCAGCGGAAGGCAGCCCTCCAGCGCGCATAGCGACGAGGCCAACAGCACGTATATCGCGTTGACAATGGGCAGATAGGCGCGCATTCGGCTCAGCCCTTCATGCCCGAGGTGGCGATGCCTTCGATGAACTGGCGCTGGCCGATGAGGAAGACCACGAGAATCGGCAGCACGGAAAGCACCGAGCCGGTCATGATCATCGAATAATCGGCGTCGTATTGGCTGATGAAGGTCTTGAGGCCCAGCTGGATCGTATACAAATCGGGCGAGCGCAGATACAGCAACGGCCCCATGTAATCGTTCCACGTGTTCGTGAAGGTGATGATCGCCAACGCCGCGATCGAGGAGCCGGACAGCGGCAGGATGATGCGCGCATATATGCCGAATTCGTTCATACCATCGAGCCTCGCCGCCTCGGAAAGCTCGTCGGGGATCGTGTCATAGAACTGCTTCATCATGAACACGCCGAACGCGCCGAAGGCCTGCAGCAGGATGATCGACCAACGGGTGTCGTTGAGGCCCGCCATGGAAAGCATCTTGAACTGCGGAATCATATAGGCCTGCCACGGCACGGCCATCGTCGCCACATAGATCAGGAACAGCGTGTTTCGCCCGGGGAAGTTGATCTTCGAGAAGCCATATGCCGCGAAGGAACCGGTGAACACCTGCAGGAAGGTCACCACCACGGCGAAGAACACGGTGTTGAGCAGCCATGTGCCCATATCGGCCTTGGTCCAGATCTGCGCATAGTGCTCCCAGTGCCAGGTTTCGGGGAACCATTTGACCGGAACCATGAAGACCTCGTTGTTGTTCTTCAACGAGCTCAGCACCATCCATACGAAGGGCAGCAGGATGAACGCGCTCACCGCAAGCATCGCGAGATAGCCGATGGCCTTGCCCACCACCGCCAAAGGCGAGACGGGGCGCCTGTTGAATCCGTCCGCATCGATGCGGGCCGAGGAAACGCCCATGCCGCGCATCGGGGAACCGTTCGCACCGGCCATATCAGCGCTCCTTCCTGTTGTTGACCCAGAACTGCACCAGCGTCACGGCCAGGCAGATGAAGAACAGCGCCAGCGAGACCGTGGAGGCATAGCCGAAATCGGCGCGCTCGAAGGCCACGCGATAGACATACTGCGCCAGCACCAGCGTGGAGATGCCGGGGCCGCCGTTGGTCATGACCAGCGTCAGGTCGAGGATCTTGAGGCTGGTGATCGTCAGCGTGACGGTGACGAAGAAGAGCGTGGGCCGCATGCTCGGCACCGTGATATGCCAGAACCGCTGCCAGCCGTTCGCGCCATCCATCTGCGCCGCCTCATACAGCTCGTTCGGGATCGTCTGCAGGCCGGCGAGGATGAGGATCATGAAATAGCCGACCTCGCGCCAGGTGCCCACGATGATCACGGCCGCCATGGCCCAGTGCGTGTCGGACAGCCATCCTGGGGGATTGTCGGTGAACAGGCCGAGGAACTGGTTGATGATGCCGGATTGGGGGTCGAACATCATGCTCCACACCTGCGCCACCGCGACGATGGCGGTGACATAAGGGAAGAACGCGACGGTGCGGAAGAACGCGCGCCCTCGGATCTTCGAGTTGAGCAGCACGGCCAGCCCGAAGGCAAGCGCCAGCGTGAGCGGGATATGCACCACGGCGTAGAGCAGCGTGTTGAACAGCGCGGTCTTGAAATTCTCGTCGGCGAGCAGACGGCGCCAGTTCTTGAGCCCGTTGAACACCGGCTCGCCCAGGGCGCTCCATTTGGTGAACGAGGTGAAGAACAGCGTGACCACCGGGATGAGGATCAGCAGGAAGAACCCGATGAAGTTCGGGGCGATGAACAGCAGGCCGTTGCGGATGTTGCGGTTGCGCAGCGCGCGCACATGGGCCGAGTTGTCGGGGATGGCGGCGGCGGTGCGGGTCGTGGGATTGGTCATCTTCTTTTCGCTTTCCTTGCCGTTGCGTCAGTGGGAGGCTCCGGGCAGCAGGCCCGATCCGTTGATGGCGCGTGCCGCGCCGGCGAGCGCATCGTCCAGCGGCTTGGTTTCGGAGAGGATCGATGTGTGGGCGATGTTCAGTTCGTCCTGCACGGTCTGGGTGGCCTCCCCCACCGGATTCTCCGGCGAGATGGAGGAGGCGGTGATGGCTTCGCGGCTCATCTCGTCCTGCGGCAGGCCCTGCTTGGCGAAGAACGCGTCGAGCACATCATCCGAGAAGTAGGCGGGCAGGGTGCCGGTTTTGGCCAGGGCGAGGGCGCCGTCCTCGCCGGCGGCCCAGCGCACGAAGTCCTTGGCGGCCTCGAGTTTTGCGCCGCCGATATGGGAGGAGACGGCGAAGCCGGTGGGGTCGCCGAAGCTCTTGGGTTGCTTGATGTCCTCACGCGTGCGCTGTGGCAGCAGGGTCACGCCCCAGTCGAAGTCGTCGGCGTCGCCGCTGGCCTGCTGGTCGGCCAAGGGCCCCAGATACCATGTGGCCATCGGCAGCAGCGCGGCCTTCTGCGTGCCGAACTGCGATTGGTAGGTGGTTTTGGACGAGGAGACAGTGTTGTAGGCGATGGTCAGTTCCTGGTCCTGCATGCGCAGCAGTCGCTGATACATCGGCTTCAGATACGCGTAATCGCCGGAGAGGAACACCTCGCGCGCCGTGCCACGCTGTTGTTGCGCCATCGCGATGCCCTGCGGCATCGACTGCCAGCTGGTGTGGTGGTAGGTCGGGTAGGCGTCCTTGTATCCGGCCTTGGGCAGCGCGGACTTGAGGCGCTTGCAAGCCGCTTCGTAGTCATCCCAGGTCCAGGTGCCGTCGGGGGCGTCGACACCGGCCTTCTCAAGCATCGTCTTGTTGTAGAACAGCACCCACACATCCTGTCGATACGGCAGCGCATAGGTTTTGCCGTCGATCTCGTAATCCTTCAGGCCGCGGATATCCTCGTCATCCGCATACCCGGCCGCCACATCCGTCAGATCGGCGAGCGCGCCCGGCTCGGCGTAGGTGTAATACATACGCAGGTTCTTCATCGGGAACACATCGGGAGACTTTCCGGCGGACAGGTCGGCGATGAGCTGTTTGTCGTAGTCGTCGGCCGAGTATTCCTTGAGTTCCACGCTCACCTCGGGATGCGACGCATGATAGGCGTCGGCGAGCGCTTGGAATTCTGGGCGCGTGGCCAGCGTCCAGCCGGCCAATGATATCGTCACCGTGCCGTCGGGGTTGCGCCCGTCGGCTGATTGGGTCGTGCCGCAGGCGGCGAGCGCGCAGGCCATCGCCGCGGCGGCGACGGCGGCCGTGAGTGTGCGGAGCATCTTCATCGTCAAGCCCCTTCGCTTGCCAAAATTTGCCAATGGATTGATTGTAAAGCGGCGGGAAGGAAACTCACGTATGCGCTTCCTCCCCGCCATGTCGCGGACCGGAAGCGATCAGAACAGCGTCTCGTCGTGGTCGTCGGCCGGATGGGGCGTGTAGGTGATCTCGAACTCATCGTCGGCCGGGGCGGTCGTTTCGTTGAGCTCGTGATCGGCCTTGTGCATGCTCACGGTGCCGTAGGCGGGCACGGTGACCTTCTGCCAACGCGCGCCCTCGCCGCTGATGGCGACGGCGGCCTCGATGTCCTTGCCCGTCGGGTTGTAGAGGATGGCGGTCAGATCGCCGCGCTTGGAGGCGAAGGCCACGGAGCCCAGGCCGCCCTTGCGTCCGTCGGGCGTGTAGTTGGTGGAGGCGATGCGGCGCGAGCCGACGGCCACGTCCTGGCCGAAGTTGCGCAGCATGAAGTATTCGAGATTGCGCTTGACCTTGCCGGTGGTCGAGTCGATGGTGATGACGCCGCGGCGGCCGGAGGTGCCGGCATAGCTCGGGAAGCCCTGCTCGTCGAGCGCCATGTTCCACAGGTTGATCAGCCCCACGCCGTTGCGCGGCAGCCAGGTGCCAATCTCGCCGAACATCACATGGCTGGCCTCGTCGACCGTTTCGTCGAGCATACAGCGACGCTCGGTCATCGCGGCCTTCCAGCCGGGGAACTGACGGGTGCCGTTGTGGACCCACGTAGGCAGACCGGAATAGGTGTGGAAGGCCGCGCCGGCGAAGCAGGCGGCCTGGGCCGGGGTCATGTATTCGCTGGCCGGGCGCTGCCAGAAGCGCAGGGAGTCGTCGCCGAAGTAGATCTCCACGTCGGGGAAGCTGCGGTCGAGGGCCGGGCGCAGATATTCGGAGCCCCACTTGGTCAGTTCCTCGGGCGTCCACACGGTGATCGGCCACGGGCAGCCGTTGGAGGGCTCGTTCTGCATGGTCACGGAGGAGATGCGGATGCCGAGCTTGGCGTAGGCGGCGATGAACTTCACGAAGTACTGCGCGTAGACGTAGTCGATGGTGTCCTGGTAGCGGTAGCCGTTGCCGACGTATTCACCCAAGCGCAGGCGGCCGGATCCGTCGATGCGGTTCGAGGTCTTCATCCACGCCGGCGCGGACCACGGGGAGGCCATGATCTTGACGGCCGGGTTGATGGCGACGATCTCCTGGAGCACGGGCACGACGTTCTTCATATCGCGCGTGGCGTCGGGCGCGCCAGGCTCGCCCTCGCCGATCGAGAAGTGCTCGAGGGAGGCGTCGGCGGCCACGCCCTCGGGCAGGTCGTCGTAGGTGTAGTACTTCTGCGAGGAGAAGTCGCAGGCGCCGATGGACATGCGCACGGTGGAGAAGCCGCCCTGCTCGGGGTCGAACATCTCCTTCAAGATCGCGTGGCGCTGTTCGGCGCTCATCGAATTCATGAACAGCGAGGCGGAGGAGTCGGTGATCGCGGCGCCGACGCCCTCCCACATCTGGAATTCCTCGGTCGGATCAATGATGACCTTGACGGCGTCCCCGGGCGTATCGTCAATCGCCGGGGTGGCGATGGGCGCGCGACGGTCGGTCAGGTCGCCGGTGGTGCGGGTCCAATATTCATGGTCATACCCGTGGATGAAAGCGGTCATGGACGCTCCTTGGTTGCGGTTTCTCGCGATCGGATGGTGCGGGGCGGCATCGCCGTCACCGTATGCACGATCATTATAACCATATTTTTCCGATTTCATAACTTTTTAATCTATTTTTATCATTTTTAATCACGCAATGATTTTTTGTGTTATATTGATCGTCAGCAGATCCCGTCGACCAAAGACGTTCGTTATTCCGCGCCCACGGCCGCAGGGCTCCGCCTCACCTTGGGAATCCTCCTCGGTAATAAGGAAAGAAAGGACCATCATGTCGGCTGCAACCGCTGATGCCACGGCCAGCAAGGTCGTGGAGAACCCGCCGTTCAAGAAAACCGAGCCTATGGCCTATGCCATGGGCGACATCGGCAACGGCTTCTACTTCCAGCTCGTCACCAACTACGCGCTGATCTATATGACCGACGCCCTCGGCATCAACCCCGCCATCGCCGGCGTCATCATCTTCGTGGGCAAGCTCATCTCCGCCTTCACCGACTTCGGCGTCGGCGTGTGGGCCGACAACGCGCCGCTGCGCGAGGACGGACGCTACCACTGGTTCGTGAAGACCCTGCGCTACCCGCTGATGGCCGTCATCATCCTCACCTTCCTGCCGTTCGTCTCCAGCTGGGCGCTGCCGCTGCGCATCACGTACATCACCGTGATCTATATCCTCGGCGTGGCCTGCTACTCCGCGACCTCCGCGCCCTACGGATCCTTCGCCTCCGTCTCCACCCCCGACGTCAAGCACCGCGACGAAATGGCCGCGGGCCGCGGCTTCGGCTCCACCGCCGGCGGCATCATCGTGACCTTCGTCCTGCCGCTGATCATGTACACCACTGTCAAGGACGCCTCCGGCAAAGACAAGGAAGTGCTCAACGGCCCGGCTCTGATCTGGGTCGCCATCGTCTTCGCCGCCCTGATGTGGATCTGCTATGAAATCACCCTGCGCGGCACCAAGGAACGCATCCGCGTCGAGAAGACCGAAAGCGAGCGCGTCCCGCTGCTGAAGTCCCTCAAGTACATGCTCTCCAACCGCGCCATGGTGGCCCTGATGCTCGCCGCCCTGCTGCTCATCTTCGCCCAGATGTTCGCCGGCGCCGTGAACTCCTATCTCTACAAGGACTACTTCAACAACACCGACGCCCTGGCCATCCTGGCCATCCAGAACGTGCCCGTGCTGATCGTGGCTCCGTTCGTGCCGGCCATCTGCGACAAATTCGGCAAGAAGCTCGTGTGCGGCACGCTGCTCGTGTTCACCTGCGTGGTCTACGTCGTGATGTTCTTCATGCACATCACCAACCCCTATGTCTTCGTGGTCTTCTCCATCGTCGCCATCTTCGGCAACGGCGTGTTCGGCCTGATGGTGTGGTCGTTCATCACCGACATCATCGATGACATCCAGGTCAAGACCCACACCCGCGAGGATGGCACGGTCTACACCGGCTATATGTTCGCCCGCAAGATCGGCCAGGCTCTGTCGGGCCTGCTGCCCGCCGTCGTGCTCACCGCCACCGGCTATGTGACCGCCACCGCCGGCCAGACCGTCACCCAGTCCGCCGAAACGCTCAACAATATCTATGGCGTCGCGACCCTAGCCCCGGCCATCGGCAACGGCTTGATCGCCGTCATCCTGCTGTGCTTCTACCCGCTGTCGGGCAAGATCTCCAAGCAGAACGCGGCCATCCTCGCCGAGCGCCGCGAAAAGGGCGAGATGTGATTTAGGCCCTATATATACACACAACGCTATAACCAAACGACATGACTCGCCATTGACAAATGGCGGATTGACGTCGGCCTTGGTTATAGCGTTGTTCTTATTCACAACGCTATAACCACAACACCCCAGGACCCATTGGAACAATGCGCCTTCCCAATGTCGTTGGTTATAGCGTTGTTTTTCTCGGGGCTAAACCCCGCCCTCATGTCTCCATAATCAAGGACAATCTCGTCATGTACGAGTTTCGCAACGAGCCGGCGCGCACTCACATCATGCGCCACGCGGCCTGGGAACGACACCAGACCATGCTGGCACGTTGCCGCGCCTTCGAGGCGCAAACCGGACAAACGCCGATATATGGACTTTCCACCGCCTTGGCCCTGTTGGGACTGCCCACCCCGCCCGCGCGGCGACTCGACGCCAAACGGTTGCATCTCGTATTCCCCTCCCCCGCGGAGACTCGCATCGTGCGAGGAACCAAAAGTCACTCTTGGAAACCGCTGTCCGCACCGCAGGCGGTGATCAATATCGCAGGCGTGCGGTGCACGTCCCCCACGGCGACTTTTGTGCATATGGCATCGCATTGTTCCTTGGCGGACAACGTCGTCATCGCCGATTCCATGATGTGCCGCGATCGCATGTTGCGTCGCGCCGAGCCAACGGATTTCGCCCCGATATTAAACGCGGCGGAGGGATGCGTCGGTGTGCGCGACGCCCAATGGGCCCTGGGACTGGCGCGGCCGGACACCGATTCGCCGGCGGAAAGCCGTATGCGCATGCAGGGCATGCGACGGGGCCTGCCCAACGCCCAACCGAACGCCATCATCGGCGACGACCCGGCCCAGCGGTGTTTCATCGATATGGCATGGCCGGAATACAGCGTTGGTATGGAATATCACGGCGCGCATCATACCGACCAAGTCGAGCACGACGTGCTTCGCAGCAATTTGATCTTGGCCAACCGATGGCAGGTGTTTCAGGCGTTCGCGCAAACGCTCGCCGACGAAGCGAGCGCCGCGAATTTCTTCCGCCAAGTCGCCACGGCATTGCGGAGGGCGGGGGCAAGAATATCGTTCCATTGGAAGCCGCTGCCCTTGGAGGATGTGGCGGGCGTCAAGCCGCGGCCCGGACGGCACGGGGTGCCGGTCACGTCGATCAAACGGCCTAGGGGAATTACAACGCTATAACCATAATGGTCAAACGTTCGTTGGGAAATAAGGTTTTTCCTTATGGGATGGTTATAGCGTTGTATTTTCCTACAACGCTATAACCACAGACGTGAAAAGACCATTGGAAAATGGCCAAACCCAAGGATGATTGGTTATAGCGTTGTCACTTACGCCGACGGATGTAGGTGATGACGACGTCGGCCAAGGTAAGCACCGCCACCACGCCGATGATCATAAGCACATGCTGCCAGCCCATTGATTCCCTCCTTAGACATATATGAAAGCGGGCGGTCCGCACCCATGACAGTGCGGACCGCCCACGGCTTCAGACGGACGGACTCACTCGTCCTTGCCCCAGACGCGGGTCTTACCCGGCGCCACGTCGCCCAGCAGGTGGGTCGGCGCGGGGTTGAGCTCGAAGACGCCATCCTCGGGAACGGTGGATTCGTTGATCTCGCCGATGCCCTTGTGCACGGTCACGGTGCCCCAGGCCGGCACGGTGACCTTCTGCCATGCACCGCCCTCGCCGTTGATGGTCACGGCGGCCTCGATCGGCTCGCCGGTCGGGTTGTAGATATGGGCCGCGATATCGCCGTTGGGCGCGAGGAAGGCCACGGAGCCCAGGCCGCCGGACCAGCCGTCCGGAGTGTAGTTGGAGGAACGCACGACCACGGAGCCGGGCTCGACATCCTGGCCGAAGGCGCGCAGCATGAAGTATTCGAGGTTGCGGATGACTTCGCCGGTCTCATGCTGGATCGTCACGACGCCGCGGCGACCGGTGGCGCCGACCTGGTTCGGCAGGCCGCGCTCGTCGAGCGCGAGGTTCCACAGCGCGATGAAGCCCTCGCCATTGCGCACAAGCCAGTTGCCGATGATGCCGGACATGATATGAGCGGCGTCCTCGGGGGTCTCCTCGATCATGCAGCGGCGCTCGGTCATGCCGAACATCCAGTGCGAGTAGGAGCGGTTGGCGTTGAAGAAGTTGGAGTACGGGCCCTCGTAGGTGTGCACGGTCAGGCCGTCGACGCTCGCGGCCTCGTCGGGGGTGACGATGTCGCGCACCGGCCACATGAGGTTATGGGTGGAGTCGTCGTTGATGAAGATGCGCATCTCCGGGAACTTCTCGTTGAAGGCGGGGCGCAGGAAGTTGTGGGCGAACTCGGCCTGCTGCTTCAAGGTCCACATCATGGCCGGCCACTTGGGAGCGTTGGAGGGCTCGTTCTGCACGGTGACGCCCCAAATCGGGATGCCGATCTTGCCCATTTCCTCGACATACTTGACGAAGTAGCGGGCGTAGCAGCCCTCGAAGGAGTCATGCATCGGGTCGAAGCCGTTGCCGGTCCACTCACCGAAGCGCAGGTGACCGCCCTGGCACAGGTGGCCGGTGTTCTTCATCCAGGCCGGGGCGCTCCACGGGGAGGCGATGATCTTGACGGCCGGGTTGATCTTGAGGATCTCGAGCACGACCGGGATGATGTGCTTGAAGTCCTTGGTGGCGTCGGGAGCGCCGGGCTCGCCTTCACCGAGGGAGAACTTGGTCAGGAAGTTGTCATGCTCGCCGAAGGGCAGGTCGTCGTAGGTGTAGTAGGGCTGCGCGGCCGGCTCGCAGGAGCCCAGCGGGATGCGGATCACGGAGAAGCCGCCCTTGGCCGGGTTGAAGCAGTCATCGAGGAAGGCATGGCGCTGCTCGGCGTCCATGGAATTCCAGATCAGGGAGGCGGCGGCGTCGGTGATGGCGGCGCCCGCGCCGATCCACGGCTGCTTGCGGTCGGCCGGGTCGATGACGATCTTCGTGGCGTCGCCGGCCTCGGCGGTGACGGCCGGGGTGGGCAGGGTGTCGCGGCGCTGCGTCAGATCGCCGGAGGTGGCGGTCCAGAATTCATTCGTGTACTTCGTCATGGAAGTTCCTTCGCTTGTCGGTGTTGCATGAACGATCTCACTATATCACAAACAATCAGTTTTAATCAATATTGCTCAGGCAAATAAAACGCCGCATATCGATGCAGCCCAGTATTTTCCTACCCTTTACGGCAACTTCCGGCAAATACGGGCACATATGCCCGGCGTTTCGTAATATGGTCATAAATGATCAGAACATGTCGCATGCCCCGAATGGCATCGACTCGCCCATGGAAAGCAGCGGAACCATGACCGACCCCATCGAGGCCAACGCCTCGTCCCCAAAGCGGGACTATCTGCCGGCGGAGCGCCGGAATATGATCCTGAGCCTGCTCACCCAGCAGAACGTGGCCACCGTGCCGGAACTCGCCGCGCTGCTCAACACCACCGAGATCACGGTGCGCCGCGATCTGACGGCGCTGGCCGACGCCGGCCTGCTCAAACGCGTGCGCGGCGGCGCGATGTCGGTCGGCGACGCCACCGAGCAGGCCGCGGCAGCGGGCACCGCTGGCGGCGCAGGCGCCATCGTCTCCGGACGCACTCCCGCCGGCACCGCGACGATCCACGCCATCGACCGCCGCCCGGAGCTCTCCCCCGAGCAACCGGCCATCGGCGTGATGCTGCCGGAACCCAGCTTCTTCTGGCCCGGCGTGATCAACCATATGCACGAGGTCGCCGCACGCCTCGGACTGCGCCTGATCACCCGCCAGTCCGCATATGAGGACAACCTGCACGAGGACCGCATCCTGCAGGGCTTCGCCGACGACCCAACCGTCTGCGGCATCATCGCCGCGCCGAACGCGCACCCGCAGATCGGCGCGCGCACCTGGGATTGGATCGAACGCGCCGCGATGCCCACCGTCGTGATCGAGCGCGACCAACCGCTGCTCGGCAACTGTTATGTCGATTCGGTGCGCACCAACCATCGTTACGGCGTGCGCAAGGCAGCCGTTCATTTCCTGTCCCACGGCCACCATCGCATCGGCGCCGCTTTCAACGACAGCCCCACCTCAGGGCAGATCCAGAATGGCTGGCGGCAGGTGGTCGAAGCCAGTGACGAAATCGAGTGCCCGTTTGTCTTCGACGACATCCAGCCCTATGACACCAAGGGCGTCGACGATATCGTCGATAAGATCCTGCTGTCGGGAGTCACGGGCATGCTTGTGCACTCCGATTATCTGGCGATCGCCATCGCGCAGACCCTCGAACGCCGCGGCAAGCGCGTCCCGCAGGACGTGTCCCTGATCTCCATCGACGGCTTCGCCACGCCCAGCTCGCGCCCGCTGACCGTGCTGCGATCCTCTGGCAAAGACCTGGCCGAGGCCGCCATCTCCACACTGATCACGCGCATCCAGAACCCCGACGCCGCGACCCGGCATGTTTTCGTGGATCCGACCTTGGTCGACCGCGGGTCGGTGGTCGACGTGGAGTGACCGACTCCTGCGGGATGACGGCGGTCTTGTCGCATTGGGCACCTTTCGCCGTGTTGCGCGCCTTTCGTCATGACGAGCGCTCTCTTTTGTTGCGATGGGCGTTCTCTTTTGTCATGCCGAGCGTTCCCCTCTTGTCATGCTGAGCGAAGTCGAAGCATCTCTTATCGAGCGGCAACCGGGCGAGATGTTTCGACTCCGCGCTGCGCGCTCCGCTCAGCATGACAAAAGGAAAAATCAGTTCCACTCAGCATGACGAAAGAAAAGATCGGTTCCGCCCAACACAACGAAAGCAGGAACCAAGCCATTCGGCATCATATATCGGGCTTTCGTGCGTGTTCGTTCATTCAAAGTTCGGGATTTCGTGAATTTACAGGTATTTCAAGTTCGGGATTTCGTGTAAAATCTCTACCATACGTTTCTGGATTCGCGATATTAAGAGGGGTGCGGCATGCTGGAACGAAAGGCATACCAACGTCTGCTGGATTGGAAGAACACCAGCCGAGGCACCACAGCCCTCATGGTGCAAGGCGCACGTCGCGTCGGCAAAAGCACCCTGATCGCGCAATTCGGACGGCAGGAATATCGCTCATGTCTCTTCATCGATTTTTTCCAGGCTCCCGAAGAGGTTCGGCAATACTTCCGTGACTATCGAACGGATCTAGACAGTCTCTTCCTCTATCTCTCGACGTATTACGGCGTCGAACTATACCGTCGAAATACGCTGGTGGTGTTTGACGAAGTGCAGATGTTCCCGGAGGCGCGTGGACTCATCAAATACTTGGTTGCCGACGGCCGCTTCGACTATATCGAAACAGGCTCGCTGCTTTCCATCCGACAGAACATCCAGGATATCGTCATCCCATCCGAAGAGGAGAGCATGAACCTCGACCCGCTGGATTTCGAGGAGTTCCTTTGGGCAATGGGACAGCGTCAACTCGCCGACCTCATACGCCGTCATTTTTCCGATATGAAGCCCCTGCCGGATGGCCTGCACCGTCGGGCCATGGGCCTGCTGCGCGAATACATGCTGGTAGGAGGCATGCCGGAACCATTGAATATGTATGTCGAGCAGCGCGCGTTCGCCCCCGTGGATGCCAGCAAACGCCGCATCCTCGAGCTCTACCGCAATGATGTGGCGCGCTTCGCGCATGGGTGCGAATTCAAAGTCGCTTCCGTGCTCGATGGCATCCCCGGACAGCTTTCCAAACATGAAAAACGATTCACGCTCAGCTCTCTGAATAAAAATGCCCGAATGCGGGATTACGAGGAATCGTTCTTCTGGCTGGCCGACGCAAGAATCGCCAACCTGTGCTTTGCCTGCGCCGATCCGTCGGTGGGGCTGTCTCTGAGCATGGAACAGACCGCTCTCAAATGCTATATGGCGGACACTGGCCTGTTGGTATCGCTCGCATTCGCCAATGACACCACCACCGACGAAAACGTGTATCGCACAGTGCTTCGCGGCAACGTCGGGCTCAATGCGGGGATGCTCATCGAAAACCTTATCGCGCAGATGCTCCGTGCCAATGGACACAACCTGTTCTTCTACACGCAGTCCGGCAAGAAACCCGATGAAAAACGCATGGAAATCGACTTTCTCATCGTCCGTCCTTTCGCCGATGCCGCGATGAAACCACGGGTCAGCCCAATCGAGGTCAAATCGCCACGCGAATACAGCACAACATCGCTGGACCGCTTCATGCAACGGTTCGGCAAACGAGTCGGCACCCCCTACGTGATCCATCCCAAACAACTCTCGATCAAGGAAGGACGTGTATACCTGCCACTGTATATGGCCTATTGCCTGTGACCGCAGCCGAGTCCCGCCGAGCGCTCCTTCGTCATGCTGAGCGGAGTCGAAGCATCTCTCTCATCGAGAGACAACCGGGAGAGATGCTTCGATTCCGCGCTACGCGCTCCGCTCAGCATGACAAGGAAAGATCCATTCAACATGACAGAGGAAGACCGCTAGCCGGTAGTGCCAGAAAGGCAAGCGTTTCGGCTTGTCTGTGCCGGAATCTGAGGCAATCGTCGGAGAAACAACGCAACGACTTCCTCCGCGCTCGACGAAACGGCCGAAAATCTGGCATCGCTGGACCGCAATGGCATCATCACCCGAATGGTCGAGGCAATCCGCAGACATTTCCAATTGCCGTGCGGTCAACAAGATCCGACCTTGGTCGACCGAGGGTCCATGGCCGACGCGGAGCCCCCCCCCCGCAGGACAGCGGACGGGAGGAGGGACGGGCCACGTCTACGCCAAGGACGTCAGGATTCCGCGATGCAGAACGCGGCATAAAGCGGAATGGAACGTATGCCGTTCTCCATGCCGAAATTCTTGGCGGAGACGCGGACACATTCTGCCGGAGCGTATTTCGCCCGATACGAAGCCAGACTCCGTGAACGGACATGTGTGGAGGTCTTGACCTCGATGGGGATGCCGCCGACGGCGTCCTTTCGCTCGATCACAAAGTCGACTTCGGCCGTGCTGTCGCTGGTCCAATATCGCAGCGGCATCCCATTGGCGGACAGCATCTGGGCGACGAGATTCTCTCCCAAACCTCCGATATCCAGCTTGCCGCGCACGCTCTCGTCAAGCAGCATCGGAGCGGACAATCCCTCGGCCTGCGCCAATAGACCAGTATCAGACATATAGATCTTGAACGACGCGGAACTCTCGTGTTTTTTCAGCGGCGACGCCCCGGAATTCACATTCACGCATCGATGAATCAGCCCCGAGGAAAGCAGCCACGAAATCGCATCCCCATACACCGACGCGCGCCCACCGCTTTTCACCATCTTGTATTGGAATTTATGGTTCTCCTTGGCCAGCTGCGAGGGAATGCTATCCCATACGTCGCGAATCCGCGCCGTTTCCGACGCCGTGGCGTATTTGGCCATATCACCGACGTACAGCGCATGGATATCTCCCTGCACCGATGCTACCTCATCAAAATCATGGTCTTCGCGGAACACTTCGACAGCCTCGGGCATGCCGCCGACCAACATATATGTCCACAGACATTCCATCATGTGCTCATGCAGATAGAACGGCGTGCCGCTCTCGTAACTCTCACGAATCTCATCGACAAGGCCGCCTTCGCCAAGGGCGTCCAGGAACTCGGGAAATGTCATCGGGTGCATGGTGTAGGTCTGGACCTTGCCGACCGGCATGGTGAAGCCTTTTTCCCTCACCGCCACACCAAGCAGACTGCCGGCCCCGACGACATGCAGCTGAGGCATATCCTCGCAAAAGTATTTCAGGGAAGCGAGCGCACGGTTCGACGCCTGGATCTCGTCAAGCACCAGCAGCGTCGATTCAGGATCGATGGATCGCCCCGATATGGTCGAGAGTCTGCGCACTATGGTCTCGGGGTCGAGATCGGCATTCGGATCCCCCTCGAACACCGCCCGCGCACGGCCATCGCGCTCCAAATCGAAATACGCGCATGAATCGAAGTATGCGCGGCCAAACTCCTTGAGCGTGTGGGTCTTGCCCACCTGCCGCGCGCCATACACCAGCAGCGGCTTACGTCGTTTTCCGTTCTTCCACACCACGAAATCGTCCAGAGCCACCCGCCGCATATCCGCCTCCCCATCTTTGCCGCTAACCGCTCATCATACTCTCAAGTTAGTTAAATGCGAAAAAATGTGTTTTAATACACTTTTTCGTACTTAAAAATGTATTAGAACACACTTATTCGCATTTATTGGCCGAAAAGAAAACGGCAGGCGTATCAACGCCACGCAATGGCGGGAGAAAACCGCTCAGCTGTTGAAGTCGATGGATTCCTGGAGTTCGGCGATCATGTCTTTGGCGGCGTCGAGGGGCTTTTGCTTGCCGAAGACGACGTCCTGCTGGTAGCGGACGATGAGCTTGTCGAGGTCGGAGGCGCCGTTGGGCACGATATCGGGGGAACTCCCCAAGGTCGGGGCGATCTCGTCGACGAAATCCAACGACAGTTTGTCGGTGCCGGTGGCCTGCCCCGCAAGCGCGTGACGGATGTCGTTGTTGGCCGGGATGCCGCGCTCGGTGCCCAGGATCTCGCCGGCGGACTCGTCGTTGATCAGCCAGTCGACGAGCATGGCGGCCTCGGCCGGATGCTGCGAGGCCGAGGAAACGCACCAATACATGCCGTTCTTGAGATACATGGTCTTCGCGCCGGGCTCGACCTGCGGCAGCTGCGCCAGCGTCATATCGGGATTGCCGGCGGCCTGCGCATAGGGCGTGATCTGCGTGGCCTGCGTGAGCATGAAGGCCTGTCGCCCCTTGCCGAAATCGGTGTCGTTCATCGCGGCCGTGACGTTCTCGCTCCAACGCTCGGCGCTGCCTTCGACGCCGTTCTTCGCCCAGTCGGCCGGCAGTTGCAGGAACGAGGCGAGCGTTTCGGGCGAGATCGCGACAGCGTTGCCATCGAAAGTGCTTTCGCCGTGCTGGCGCGCCCAGATCTCCAGACTGTAGCTGTTATTCGGGGCGATGGCGCCGATGTATTCGCCGCCCGAACGCTCGGTGACCTGCGCGGCGAGGTCGGCGAATTCATCCCAGGTCCATTGGGTCGTGTCCGGCAGTGCGATGCCGAGTTCGTCGAGGATATCGTTGTTCACGATGACGCCGAACTGGGCGATGGTGGCCGGCGCGGCGACCTGCTTGCCGTCGACGACGCCGGTGCCGCGCGTGTCGTCATCCATGGTGCTCAAATCCAGATAATCCTTGGCCTCGTTGAGGTCGAGCAGGGCCTCCATGCCGCCGTAGAAGGCGAGGTAGAGCTGGTCCATCTGCATGACGTCGGGCGCGTTGCCTCCGGCGGATTGGACGGCGAGCTTGTCCCAGTAGCCGGTCCAGTCGGAGTATTCGGTTTCGACATGGATATCGGGGTGGGCCCGCTCGAAGCCGGCGACGGCTTCCTCGGTGGCCTTGATGCGCGCGTCGCCGCCCCACCAGCTCAGGCGAATGGTCACGTCGCCGTCGGCGCGTTCGACCGGCACGTTGGAGGCGCCGACCGAGGTGCCGCAGGCGGAGAGGGTGAGCAGGGCGGTGGCGGTTATAGTAGCGACAACTTTTTTGAGATGCTTCATGTGGATCTCTCCCTCCGTCGGCTTTGCCGACACCTCCCTCTAGAGGGAGGATAAAAAAGAATTATCGGGCAAGTGGTGCGGATGCGTGCGTCATCAAGGCGCACCGAGGGAAGGCGTATTGCAATACGCCGACCGAGGAGCAACGCGGATGACGCTCCATCCGCGTCACTTGCCTCCTGTCGTTGCGATGCCTTGGACCAAATACTTTTGGCCGAAGGTGAAGATGAGGAACAGGGGGATGAGGCTGACGACGCTCATCGCGAACATCGGGCCGTAGGACGACTGGGACTGCGCGTCGATGAAGGTGCGCAGGGCGATCGGCACGGTGTACATGCCGGGCTTGGTCAGGTAGAGCAGCTGGCTGAAGAAGTCGTTCCACGTCCAGATGAAGGTGAACACGGCGCAGGTGCCGATGGCGGGCTTCATCAGCGGCATCATGATCTGGAAGAAGATACGGATATGGCCGGCGCCGTCGAGTTTGGCGGCCTCGTCGAGGTCGCGCGGGATGCCGCGCAGGAACTGGTAGAACAGGAAGGTGAAGAACCCGTCCATGGCCAGGAACTTGGGCAGGATCAGCGGCACGAAGTTGTTGACCAGGTGCAGCGAGTTCCACATGATGTACTGCGGGATCACGATCACATGGATCGGAATCATGAGCATGAGCAGCATGAACGCGAATAGCGGCCCGCGGAAGCGGAAGTTGAGCCGCGCGAAGGCGTAGGCGGCCATCGAACAGGTGAGTGTGTTGCCGATGATCGCGCACACCACGATGAACAGCGAGTTCAAAAGATACCGCCCGAAGGGGTAGCTCAGCGCGTTCCAGCCGGCCACATAGTTCTCCCACACCGGCTTGTCGACGAACAGACCCATGTCGGTGAAGATCTCGTCGCCCGGGCGAAGCGAGCTGGCGATCATCCACAGCACCGGGTAGAGCATGATGACCGCGACGGCGAGCACCAGCGCATGTTTGACGATCGGCAGGACGATGCGCGCCACGCGGCGCCCGCGCGAGGCGTTCGCAGACGACGAAGAAGAGGAAACAGCAGCGGTCATGGTCGGATCAGTCATCGTAATGCACCCAGAACTTCGAGAAGGCGAAATTGACCAAGGTCAGCGCGGCCACGATCACCACGAGGATCCAGGCCAGCGCCGAGGCATATCCCATGCGCAGCGAGCCGAAGCCCTGCTGGTAGAGATACAGCGTGTAGAACAGCGTCGAGTCGGACGGACCGCCGGTGCCGCCGGAGACGACATAGGCCTGTGTGAACGTCTGGAACGAGTTGATCACGCTCATCACGAGATTGAAGAAGATGATCGGCGAAAGCATCGGCAGCGTGATCGAGCGGAACTGGCGCCATTTGCCGGCGCCGTCCACGCTGGCGGCCTCGTAGAGCTCGCGCGGGATCTGGCGTAGGCCGGCCAGGAAGATCACCATCGGAGAGCCGAACTGCCACACATGCAGGGCCATCAGCGTCCAGTTCGCGGTGTCCGGGTTGGCGATCCAGCTCATCGCCGTGTCCACGCCGAAGAGCCCCAGGAACTTGTTGAACAGGCCCTCGGAGCCGAACACCATCTTCCAAAGCACCGCGATGGCCACCGAGCCGCCCAGCATGGAGGGCAGATAGAATGCCGAGCGGTAGAAGGCGAGTCCGTGCATACCCCGGTCCAGCACCACGGCCAGGGCGAGCGCGGCGATCAGCTGCAGCGGCACCGACACGATCACATAGACAAGCGTGACCTTCAATGCGGAAAGGAAGCGCGGGTCAGCCAGCATATGCTGGTAGTTCATCAGTCCCACGAATTGCGGCGGCTTGATCATGTTGTATTTGGTGAAGGAAATCACCAGCGAATACAGCATCGGAATCAGCGACAGCACAATCGCGCCGATCAACCACGGCGCGAGGAAGACCAACGCCACCTTGGTGTCGGTGGGCTTGTCCTTGGGCTTGCGCCGGTTCTTCACCAGCGATTGCAGTTCGGAGGCCGCACTCATCGCCACGCTCCTTTCAGCACTTCTCGATATTCCGGTTTCGACGACGCGCGCCGGACCTCCATGGTCCCGGCTGGTCGACGTATGTTCCCTATATCTTCAGGGTATTCACACGACGAAGCGGCTCAGGTTGTTGCCAATTGTTGCACAGCTGTGCCATCACCGACGGCGCGCAGGCCCTATGCCAGCACCGGCAGACCGTCGTCGCCCCAGCGCATGGGGCGGATGATGGTGTTCCGCTTGATTTCGCCGGCCCGCTGGGCATGAAGCGTCACATATTCGGTGCCGTCGTAATCGGTGAAGAAGGCGCAGTGCCCGGGGCCGAACTGGCCCGGCACGCTGGACGAATCCAGCAGCGGGCTCGGATGCTTGCGCCATGAGCTCGGATCAAGCAGGTCCGAGCCCTCATCGGCGACCAGCGCGCCGGTGGCGTAATGCACGCTGACCGCGGCCGCCGCGAAGACCACAACCACCTTGCCATCGTGATGCAGGGCGAACGGCCCTTCGTCCACCATGGCCCCGGCCTGCTCCCAGTCGTATTCCGGAGCGCTGATCTCCACGGGCGCGCTGGTCAGCCTCGTCGGATCGGCCGGGTCAACGGTGGCGATGCGCAACGTGGCGGGCAGGACCTCGGGGCGGACCACGCGGTTCGACCACATCGCATACCACTGGTCCTTCACCACGAACCAAGTCATGTCCAAGCTGATGCCATCCGGTTCCAGCGGCGAGCCATCCGCTCGGGTCACCTCGCGCATGGCCTCCCAATCCCAGCCGTCGCGGCTGGTCGGATCGCCACCTTCGCGCAACGGCATGGCGGTGCACCGCACTTCCTTCCACGAGGCGCCGCGCGCCCAGTTGAGCCACCACCTTCCGCCGATGCGGTGCAGCTCCGGCGCCCACGCCAGCAGATCGTCGCCCAGCAGCGTCACATCCTCGGCATCATGCAATCCCGCCAACGTATGCGACCGACGGATATGCAGATGCTTCTGGTCCTCATCCTCCGCCGTGCCGAACAACAGATAGTCGCCGTCGAACGGCACGACCATCGGATCGGCGCGGGGCTTGTCGAGCGCCGGGAAGGGGAGCGGCTGTCGGATGGTTTCGTTATGCATATCTGCGGCCTTTCTTCGGGTGTAAGGAATTACATTATGCCCGCGGCAGCGTGCCATCGCGGTCGGCGGCGGCAAGGCGGTCATATTCGGCGCGGGTGAGGTTGAGGAATCCGCCATGCTTGGCGAGCGCGCCGAGATGGCATTCGGCACCGGACACGGGGCGCCAGCCGCCGAGACGACAGATTTCGTCCACGTGTTCGGCGGCGCCGGACAGACGCGCCTGGGTTTGGTCGGCGGCACCGGAAACGGCGCCCTCATCCGAGGCAATGCCCTCGTCCACATTGTCTGCGATCATCGCACGATAGCCGGTGTCGGCCACGCCCAACACGTCCACGAAGAGATAGTGCCGGCCGCTGTGGTTGTCGCGCAGCACCTCGGGGCCTTCGGCGCAGCCGGGGTCCGGGTTGCCCAGGCCATGCGCGAAGCCGTCGCCGATGTGATGGCGCATGAAGGTCCACTCGGATTGCGGCGCGTTCCACCAATCGGCCCGGTCGATGCGCTCCTCGAAGATGCCGTTGCCCTTGCCCGAGCCGTTCTGCTTGGTCAGGCGATAGGTGCGCAAGCTCCCGTCGGGCAACTCGCGCTGGAACATCGTGGTGTCGATGGTCTCCGCGCCGTCGTCGATCATCACACCGCCGAAACGATAGCTTTCCTGTGTGAAATCCGTGGTCGTGCCCCACACCATGCGCGGATACATCGTGGCGCGGTCGTATGCGGTCACGTCCTCGCCGCTCGCGCCGAAGGTCGCGGCCCAGTAGAAGACGAACCGCCCTTCCCCGGTGCCCTCGAAATCGTCCACCCACAAGGCCTCGGGCGCCCATGCGATGCCGAAGCGCTTGTCCTCGGCGCCCACGGACACGTCGATCCGCCGCATATCGGACCAGTGCACAAGATCCCGCGATTCCCACACATTGATATAGGTGCTCGTATTGATATGCATGCCCAGCCAGTCGGGCTCGCCCTCGCAGGGATACACGCGCAGATCGGTGGCCAGGATATAGGTCACGCCGGTATGGGGATTGCGCACGACATAGGTGTCGCGCACGCCCTTGGTGCCTTGATCCGAGGCCAGCACCGCCTCTCCGCCGTTCAGCGGACGCCAGCACAGCGGATCGTCGCCCTCGGACAGGTCGAAGTACACCTTCTCGGCATAGCCGTTCGGATCCTCGCGGAAATGGACGAACAGGTAGCCGTAGGGCTCGTCGCCGGCGGCGCCGGCAGCCATATCCACTCCGTTCACCAGACCACCGCCTTCGCAACGCGCACGAAGGTGTCGGAGCAGCCGAAGCGTGCGCCGGATTTGTAGAACCATTCCGTCTTGTCTCCGGAGACGGTGACGCGCAGACGGTAATGCTCGCCCTGCGGCAGGAACGGGCTCGTGTATCGAATCGCATCCTCGACCGGAGCGGGGCCATAGAAGGTGACCACATGCGAGTCGACGACGTTGCCCTCGGCGTCGAGAATCTCGACCGTGCCATAGGCGCCGGAGAGATCCACGTCGGCGTAGAGCGAGATGCGCGCACCATCGAAGGGGAACTCGACCGAGGCACCCGCCACGTTGGAGGCGAAGCGCACGGCCAATTCCTCGCCAGTGAGCTCGGCGCGTTCGCCGGTCTTCGGATCCCAGGAGGTCCAGAACTCCTCCGGCAGACTCAGCTTCTCCCCCGATGCCTTCAGCGGCAGCCACACCTGGGTGGCCGCCGAGACCTGATGCGGGAAGCTCCAGCGGTCGCCCATATACACCGGCTGCGTCGAGCCATCGGCCAGCGTCAGCGGGAAGATGAACGAGCACTGCGAGTCATAGGTGCAGCTGCCCTCCGGCGCGAACAGGCCGCGATTCGTCCACGGGCCGGCCGGCGAGGTCGCGGTCAGATAGAAGTTGTCGTTGCTGCCCCAGCTGGTTTTGTTGGAGAACATGATGTAATAGAGGCCGTCGTCGCCGGCCCCGCGGAACATGGCCGGCGATTCGCCGCCCTCGGCGATGTTCTCGGCGACCTTCTCCTCGGCGCCCAGATAATCGTCGGACAGGCGGTAGATATCGCCCTCGTGCAGCAGCAGATATCCCGCGCCATCCCGGTCCTGGAAACTGCCGATATCCCAGCGCCGGATCGGCTCGCCGTGATATTCCAGCGCGCCGACCAACCGATATGGTCCGGTGATTGTGTCCGCGACGGCCACGCCCACGGTCGGGTCCGAGTATCGCATATCGTCGCAATGCGCCAGCATCACGTATTTGCCGGTTTTCGGGCACTTCATCACCTTCGGACGCTCGCCGATGCGATCCGGCCCCAGCAAACCGCTCTCCTGCGGCGGCAGTGCCAGTCCCTCGAAATGCCAGTTGCACAGGTCCGGCGAGGAATAGCAGGAGAAGCCGTGGAATTTGTTCACGTCATCGCTTTTGTATTCGCCGAACAGATAGTACTTACCGCCATCCTCGACCACGCACACGCCGTGCGCGTTGACGGTTTCGCCGCGCTCGTCGAACCACGGCACGCCGTTCATCACCAGATCGTTGGCCATATCGAAATTCCTTTCAGGTAAGAGAAATGCCCGCCCCTCGTCAAATGGCACTTATTCGAGGGGCGGGCTCCGTCACCAGGCCCGAGGCAGCGGGCGCGGCGACGGCGAATGGAAGACCTCAATCAGTCCTTATCCGGCCAGCACTTCTCGTACTTGACGCCGGTCAGGGACTCGACGACCTTCTTGGTCTCGGGATCGACGTCGGCCTTGGAGCCACCGGCCTTGAGGCGCTCGACCTCCTTGACCAGCACGGAGTGGGTCTGCTTGTTGAGGTTGTAGGTCAGACCGATGATAAGCACGAGCACCATGCCGGCCACGACGATCCACACATAGGAGTTGAGCAGCGCGTCGACGGCGGAGGCGGGCTGGGTCTTGGCCTTGGCGTTGAAGCCGGCGGAGGCCAGGTAGACGCCCAGCAGGGAGATCGCGATGCCCTGGGTCACGCGGCGGAAGAACAGGATGGCGCCCATGTAGACGCCCTCGCGGCGTTCGCGGGTCACGATCTCGTCGATGTCCGGCAGGTAGGGGTAGGCGACCCACACGAGGTAGTACAGATCGCCACGGAAGATCATCCACACGGCCTGCAGCACGTACAGCACCGGGATGAAGGCCGCGCCGAGGGCGTCATGCATCGGCACGAGGGCGGCATATCCGCACAAGCACACGATGGCGCCCACGCAGGCGACGATATAGCCGCCGCGCACGCCGAACTTGGAGAAGATCATGCCGAACAGCGGGGCGGCGAAGGCGCTCAGGATGCTCAGGGCGAGCAGCGAGGAGGCGAGGGCGGCCGAGCCGGAGAGGGCGTAGACGATGAAGAAGGTGAAGCAGTAGTTCGCCACGTCGAGGAAGGACTGCACGAGCAGGTAGATGGCCAGATGCTTCTGGAAGGCGCGCAGGCGCAGCGTGGTGAGGTAGCCGAGGATGATCTTGCCGAGTTCCTTGGCATGGTCGGCCAGGGACTGCTTCTTGCCCATCTCCTCCTCGGTGATGCCCATCTCCTCGGGGGTCTTCTCCCAGGTCGCGGCCACGGAGGCGAGCACGCACAGCGCGAAGAGGATCGTGGTGCCGGTGCCGATGGCGGTGTAGGTCCCCTGGTTCTCGCCGAACCACTTGAGGATGCCGCCGGTGGCCAGCGGCAGGAGGGCGTTGATGATGCCGGGGAACGACGAGCGCATGGTCTGCAGCATGGTGCGCTCTTCGAAGTTGTCGGTCATCTCGGAGCTCAGCGCATAGAACGGGATCATGATGACCTGGTTCATGGCGGTCCAGATGAAGAAGATCGCGAAGTAGTAGCCGTAGGAGAATCCGGGGATCCACATCGTGATGGCCAGCAGCAGGCAGAACGCGCCAAAGACCATGAGCGGACGGCGGCGGCCGAAGCGACGGCCGAACTTCGTGCGGTAGAGATTGTCGGAGACCGCGCCCACAACGATGGCCATCACGGCGGAAAGCACGGTGGCCACGCCCATGATGCCGTTTGCCTGCGCGATGGTCAGACCGCAGAACGTGACCCAGAACAGGCTCAGATACAGCGACTGGATATTGCCATAACCGCCACCATAGATATCGCAGACAGCGAACGCCGCCGCACGCAGTTTGGTGACCTTGCGCTTCGGCTGGGCCGAAGTCACCGCAGTCTGGTCGGACATTGGTTACCCTTTCTCATCATTGATCCCGGCGCATCGGTTGTCGGGTATCGGATGGCTTTATTACAGCATCCGCGAGTAGGTCGGCGAGGTTTTGTTGCATTTGTTGCAGTACAATCATCAGTATTGCGCGATCCACGGCAAGGAGGCCCTGATATGGCACGACCGACGTCAGGCGGCGCCACGATCTACGACATCGCCCGCGAAACCGGGCTGAGCCCCTCCACCGTCTCGCGAGCGCTGAGCAAACCCGGCATGGTGTCGCTGGCCACCGAGCTGACGGTGCGCCGCGCGGCGGAACGGTTGGGATACATCGTGCACCGCGCCGCCGAGATGCCGGCGGCGCGCACCGGCCTCATCGCCTGCGTGCTGCCCGACAATCTCAACCCCGCCTTCGCCGAATGCGCCCATGCGGCGCAATTGGTCTGCAATGCCAAGGGCTTCGAAATGCCGATCATCGACACCATGGAACAGCCCGATGTAGAACTGCGTGCGATCCGCAGACTGGCGCCGCAAGTGGACGGGTTGCTTCTGATTTCTCCACGCTCCGGCGAACCCGAGTTGCGCAAGGTGGCGGCGAATGTGCCGACGGTGCTCGTCAACCGCCGCATCCAAGGATTGCCCAGCGCCAGCAGCGATATGGCAGTCGCGCTGCACACCGCCATGGAGACGCTGCACGCGACGGGCCATGCCGGCATGACGCTGGTGCTGGCGCACGGCGCCTCATGGGCCGGCGAGTATCGCCATCGTCTGATCTGGCAGACGGCCGGCTCCTTCAAGATGAGCTGCCGGCTGATCCGCGGCTGCACGCCGGACGAACGCGGTGGCGAGGCGGCGTTCGCGCAATGGCAGCTGCATCCCACCGATGCGGTGTTCGCCTATAACGATCGCCAGGCGGTCGGATTCCTGCATGCCGCGCAACGCGCGGGCATATCCGTTCCGCAGGATGTCTCGCTGGTGGGTTGCGACGGTCTGCTCATCGCGGAATTGGAGCACCCCTCGCTGGCCACCTTCGCCCTGTTCCAGGAGAAGCTGGGCGATGCCGCAGCCGCGGCGCTGGTGGCGGCGATTCGGCACGAGAAAACAGCCGGACCAGTCGATATCGCCATCCCCGCGGCCTTCCGACCGGGCGAAAGCATCGGACGGCGGGATGGGCGGCCGGTCGCCGAGTGTTCGAGGCTGAGCGCGGATCCGATGGCGGCGCTGCGCCGTTCCAAGGCCGTGTCCCTGACGCTGATGTCCGGCTCACTGGAAGAAATCACACCCGGCGCGGAGGAGTTCTGCCGGCGCTATCCGCAGCTGACCATCGATACGCTCGACGCCGGCTCTCAGGTCGACACGCTCGCCCGATTCTGGAACCGGCTGCAATCGCGTCACAATGTGCCCGACCTGTTCCGCGTGGAATACGACAAGATGCCCGAATTCGCCCTGAACGGACACCTGCTCAACCTGTCGGACGGTCGTCTCGAGGAACGCATGCAAGGCCTGTTCCACCCCTACGCCTGGCAGGCCGCGCACTATGGCAACGGCCTGTTCGGCGTGCCGATGAGTGTGGATTCGACCGTGATGTTCCTGCGGCGGGACCTGCTTGACCGCTTCGGACTGCCAACGCCGACGACCTGGGAGGAATATCACGATATCGGCGTGGAGCTGCACCGACAGGACCCGCTGGCGCATATGGGCTTCATCAACACCACCGACGCCCAGCATTATCTGTCGTTCTTCCGCACGGCCGGAGCTGCGCCTTGGCAGCAGGAGACCCTATCCGATATCTCCCTGGCCTTGGACAGCGAGGGAATGCGCCAGACGGCCGACTTCATCCAGCGCTGCATCGACGACGGCGTGCTGACCGCCGAGCCGGTCACCGCTCCCGGCTTCCGCCGCAAACTCACCGAGGGGCGGTTCGCGGCCATCATTCACGCCAGCTGGTATGCCAATGTGATCACCGTGGCCGATCCCGATGGCGCCGGCCGCTGGAAGGTGGCGTTGCCGCCCCGGGCCAGCGCGGACGGACCGCTGGTCACGGCCACGGTCGGCGGCTCCGTGCTCACCATCAATCCTGCGACCGCGCGATCCAAGCAGAACGCCGCCGTGGCCTTCGCCCTATGGATGGCCTCGAATGCCAAGGCGGTGGCACTCAATCCGCTGCGCACGGTGTCGGCGAGCATGGCGTATCTGAATGACCCGCGGCGGGCCGAAGCCATCGACCCCTACTTCGGGCAGTCGATCCATCGCGTCTATCTCGAATCCATCGCGCATCTCGACCGTTCCTGGCGGCCGCTGCCGTTCATGACGCAGGTGGACGCCGACTTCCATGACGCCATGGTGCCCGAGCTCCGCCCCGGCGGCGATTCGACGGCCGCCCTCGCCGACTGGCAGGAAGGCGCCGCCGGCCACGCCATCGCCCAAGGCTTCTCCGTGCGCTGAGGAAACCCTTTGTGCGCGACTCCCTCGTCGGCAGCAAAATCAAGCCCTCAAGCTTGCTAACTAACAATTATGGTGATCGCTACTAAACAATTATGGTGCTTCCTAGTATGCAATTATGGTAATTGGAACTTCCCTGCGCGCAGTACCTAACAACCGAGCTGGCCTTCACCAACCCTAAACACAAACCATACATAACGACCCATACTGCCGTTTTCGTGCGAAAACAGCGTTCCTTAACTCTTGATTCCGTGCAAAAATAACAGCTCTTTACTCTTGATTCCGTGCAGAATCCCTCATTCCAAAGTATTGATTACGTGATAGTATGACTAAAAATCATTGAAAACACAAGGATTTTGTCAACTCTGATGCTCAGACGAAAATTTTACGACGTTATGCTTGACTGGAAGCGGCGCGACCATGGAACCAGCGCCCTACTCATCGAGGGGGCTCGCCGCGTGGGCAAAAGCACAATCGCCCGCACTTTTGCCGAACGCGAGTATGCTTCCCACCTATTCATAGACTTTTCCGAAGCCCCCGAGGAAGTACGCGAATTATTCACGCGATATCGCCAGGACATCGAGACCTTCTTCTCCTACCTGTTCACGTATTACGAGACCAAGCTGACACCAGGCGATTCCGTCATTATCTTCGATGAAGTGCAAGCATTCCCACCCGCACGAGAATTCATTAAAAAACTCGTTGCCGACGGACGCTTCGATTACATCGAGACCGGTTCCCTGTTGTCAATCCGCCAGAACATAAAGGACATCGTCATCCCCTCCGAAGAACAACCGGAGCAACTGAATCCCCTGGATTTCGAAGAGTTCCTATGGGCCACCGGCAACGACCAACTATCGGAGCTCATTCGTCAATCCTTCGATTCGCGCGACGCCATGCCCAACGCTCTGCATGACAAAGCCATGAGATTACTGCGCGAATACATGCTCGTCGGCGGCATGCCCCAAGCCGTTGACGAATACCTTCGGACCCGAGATTTCGAACAGGTGGATCGCATCAAGCAACGCATCCTCAATCTGTATCGGCAGGACGTGACCAAATTCGCCCGAGGATACGAAGCCAAAGTCACCTCCGTTTTCGATGCCATTCCGTCACAGTTGTCCCATCGGGAGAAAAGGTTCCGCATCACATCCCTGGACCGCAAGGCCCGCATGCGCGACTATCAGGAGGCGTTTTTCTGGCTATCCGACGCACAGGTGACCAATAACTGCTATAACTCCACCGACCCAAACATCGGTCTCGCGCTGAATGCGGACGACGCCAAGGTGAAATGCTATATGGCAGACACCGGACTACTCGCATCCTTGGCGTTCGCCGACCGACGCACAACACCTGCGACCCTGTACCGCGACTTACTGTTCGGGAAAATCTCCCTCAACGAGGGCATGTTCGTGGAGAATCTCGTGGCGCAACAACTGCGCGCCTCCGGACACCGGCTGTTCTTCCACTCGGTGAACGACCGCGACAATGCGGCGAATACCATGGAGATCGATTTCCTCATCACTCGGGAATTCGAGAACGCCGCCATGAAAGCCCGCATCAGCCCCGTGGAAGTGAAATCCGGCACACGCTATAGCACGGTTTCTCTTGACAAATTCAAGGCAAAGTACGGCAAACGCGTCGGGACACAGTTCGTGCTCGCGCCGAAGCAGCTGGCATTCGACAACGCGACCGAACGTATCACCCTGCCCCTGTACATGGCGCACTGTCTATAACAGACCACTGAAGCAACTTGATATGAAAAAACGGGGCGCATGCTGCAACATGCGCCCCGCGTTACCCTTGGGAAGGGTCTCGGAAGCCCGTCGGGCTTCACTCAGCCGTTATATCACCCGGCTCACTCAGCTCACTCAGCCGTCTGCGGCCAGCACTTTTCGTACTTGATGCCGGTGAGCTGCTCGACGACCTTCTTGGTCTCCGGATCGACGTCCTTCTTGAGGCCGCCGGCCTTGAGGCGGTCGATCTCCTTGAGCAGGATGCCGTCGGTGTTCTTATCGAGCTTCATCGTGAAGGAGATGATCCACGCGACCGCAAGGCCGGCGATGATCCACCACACAAGCACCGTGCCGATGGCGTTGACCGCCTGATCGGGCTGCGGCTTGCCGGCCTTGAAGGCCTCCTCGACGAAGCCGTTGGCGCCGAGGAACCAGCCCCAGGCCATCGCGGAAAGGCCAGCGGTGATCTTGCGGGCGAACTGCTGGAAGCCGATGTAGAGGCCGCCGCGGTTCTCGCCGGCCATGATCATGTCGACGTCCGGAATGAACGGGAACACGTTCCACGGGATGAACCAGGTCATGGCGCGGAAGACCAGCCACCAGATCATCACGACGTAAAGCATCACGTTCCACGCGGTGGTGTCGTTGGCGGAGGCGGTCTGCCACAGGCCCCACAGACCCAGCAGGCCGATGATCGCGCCGGCGAAGTTCAGGGAGAACATCTTGCGCGGGCCGAGCTTGGCGAAGATCCAGCCGAACACGGGCTTGAGGGGCTCGCCGATCAGCGCCATGCCGAGCAGGGCGGAGCCGAAGGCGACCGGCTTGTTGAGGTTGTAGAGCACGAAGAACAGCCACACCTGGCCGAAGATGTCCAGGAAGGACTGCCCCAGCAGGTAGATGAGGATGTGCTTGCGGAAGGTCTTGTTGCGAAGGGTGGAGAAGTAGCCGACGAAGATGTCGCCCACGCCCTTGAGCCACTTGCCGAAGTCGAACGATTCCTTCTTCTGGGCCTCGATCGCGGCCTCGTCGAAGCCGGCCTCCTCGGGGGTCAGCTCCCAGGTGGACTTGTAGGCGATGAACACGAACAGCGCGAACAGGCAGATGAAGAAGCCCATGGCGATCGTGTAGGAGGAGGCCTTCTTGTCGCCGAGCGCGTTGAGGAAGGCGGCCATGCCCAGCGGAATCACCGCGGTGGCGATGCCGGAGAACAGCATGCGCGTGGTGCTCAGCATGGTGCGGCCGTTGAAGTCCGTGGTCATCTCGTTGGGGAGCACGGAATACGGGGTCATGATGAGCTGGTTGGCGATGATCCACAGCGCGTAGACCAGGAAGTAGGCCCAGAACGGCATGCCCGGCACGAACATGAGGATCGTGACGATCAGCGTCGGCACGCCGAGCAGGATCAGGAAGCGGCGGCGGCCGAATTTACGGCCGATCTTCCACTTGTAGAGGTTGTCGGACAGGGTGCCGAAAATCAGCGCGGAGAACGCCGCCAGCATGGTGGCGATGCCGACGATGGAGCCGGCCTGCGCGACCTTGAGGCCCGCGAAGGTCGTCCAGAACAGCGTCAGATACGTGGCGATCTGGCCGAAGCCGCCGCCGTAGAAATCGCCGAAAGCGTAGCCGATCGCGTTGATCAGCTTGATCTTGCGGCCTTGGGGCGCCTTGGTCCCCTCGGTTGTTTGCTGTGCCATTACAGCAATCCTTTCCTGTTATCTTCCCTCTCCCCTGGCCGAGGCCGGAAAAGAGTATGGTTGCCCTAGCCGGCGGGCTGCCTCCCGCCGGCCAAGTATTGATATTGTTGGAAAACCGGCTTACTTGCCCCAGGACTTCTTCATGGCCCGGAAAATCTCGTCGTCGGTTTCATGGTTCTCCATGTTCATGATCACGAACACGTTCTTCTCCCACTCGGGGTAGGTGAAGTCGCGCTTCCACTGGAAGTAGTGCGGACCATCGCCGATGGCGCGCAGATAGCCCATGAGCTGGGTCATCACCCACGCGGACTGCTTGACGTCGGTCAGGCAGTCGTTGCGCCAGTAGCCCGCCCACTTGCCGTGCTCGCGGTCGCGCATCGCGCGGTCGCCTGCGGCGAATTCCTCGCGGGCGAGGCCGGCGTTGTAGAAGGCATGGCGGTAGTGCTTGCCATAGGCGGCGATCAGGGCGTCGCACACCAGCGCGGAGGCCTTGACGCAGTGCTCGTAGATGCCCACGGCGACGCCGATGGAGTCACGGATCAGCTCGGCCGCGTCATGCTGGCCGCGCAGTTCGGCGGCGATGGCGGCCATCTCGACCTTGTCGGCAAGCGCCTCGTAGCGGGCGATGGCCGGCTCGCACAGCGAGGCGAAGTGCTCGATCTGCTCGCGCAACGTCTTGCCGTCGTACATCCACTTGAGGTCCTCGGAGGGCGCCTCATGGTCGCGCAGGAACGCGGTGGCGAGCATGCGCGGCACATGGTTGAAGTACTGTTCGCCGGCGTGATCGTCCCAGTTGGGGCCGTAGGGCACGGCGATCTTCCAGTAGTCCTCGTAGAGGTCGAAGACGGCCTGGGCGTTGTCCTCGCCGTAATAGTCGGCGATGTAGTCCCTGGCGACCTGCTCGAAGTCGATCTTGCCGTCGCGCCACACGCTGGCGATCATGTTGAGCATGTAGACATGCGGCTTGATGTTGGAGGCATTGATGATCCACACATCCGCGCCGCCATGCTCGATGACCTGCTCGAGTTCGCCGGCGATCAGACGCGGGTCGTTGCAGATATGCGTGATGTGGTTGGCGGCCTGCAGGTCGTAGAAGCTCGCGTGGAAGTAGATGCCGTTGCGGCCGTCGGACTCGGGCATGGCGGGCACGCGCGGGTTCCAGTTCTCCTGGCGGCGGGAGACCATGCGGCCGAAGCCGTTGTCGGCCCAGATCTTGGCGACGTCCTTCGGATAGGTGAGCACGCCCTTGCGGTAGAGGTCCATGGCCTCGCCGTAGAGGTAGATGCAGCACTGCGCGCCCGGATCCGCCTCCTGCACCAAGTCGTACTGGCGCTGGATGATGTCGGAGAGCACCTTGCCGCGGGCCTCGTCGGTGGCGTAGCGCGGGTCGGCGACCCAGAACGGAGTGTCGCCCTGGCCGCGGAAGCCGAGCGTCCACACGGTGCGCTTGCCCTTCTGCACCTCGATGGCCTCGCGCCAGAGCGCTTCGAAGCGAGGCTCCTCCTCCGGCCACTTCGCCTCGACGCCCGGATAGGCGGCGGCGAACATGCGCGCGCCCAGCGGGCAGGCGTGGTGCTGGTTGATATAGAAGCCCATGTCCTGGGCGAGCTTGAGATGCGGCTCGCCGCGCTGGCCGGAGCCGGGGATGACCATATTGCCGCCGAGGCGGTAGATCGTCTCGAAGGCGAGACGCCACGGCTTGTCCGGGTCGTTGTCGACGGCCCAGTCCTCGAGCAGCACCTCGTCGTTGACGAAAAAGCCCTTGTATCGGGTGGCGGTCGGCTTGCTGGCGGCGGTGAAGTCGTCGGACACCGCGATGGCCTCGACCGGCTCGAAGCGCTGGTCGTTCCAGAACCAGAAGTCCTTGACGCCAAGCAGTTCGCGGCTGACGGCGTAGATGCCATAGATGAAGCCGAAGTCGTCGCCGGCATGCACCTCGATGTCGCCGCCGTTGACCTTGACCTCGAAGGTCTCGACCTCGCGCGGCTCCTCGACGAGCACGATGTCCGCGCCGGGGAGGTCGGAAGGCACGGTGGTCTTGGCGATGTCGCGCTCAAGATCCTCCACCGCGAAGGCGACGGCGGTCGAGATATGCTCGCCGCGCACCGTGGAGTTGGACGTGATGGACACGGTCATAATCCCTCCATGTGGGTTGTGTTGCTCATTCCTCGTCGAACGCCCCGATTGGCCCGAACCGGCTGCCTAGAACAGGGTGTCTCACGTTGACAGGTCCATTGTGCGGTCGCGCGGCTCGGCGGTTGCAAAAGTTGCCGAAGGTTGCCAAAGCGAATTACAATATGGCAACAGTTGGCAACACAGGCAGCGCTGCGGGACACCGAACGGAGGGGACGATGGCGGCATCGCGGAAGGATACGAACGAACGAAACGGCGCGGGCAATGGCGGCAATGCCAACGCCGATACCGGCGCCGACGCGCAGGTGACGATATACGACATCGCCCGCGAGGCCGGCGTCAGCCCCTCCACCGTCTCGCGCGCGCTGTCGAAACCGGGGCGGCTCTCGGCCAAAACGGAGTTCAAGGTGCGGCAGGTGGCCGAACGGCTCGGATATCTCGCCGTGGGCGGCGCCACGCGCAGACCCGATCTGCAATCCACCGGCATGATCGGCGCGGTGGTGCCCGACTGCCGCAATCCCTTCTATGCGAGCATCCTGCATCATCTGCGCGACGCGCTCGACGAACGCGGCTATGGCCTGCTCATCCTCGACACCTCCGGCGAGCATGCGGCGAGCCGCCAGACCATCGCACGGATGACGCGCCTGACCGACGGGCTGGTGTTCCTCTCCTCCACGATGAGCGAGCCGGATCTGAAGCGCGTCGTGATGACGCGGCCGGTGGTGATGGTCAACCGCACGATCACCGGCATCTCCAGCGTCACCGCCGACCCGCGAGACGCCATCGACGCCGCGGTCAAGCGCCTCAAGGACACCGGACACCGCTCGATCTCCTATCTGGCCGGCAATGCGAACACCTGGTCGAGCGAAACGCGTCGCCGCCTCATCCGCACCGCCGCCTACCGCTACGACTTGACGGCCCGCACCGTGCGCGGCTTCGATGTGGATGTGGCCGGCGGCGAGCGCGCGTTCACGCAATACCTCAAACGCCCCACCGACGCGGTGTTCGCCTACAATGACCGCCTGGCCATCGGCTTCATCGCGGCCGCGCGCAAGGGCGGCATGCGCGTGCCGGAGGACGTCTCGGTGATCGGTTTCGACGACATCGAGGAGGCGCAGGCGCTGGCCGCGCCCCTGAGCACCATCGACCAGCATGCCGGGATATTGGGCCGTCGCGCCGCCGAAGCGCTGCTCGACCAACTGGCCTCGGAATCCCCGCGCACCATAAGCCTTATGGAACCGGCTGCCTTCATCGACCGCGAATCCATCTCCCCCACCAAACGTTCGACGCTGCGCCTCGGCCCCTATGTGGATCTCAAATCCCACGGGCACAAGGTGATCACGCTGACCATGCTCTCCAGCCAGTTCAACGAGACGATGCCGCGCCTCGAGGCGTTCATGCGCGCGCATCCGGACATCGCCATCGACCCGATCGAAGGGCATACGCAGGAGCAGACGAACGCCCTGTATTGGGAGCGTGTGTCGAACAACCGCTCGGTGCCCGACCTGTTCAATGTGGAGCGCAACCGGATGCCGCAGTTCGCGGCCGCGGGCGCGCTGCTCGACATCGGCACGCCCAAGGTCGAGGCGACCTGGGGGCCCGAGTTCAACGCAACCGTGTGGGAATCCGCGCATTACGCCGGCGGATTGTATGGCGTGCCGGGCGACTTCGGGCAGACCGTCATGTTCTACCGGCCCGATCTGCTCGAATACTACGGCCTCGACGTGCCGACCACCTGGGACCAGTTCTATGAGGAGGGCGTCAGGCTGCACCAGCGCAATCCGAACCGCTGGATGGGCGTCATCGACACCACCGACGTGCAGCATTACCTCTCGTTCCTACGCATGGCGCACGCCAAGCCGTGGAGCGTCACCGGACCGGATGCGATCGACTTCCATCTCGACGATCCGCTCGTGCGCGACACCGCCGCCTTCATCCAGCAGTGCATCGACGACGGCGTGCTCAAGGCCGAACCCCTGTGGGACGGACGCTACGCCTCCCCCAAGGACGGCACCTACGCGACGCTGGTCTATGCGAACTGGTTCGGCAAGATCCTCGCCTCCTCCTATCCGGCCTCGGCCGGGCGATGGAAGGTCACGCTGCCGCCGAGCTTCTCCGATCCGTCGAGTGTGTGCACGGCCGAGATCGGCGGATCGATGCTCACGATCAGCGCGCGCATCCCGCGCGAACGCCAGCGCGCCGCACTGCGGTTCGCGCACTGGTTCCAGGCCGACCCGGTGTCGGTGGATCTGCGGCCGCTGGGCGGATTCTCGGCGACCAAGTATTTCCAGAACAATCCGAAGGTGCTCGACGCGCTCGACCCGTATTTCGGCCAGCGCACGCACGAGGTGTATTCACGCTCCGCGGATCTGGTGAACCGCGATTGGGATGTCCTGCCCTTCGCCACGCAATTGTCGGCGATGTACCGCGATTCCCTGGTGCCCGCGCTGGCGCCGGGCGGCGGGTCGGCCGTCGTCATCGCGGATTGGGCGCGCGAACTGCCGGCCTATGCGCGCTCGCAGGGTTTTTCGGCGAGCTGAGTGCGCTGATATTGCGCTGATATGAAAAGAGGCGGGTCCGGATTGCTCCGCCCGCCTCCGATCGTGCGTTATTTGCGCGTTATCTACGCGTTATTTGCGCCGTGTGCGGCGGATATAGGTGACGATCACGTCGATGACGACGATGACCGCGATGATGATAACCGCCGCCAGTACCGTTCTCCACGTCATATCGTCTCTCCTTTCCGCCTTGGCTTGGGCTTAGCGCAACACGCCCTCGATCAGGCGGGTGATGAGCTCGGTGTATCCGATGCCGGAGGCCTCCCATGCCTTGGGATACATGGAGATCGGCGTGAAACCGGGCATCGTGTTGATCTCGTTGATCATGATCTCGCCGTCGGGCGTCACGAAGGAATCGACACGGCTCAGGCCGGCGCCGTCGACCGCGGTGAAGGCGCGCGCGGCGATATCACGCACGCGTTCCAACGTTTCGGCCGGCAGCTTGGCCGGCACCTCGACGTGGGAGGCGGCGGCATCGGTATATTTGGAATCGAAATCGTAGAACTGGTCGTCGTCGGGCCGGTCGAGCACAATCTCGCCGGGCATGCTCACCATGGGCTCGTCGCCGGGGCGGGCGGCGAGCACCGCGCACTCGACCTCGCGCGCGTCGATGCCCTGCTCGACCAGCACACGCCAATCATGGCGGCTGGCCTCAAGCACGGCGGCGGCGATTCCGTCGGCATCCCCCGGATGCTCGACCTTGGTGACGCCGAAGCTGGAACCGGCGCGGGAGGGCTTGACGAAGAGCGGATATTTAAGCCCCGCCTCCTCGACCTGCATGAGCACCGCGGCGGCGTCGGCCGCAAATCCGTCGGCCTTGTCATAGCGACGCGTATCGAGCGTGATGCCGGGGGCAACCGGAATGCCGGCGGCTGACAGCAACACCTTAGTGTAATGCTTGTCCATGCAGGCGGCGGAGGCGAACACACCGCAACCGACATACGGCACATCCATCATCTCCAGCAGGCCCTGCACGGTGCCGTCCTCGCCATAGGGACCATGGAGCACGGGCAGCACGGCGTCGATATGGCCCAGCGAAGTGACGACGCTGTGATGCTCCGGATCGGACATGCTCACGAAATTGGTGCCGAAGCCATGCTCGGCGCGATTGGCGAGGCGCAGCTCCTCGTGCTCGCCGACGAAGAAGCCGTCCTGGCCGAGCGCCACATCAAGCATGACGGGGCGCGATTCCGGGGTGATCGTCACCTCGGGCAAGCTGTCGCCCTCGAGGTTCCATCCGCGCGGATCCTCGCCGCCGACGATCCACTGGCCATCCTTGGTGATGCCCACGGGAATCGCCTCGAACCGCTCGGTGTCGAGCGCCTTGAGCACGCCCGCGGTCGACACGCACGAGATCGGGTGCTCGTCGGCCTTGCCACCATACAACACGACAATACGCTTCTTGGACATGCTCATCCTTCGCTTGGCTGGGTCCCCTGGCTTGGATCCTTGACTTTGGTCTCGGATTCGACAATCTACTCGGCGGTGATTTCGCCGCCGAACAACTCGACCATCATCTGGTCGAAGCTGATGCCGTCATTGATGACATGGCTGACGGCCTGCGCCAACGGCATCGACACACCGAGCTCCTTGGCGAGGGCCAGCACGGCGGTGGCGGTGGGCACGCCCTCGGCCACTCCGTTGCTCACGGCGGTCGCCTCCTCGACGCTCATGCCCTTGCCGAGGTTGAAGCCGAAGGTGTAGTTGCGGCTCAGAGGCGAACCGCAGGTGGCCACGAGGTCGCCGAAACCGGCCAGGCCGCCGAAGGTCTCGGCCTTCGCGCCGGCCGCGATGCCAAGCTTCTTGAGCTCCGCGAGGCCACGCGTCTCGATCATCGCGGCGGTGTTCTCGCCGTAGCCGGCGCCGCGCGACATGCCGACGGCGAGCGCGACGACGTTCTTCATCGAGCCGCACATCTCCACGCCGATCACGTCCTCGGAGGTGAAGGGCTTGAAATACTTGGTCTGGCAGGCGCGGGCCACACGCAGCGCCACGTAGGGATTGCAGGAGGCGATGACGGCGCCGGCGGGGTTGCGGGCGGCGACCTCCTTGGAGAGGTTCGGGCCGGAAAGCGCGGCGAAGCGGCCGTCGGGCAGGCCGAGCGCCTCTTTGACGACCTCGTCCATGCGCTTGCCAGTGCCGCGTTCGATGCCCTTCATCAGGCTCACGATCACGGCGTTCTCGGGAATGAGGTCCTTGAACTCCTCAAGCGCCACGCGGGCGAACTGCGCGGCGATGGCGACGACGATGATCTCGGCGTCCTTGACGGCCTCGGCGCGGTCGCCGGTGGCGGTCATGTTGTCGGGCAGCCGTTCGACCGACGGCAGACGCACCTCGTTGACATGCCGGTCGCGGATGCCCTCGACGATCTCGGGCTCGATGGCCCACATCGTCACCTCGTTGCCCGCGTCGGCCAGCACCTGGCCGAAGGCGGTACCCCAGGCTCCGGCTCCCAATACCGTTACTTTGCTCATATTCACAACTCCCTACATTACCGCCCTCGGCCGCCCATCACCGTGTCAGTCCAGGGACATATCCAACTATCTCAGCTCTCGAACCATGCGCAGTGCGACAACTTGTGCGCAGTGCTACATGACGCAGTGCAACAATGCCGGTATTCCAACGTTCTGCAATGTCGCACCACGCGCACTTTGTCACACTGCGCATATTTCGTCGCACTGCGTATGCTTTGTCGCACCGCGGGTCATAGCGTGACCATCACGACTCGACGATGTAACGGTCAGCATCGTGGATGCCGCCGACGAGCGCCACACGCGACATCGTGCGATAGTCCCAATATCCGCCGGCGGGGAATGCCTCGCCGCGGATCTCCTCCATCACCGCGTTCATGCGGCGGAACACGCGGTCCGTCAGCTCGGCGACCTTGTCGGCCGGCGGCTCGTCGCCCCATGTGTCGGCGTCGGCCAGCAGGTCGGCGTAGTCGAGGCGGGCGTCGTATCCCATCACCACATTCTTGCGAGGCCAAGGCCACCACTGGTTGATCGACCCTGCGCCCCACGTCACCGCACAATACAGCGGCACCTGATGTCCAAGGCGACGCGAGGCTTCGAGCGCGATGTATCCCACGCCCTCCTTGATGCTCATCACCCATTTCTGCGGATCGCGCGTCACCGTGCCCTCGGGCCACAGCGTCAACGGGCGGCCGGAGGTCAGGATGTTCACCGAGGTCTCCTCGATGGCCTTCGCCTGGCCTGAGCGGCGCGGCACCGGCTGCATGCCGACGAGCTGGAACCATTTGCCGATCAACGGCCATTTCGCCATCTCGGCCTTGGCCATGTATCGCGGGCGACGGCCCATATGGAACAGGCTCATCATCGGCACGAACACGTCATACATCGTCACATGCGTGGCGGCAGTGATGAACGGGCCGGTCTCGGGCACATGCTCCAAGCCCCAGGCCTTCACCTTGGAACGGTTGCCGAGCACCATGGACACCCCGGCCAGCAGCCGTTCGGTGGCCTTGGGGTTCTGCGCCCGGATCTCCGCGTCATTGGGGGTCCTGGGGCCGGTGGGGTAATACTTGGTCGGGTCCACGAGCCGGTGGCGTTTCGCCAACCGCGCGACCTGCGCGTCGCTCAGCGGCTTGACGGCCGTGCGAGGCGAGGGTTTTCCTTTCGATGCCATGCTTCCCCATTCTAGCGACGCACGCGGAGGGCACCGCCGATTTGCCGGGCCTTCCATGCCCATATTCGTGCGGGTTTGGCATGTCGTCGTCGGTGTTTGGCGGGCCGTACAGGTCTGCGCCCATATTCGCACGGGTTTGGCCTCACCACGCGCCGATCGGCGACGTCTTGTCCGCTCCGGATTCGCGGGGGTTTGGTTTCACCGCAGGCCGTCATCAGGCAACAATCCTCCCGGCTCACATGTTCCGCAGGGCTTTTACGAATGCCGCGCCGATCCCCAGCGCGCCCATCACCCGTTCCCATATTCGCGAGGCCTTCGCCCAGTCATAGTCACCATCCGGCATCCCTTCCTCGCGCCCCTTATTCGCAGGGACCTGACGTACCGGTTTTTCCGCAGTCCGACGGAGCCCGTGCGGAAAACCGTACGTTAAGCAGGTCGTAGAAATACGGTTTTCCGCACACGAACGGCGGTCATGCGAAAAACCGTACATTAAGCAGGCTGTAGGAATACGTTTCTACGCACGCCGACGGTGGTCATGCGGAAAACCGTAATCTAAGCCGCCGTAGATGTACGGTTTTCCGCATACCCTTCGTCGGCGCGCGTATTTTCGTACACAAGGGGTTGGCCAGCATGCGGTTCTGTGCGCATGACCTCGCCGGACTGCTCATTTTCGTACTCCCAGCCCGTCTTAGCGTACGTTTATGCGCAGCGGCTCCATTGCCCTGCGCATTTTCGTACTCCTGGCTCACCTCAGTGTACGTTTCTGCGCAGCGGCCTCGTCAGCCTGCTTATTTTCGTACGGATGGGATTCGGCAGCGTACGTTTACGCGCACAGGCTCCGTCTGACTGCGCATTTTCGTACGCGAAAGTCGATACAACGCATAGACATGGGCGTATGGGCACGGACATATGAACGCGCGGAATGAATGATACCGACCGACGGTATGTATAATGGGGAGCACGATATTCATCGGAAGGAGACGGATATGGCGCGGAACGCACATCCCGAGGTGACGCGGGCACGTATCCTCGACGCGGCGCAGGAACTGTTCGCCGAGCAGGGATATGAGCACACGTCCATCCAGAACATCGTCGATAGGCTCGGCGACCTCTCCAAAGGCGCGATATATCACCACTTCGCCTCCAAGGAGGCGATTCTCGAGGCGCTGGGCGAGCGCGACAGCAATGAGCAGATGAGCGCCAACAGCGAAATCATGGCGCGCGACGACCTCAACGCCTTGGACAAGCTCCGCGAGATCCTGCGGCACTCGATGAGCGACGTCACGCATCTGCAGATCACCCGCTCCTCGATGCCGATGCTTGACGACCCGGCCACCTTTGCCGCGAATATGCGCTTCTGGTCGCAGGAGCTGCCCCGCCTGTGGCTGCCGCTGTTTGAGGAAGGCATCGAAGACGGTTCCATCCCCACCGAGTATCCGCGTGAGGCGGCCCAGTTGCTCGCGCTGTTGCCGAACTACTGGATGCCCTCCGCATTTTCCGCCGAGCCAGCCACCAAGCGCGATATGATGCGCCGGGTGCGCTGCCTGTCCACCATGCTCGACGCCATCGGCGTGCCGCTGTTCGACGAGGCGCTTATCGAGCTGACCGTCGAGAGCATGACCTTCCTCGGCAGCGAACGGAAGGAGTGAAAGGCCAGACGACATTGCCCACTGAGACCGAAGCCAGGATTGGCATCGGACGCCGGTCTGCACAGCACGGATACCGTCAGGCCAGTCACACCGTCTCCAGCACCAGACAACCCCATCCACTAACATCCGTCCCTCTCCGACATACATACCAACCACCACCGCAAGCCCTTTTCCCAACACTTATTTACATACCGTCGGTCGGTATTAATAGATACGACCGCACTTCACGAAAGGAATATGAGATGAACCGCCAGCCACACGACGCACCCGCAGCCGACGTCGAGAAGCCCCGCTCCCCGCTACGCTCGCGGGACTTTGTTCTGCTGATCGCAGGGCAAGGCATCTCGCTGTTCGGCAATATGATGCTGCGATTTGCGATGGCGATGCGGGTGTTGGACGAAACCGGCTCGGCCACGATGTTCGCCTCGATCCTCGCCGTGTCGATTGTGCCGACGATTCTGCTGAGTCCGTTCGGCGGCGTGCTCGCCGATCGGATGAATCGCCGCACGATCATGGTTGCGCTCGACGCAGCCTCGGGCGTGCTGGTGCTGGTCTGCGCGCTCACGTTCGCCGGCATCGGCTTCAATATCGTGGCCATCGGCGCGATGCAGGTGGGACTCGCGGTGCTCGGCGCCTTCGAGACGCCCACGGTGCAGGCCGCGCTGCCGCAGATGTTCCGAGCGCACGGGCCAGATGCGATGCGCCGGGCGATGGCCGTGGTCAACCAGACCCAGCAACTCGGCACGCTACTGCCGAGCTTCCTCGGCGGGGTGCTCTATGTGGCCTTCGGCATCCGTCTCATGATGGCGATCACCATCGCGAGCTTCGCGCTGGCCGCCACGCTGGAAAGCCTCATCCGGCTCGGCGCGCCGGACCGCGCCGTCGAGATGGGCGACGATGGCGCGCTCCCCTCACCGCTCGCCGATCTCAAGGCCGGGGTGCGGTTCCTGACGCACGACCGCCCGCATGTGCTCAAACTGCTGCTGTTCGCCGCGGCGCTGAACTTCGTCACGATTGGGTTCTCCGGCGTGGGTTTTCCCTATACGATCCGCACGGCGCTGGGCTTCGATGCGACGGTATATGGTGTGGCCGACGGATTGGTCGGCGTGGCCGGGGTGACGGGCGCGATGTTGGCCGGCATATGCGCGGAGCGACTGACCATGCGTCGCCTGCCGCCGGCATTGGCCGCGGTCGCTCTCACCGTGCTGCCGCAGGGCGTGGTGTTCCTGCTGCCGGTGGGCGCGTGGACGAAACTCGTGGTGCTGGTCGCCTTCACCTGCGGCACGATGGTGGCGGCAAGTTTCACGAATCTCATCGCCATTCCGGCGATTCAGATAAGCACGCCGGAGTCGATGACCGGCAAAGTGATGGCGATGTGCTCGGCGCTGTGCATGTGCGCGCAGCCGTTGGGACAGCTGGTGTATGGCTGGGCCTACGACCGATTCCCCGTTGCCGCGGTGCTGCTTGCCTCGGCGGGCGCGCTGGCTACGCTCACTGTGCTGATGACTCCGATCTCCCGCCAGTTCGACGAATCACCTCAGCCATCCCATCCGGCCCAGTCGGTATAACCGGGGCAGCCAGCGCATCAGCGCAATCGGCATATCCCGCCCAGTCGGCCCCATCCGAACCAACTGAGCAAAAACATACCGGGCGAGCTGAGTCAGCCAACCCAGCCTGCATATCTTGCCCAATCACCCCAACGAGAGCGACCCCACACAGTCAAACATAGCGAGAACACCCCCGGCCCCAGTCCCCCGCACCCTCCGCCCGGCGGAACGGGGATAGGATGGGGATATGAGCACTGCGCCGAGGATCGAGGCCGCCAAACGCGATTGGGGACATGACGAAACCGGCTGCACGGTGCTGCATATCGATATGGATGCCTTCTATGCCTCGCTGGAAGTGGCCCGCCATCCGGAACTCAAAGGCCTGCCTGTGGTCATCGGCACGGGCCCGCGATCCGTTGTGTCGGCGGCGAGCTACGAGGCGCGCCGATATGGCATCAATTCGGCGATGCCGACCGCACGCGCCCGCCAGCTGTGCCCCTCGGCCGTGTTCCTGCCGGTCGACATGGCCCATTACCGCGCGGTGTCGCGCGCGATCATGACCGAGATATTCCACGCGGTGACGCCGGAGGTCGAGCAGGTGTCGGTGGACGAGGCCTATCTGGATGTCTCTGGCGCTCTGCTGCGCTGGAAATCGCCCACCGCCATCGGCGCATGGATCCGCGAGCAGGTCGCGCGACGCTTCCATGTGACCTGTTCGGTGGGCGTGGCGGCGAACAAGCTCGTCGCCAAGATGGCGTCGAATAACGCCAAACCGAACGGCATGCTGCTGATTCCCGCCGCCCGCTCGGCCGAATTCGTGCAGATGATGCCCCTGCGCGGCATTCCCGGCATCGGCCCGGCGCTGGAGCAACGCCTCAAGACATGGGGCATCGAGTCCGTGGCCGACTTGGCCGCGACCGACGAGACGACGTTGGCAAGCGCCACCGGCTCCAAAACCGTGGCGCATGGTCTGTGGCTGGCCTCTCATGGCATGGACGAACGCGTGGTGACGCCATACACGCCGGAGAAATCCATCGGTTCGGAGCGCACCCTGGACACCGACACCACCGATATGCGCGTGGTGCTGCGTCTGCTGCGCCGCGCCTGCGACGAGGTGGCGACGAGCTTGCGCCGGCGTGGGCTGATGGCACGCACGGTGACGATCAAGCTGCGTTTCGCCGACCTCAGCTATCGCACGCGCGCCCATACGCTTGACAAGCCGGTGGATGCGGCGAGCGCGCTCTACCCGCAGTGCGCGCGGCTGCTGCGGATGATGCTCGATATGCCGCAGGATGCGCCGGATACGATGCCGCTGCCGAAGTTGGTGCGGTTGGCCGGTATGAGTGCAAGCGGACTGGGCGAGACGGCGACCACCGCCGTGCAGGCCACGCTTGAGGATGTGCTCGAGGAAGGCGACTCGGGGCCAGGCGGGGCGAAGTCCGCGAAGCTGCGCGACGCGGAGGCCGCGCTGGACGCAGTGCGTCAGCGCTTCGGCAAAGGCGCGGCGAATCTCGGGGCATAGGCGCCATCCCGCACATAGGCGTTACCGTCCTCGGTACGCTTCACATGGAGCCTTGCCTGAGCCGTGCTGTTCGCGCACAGGCGTTACCTAGCCGCCACCCAGTGGCACGCGGGTAACGCTTAATTGGTTCCTAGCGTTCCTCGTACTCCATTCAGCGGCATCCAGGTAACGCTGACGGATCGTAGCGTTACCCACGCTCCACGCAGTGGCATCCGAACAACGCTGAGATACATCCTGGCGTTACTTGCATTCCATTCAGCGGCATCCAAGTAACACTAGTGGGTCGCAGCGTTATCCACGCTCCACGCAGTGGCATCTAAGTAACGCTGAGATACACTCCCGAGTTGCCTACACTCCACTCAGTGGCACCCAGGTAACACTGACGAATCGTAGCGTTCCTTATGCGCCACTCGGCGGCATCCAGGTAATGCTGAAATACGCCTTAGAGTTACCCACACTCCGGTTCATGGCACGTAGGCAACGCAACCGACCGGAAACTGGGTCCGCGACCGATAGCCCCTAGGCCGCGCGCAGCCGCTCGGCGGCGGAGGCGATGGCCTCGTCGGTGGCGGTGGCGGAGAAGCGCAGATATCCCGGCGCACCGTAGAACTCGCCGGGGCTGGGGATGATGCCGATGCTGGCAAGTGCCTCCATATCGATCCAGCAATCGCCGGAACGCGCCGGAACCCACACATAGAGCGCGCCGTCGGGCATGGTCGCGTCGTAGCCGTATGCACGCAGCGCGTCGACGAGCGTGACCAGACGCGCGTGATATCGCGCCCATTGCTCACGCACCGATTCCTCGTCGCGCAGGGCGACGGCCATCGCCGCCTGCACCGGCCCGGGGATGATCTGGCCGATTTGTTTGCGATACTCGGTCATCTCGGCGATCAGCGCACGGTCACCCGCGACGAAGGCGGTGCGGTATCCGGCCAGATTCGACTGCTTGCTCAGCGAATACAGCGCCAGCACGCCGTCGGCGGAACCGGCGCACACCTCCGCGTCCAACGCGCAGGGAGCGGCGGGAGCGGGCTCGGCAGAATCAGCCGCATACGTCATCAGCGCATAGCACTCGTCGGAGAGCACGGTGGCGCCGATTCCACGCGCCGCCGCGACAACGCGCGCCAAGGCATCCGCATCCAGCACCTGCCCGGTCGGGTTGCACGGCGAGTTGACCCACACGGCCTTCACACCCGGCACGCCGACCCACGAATCCACATCGGTCACGTCGTCGACCTTGAGCACCGTGGCACCGGCCAGCTGCGTGCCGATCTCATAAGTCGGGTAGCTCACGCGCGGCTGCACGACCACATCGCCCGGTCCCAAGTGCAGCAGCGAGGCCATCAGCGCCACGCCCTCCTTGGAACCCACGGTGGGCACAAGATCCGCGCCGATGGCCGCAAGATCCACGCCGCGGCGCGCGCGGAACCACTCGGCGATGGCGGCACGCAGGTCCGGAGTGCCGGCCGTGGCCGGATATCCATGCGCATTCGGCGCGTCGGCAGCCTCGGCGAGCGCGACGCGCACGCAGGCCGGCACCGGGTCGACGGGCGAGCCGACGGACAGATCGACCATGCCGCCGGGCGCGGCTGCGGCCGTCTTCTTGTATCCCGCGATACGCGACCAGTCATACGGCGTTTCATAGGAATGGAAACCCACAATACCCCTCCGGACTCAAACGCCCTCCCCAACGCAAGTCACGCGTGGGAAGGGCGCAAAATATCACAACGAAATATCAGGCGTTCTGCGGCGGCAGCGCGGCGACCTGCTCGGGATCCTTGCCGATCGGGCCGTTGGCCGAGGCACCGCCCAGATCGCCGACCTCGGCGAAGAAGTTCACGGCGGCGTCCTTGTACCACGCCCACTCCTCGGGCAGATCGTCCTCGTAGAAGATCGCCTCGGTCGGACACACCGGCTCGCAGGCGCCGCAGTCGACGCACTCGTTCGGGTTGATGTAGAGCGAACGAGAACCCTCGTAGATGCAATCGACCGGGCACTCGTCGACGCAGGCCTTGTCCTTGACGTCCACGCAAGGTTGGGCGACGACGTATGGCATGATGACCTCCCGCTTCAGCGACGTTGAAATACGACTGTCGCCAAGCCTACTCCGGACACTCCCCCGCCAGCGATAAGAGAGCTGCCACCGGGCGGGCAGAGTCGTTGGAAACCGCCATTGTCACGCAAGGGATGGCAGCTCGCTCATCGGCGAGACCCTCAGTCGTGCGGCAGCAATCCGTCCGCCCCGACATGCCCCAGCAGCGCATGCCGGTAGCCATAGCCGAAGTAAATCGTGAAACCGACGGCCAGCCACACGACGAAACGCACCCAAGTCAGCACGCTGAGGTTGACCATCAGCCACAGATTCGCCGCGGCGATGAGGATCGGCAGCCAGGGATTGCCCGGCAGCTTGAACGAACGCGGCAGATCCGGGCGCTTGCGGCGCATGATCGGCACCGAAATCGCCACCAGTGTGAAGGCCGACAGCGTGCCGATGTTCACCATGTCGGACAGCACGTCGATCGGGAAGAATGCGGCGACGACGGCCACGACCACGCCCGCGGCGATCTGCAGACGCACCGGCGTGCCATGGCGGCCGGTGCGCGACAGGCCGCGCGGCAGCAGTCCGTCGCGGATCATCGCGAACACCACGCGCGTCAGGCCCAGCAGCAGCACCATGATGACGGTGGCCAGGCCCAGCACGATGCCAAAGCTGATGATCTTCGCGGCCCATGTCGCACCGACCATCTCGAAGGCGGTGGCCAACGACGGGCTGTCGACCTGCGCCAGATCGCGGTAGGAGACCGTGCCGGTGGTGACGACGGCGACCAACGTGTACATGACGATGATCAGCGCGATGCCCACGCCGATGCCCAGCGGCACGCTGCGCCGGGGATCCTTGGCCTCCTCGGAGGTCGTGGCCACGACATCGAAGCCGAGGAAGGCGAAGAACACGAGCGCCGCGCCCGAAAGGATGCCGGGGATGCCGTAGGTGCTCGGCTCCATGCCGGTGACGAACTGCCACAGCGGCTGCAGCATCGTCGCCTCGTCGCCGGTGGCGCGCGCGGGCTCGGCCGGCGGGATGAACGGCGTGTAATTGGCGGCGTTCACGTAGAAGAATCCGACAATGACGACGAAGAAGACGATGGCGATCTTGAGCACGGTCATCGCGCCGTCGACGCGCGCGCCAAGCTTGGTGCCGAAGACCAGCAGCGTCGTGAAGAAGGCGACGATGATGATCGGGGCAATGTCGATGGAGAATCCGCCGATATTCACCACGGTGCCGATCCGCCATCCCATCAATCCGAAGAATTCGTTGAGATAGACGCCCCAGTATTTCGAGATGACGGAACCGGCCATCAGCATCTCGAGGATCAGATCCCAGCCGATGATCCACGCGACGATTTCGCCGACGGTCATGTAGGTGAAGGTGTATGCGGAGCCGGCGACCGGAATCATCGACGCGAATTCCGCGTAGCACATGACGGCCGCGCCGCAGACGACGCCGGCGATGACGAAGCTCAGGATGACGGCGGGCCCCGCGTGGAAGGCGGCGGCCTGCGCGCCGACGGAGAAGATGCCCGCGCCGACGGCGACGGCCACGCCCATGATGGCGAGGTCCCACCACGTCAGGTTACGTTTGAGCGTGCGCCCCTGCTCGCCGGTTTCGGCCAGCGTCTGCTCGACGGTTTTGGTGCGGAATATATGCATGGACTTCAGCCCCTTCGCGGTTCTCCGTTCTCGTCATTCTCCACTGTACAAGCGAGCTGCCACCATTTCGGCCCGCTTGTTGGAATCATGCGGAAAACGCCGAAACGATGGCAGCTCGCTTGTCGACTGGATGGAACCTAGAGGTCAAGCCCAATGACCACTGGCTCGGGAACGAGGCTCACGCCGAAGGCATCGCGGACGCCCGACTGTATCGCGCGGGCCAGCTCGACGACATCGGCAGCGGCCGCGCCACCGCGGTTGGTCAGGGCGAGGGTGTGCAGATCGGACAGACCGGCGGGACTATCAGGGCTGACGCGGAAACTCTTGTGGAAACCGGCGTGGTCGATCAGCCAGGCGGCGGAGGTTTTGATGCCTGGCGTGCCGTCGGGCAGCGTCGCGTCGAATCGCGGCGCATCCTCCGGCAGCGTGGCGGCCTGCTCAGGCGTCAGGATCGGGTTGGTGAAGAAGCTGCCGCAGGAGTGGCGATTGGCGCGGACCGCGTTCATGTCCGGGGCCAGGTCGGAACCGGCCGCCTTCTCGAATCGTTCCAAATCCGCCATGATGTTCTCCGCACGCTTCGTGCCATCCATGGCAGCGTCCGCATATCGCATCGGATCCTCCAGCATGCCCTTCGAAGCACGCACCTTGAGCACGGCCTCGCGGATCGCACTCGTCTCCATGCGGTCGCCGACCTCGACGCCGAGCGCCTTGGCGAGCTGCCCGAAGTTCACGGTGCCGGTCGCCGAATGCTTCAGCGCGAAGGTGACCGACAGCACCACATATCGCGGCGTCGGAAAGAATGGATTGCGCTCCCCCGCGGCCGGCGCGGCATACATGCTGGATTTCAGGGCGGAGGTGCGATATCCGAAGTTAAGATCGGCGGGCGCGAGCTCGCGTGTGGTCTTCTCAAGGCGGTCCCACACCTCAACCGATTCGACCGAGGTGGCGACCTCCTGCCCGTAGGCGCCGATGTTCTGGACCACGGATGCGCCCACGGTGCCGGGGATGCCGGACAGACCCTCGACGCCTTCCAATCCGATTGACACGGTGAAGGCGACGAAATCATCCCAGTTCACACCGGCTTCGGCATTGACGTGGACGGTGGTGTCACCGCCCTCGACCGGAGCGGCCTCATCGGGCACGGTGATCGCACGGCGCGCGTCACGCACGACGACGCCTTCGAAGGGCACGTCGGACACGAGCATATTGGATCCGCCGCCGATCACGCACAACGGCAGGCCCTTGGCGTCGGCGTCTTCAACGGCCTCGATGATGCCGACGCGGGAGTCGGGCTCCACGAAACGGGCGATCTCGCCGCCGACCTGGATGGTGGTGATGTCTGCGAAGGAAGTCATGAGACCCCATGGTAGCGCGACCGTGGCCGCAATCGCCTTCCGTCGGGACCGACGGACCGCCAATCGACGCTGGCGCGGAACCTGTCGACTGTTCCAGGGGTTGAGCACAAGAATTGTGTACTTAGTCCCTGAATTGTGTACCGGTTGCCGGTAGTGTCCCACGCTAACATGGGGATTTCGGTGGTTGCGCAGTGACCTGGGTACACAATTCTCGGGCTAAGTACACAATTCTTTACTTAACCCGGAATGCTTCTCGAGGGAGCTGCACCGATAGACGAGGAACTGCCGCTGTTGACGGCTTTCGGGCAGTGGGCGTGGCGTGGCATGCCCGCTAAGGTCCAAGTTCCCTCCGTCCAGTTCACAAAACAAAAACCCGGCCTTGAGGGCCGGGTTGTAAAGCATATGTCGAGGCTCAGCGGGTCTCACGATGCACGGTCTGCTTGCCGCAACGAGCGCAGAACTTCTTGAGCTCGAGGCGGTCGGGCGTGTTGCGACGGTTCTTCGTCGTGATGTAGTTACGCTCCTTGCACTCGGTGCAGGCCAGCGTGATGCCCGGACGGATGTCGGCGCTCTTAGCCATGTTCATTCACCTCTGTGGTCTAGGTCTAGTTGCGCCCGCCGGTCGGCGGGCGCGATTTGTAGCGAGGAAGAGGCTCGAACTCTTGACCTTACGATTATGAGTCGTACGCTCTAGCCAGCTGAGCTACCCCGCCAGAGAGCCCCGAGTGAGAATTGGACTCACGACCTCTTCCTTACCAAGGAAGTGCTCTACCACTGAGCTATCGGGGCGTGGCGGATAGTGGATTCGAACCACTGAAGCACGAAGCGCCTGATTTACAGTCAGGTCCCTTTGACCGCTTGGGAAATCCGCCGCTGCTTTCGAGGCCTAGGCCTCAACCGGCAACTTGGCTATAATGCCACTTCCACGCGACGTTTGCAAGGCGGCGTGTCGCGCTGCCGTGATTCCTCCGGAATCACAATCGCCGCGCGACGCGAGGCGGGTCAGAAACCCATCGCCTTCAAGCGCGCGCAGGTGGCGATGACCTGGTCGTTCGCCTCGACTTCGCCGATGGAGATGCGGATGCCCTCGCCGTCGAAGACGCGCGTGGACAGGCCGTCGGCCAGGAACTCGGCGGCGGCCTGCTCGGTGCGCTCGCCAAGCGGCAGCCAGAAGAAGTTCGCATAGGGCTCCGGGAACTCCCAGCCCTGCCCGCGCAGCGCGGCGACGACGCGCGCACGCTCCGCGATAATCGCCTTGACGCGCTCCTCAAGCTCGTCGTAGGCATCGAGCGAGGCAAGGGCGGCGGTCTGCGCGACATCGGTGACGCCGAAGGGCAGGGCCACCTTGCGCATGCCGTCGATCACATCGGCTGGCGCGACCGCGTATCCAATGCGCAGTCCGGCCAGACCGTAGGCTTTGGAGAAGGTGTGGGCCACAACGATGTTCGGATATTCGCGGAACAGGTCCATCGCGACACTGGTGTCCGCGTCGGTGTTGAACTGGATGTAGGCCTCGTCGAAGAGCACGAGCACATCGGAGGGCACGGCCTCCATCAGACGGCGCGCGTCGGCGTCCGACACCGAGGTCGCGGTGGGGTTGTTCGGATTGTTGACGATGATCAGGCGCGTGCGCTCGTTGATCGCGGCGATCATCCCGTCGATGTCATGCGAACCGTCGGGCAGGTTGGGCACCTGCACGCTGGTGGCGCCGGCACCGGCGACGATGATCGGATATGCCTCGAAGGAACGCCACGGATAGACGACTTCGTCGCCGGGACCCGCCACCAGGCTCACCAGCTGGGTGATGACCTCGGTGGAGCCGCAGCCGAGCACGATGTTCTCCGGCTTGACGTCGAGCTTTTCGGCGAGGCGTTCGACGACGGCCCATCCGCGCATATCGGGGTAGCGGTTGAGATGGCCGAGGGAAGCGTTCTCGATGGCGTCGACGACGCTGGGCAGCGGATCGTAGGCGTTCTCGTTGCTGGAGATCTTGAAGGAGCGGTGTCCCTCGACCTTGGGGGCGGGCTTGCCCTGCTTATAGCTGGGGAGAGTGTCGATGATGGCGCGATGTTTGAAAGTCATGCTCTTATCCTAGTCCCGGCTTGTCCTCCGAACAGTGCAATGGCCGGAACGCGGCACGCGCGGCATGGCGGGCGATGGCGCGTACGCGGGCCGCGTCGAGCGGCGCGTTGGTTTCGAGCCGCCCGGCGATGAGTTCGGCGATATCGAGGTCAGTGGCGGTGCTCGGCCACGTCAGCTTCCGGCGCAACCGCCAGCCGCACCAACCACGCTGACCACCGGAGCCAGAACCGGCGCCAGAATCACGACCGGAGTCAGCGCCGGAGCGACGACGGGGCCATATCAATCCGCTCCGAAATGCCTCATCTTGAATCTCGGCCCACGCGGCCAGCCATGCACGGTCGGCAAGCGCAGCATCATCAGGCTCGGCAATGGCCCGCTGGATGACGGCGAGGCGTGCCCGACGGCGCAGCCGGCGACGCAGCATCGGCACCAGCGCCAGTACAGCCAACAGCAGCGCAACGCCGATTAGCGCACCCCACATCCAAACCAACCGCACGGATGCGGACGCACCCGTATCCGCGGCGCCCTTCCCCTTCGCGGCATCGGCGCGCTCCACAGTCTCGTCCTCGGCATCATCGTCCGTCGTATCCGCCGTATCGTCCTCGATTCGACCAACGTCTTCCTTCTCAGCGTCCGAGGCATCTCCATTGACGATCGGCGAATCGTCATCATCCGCGTCCCCATTGGTTTCGGTGGCGGTGGCGGAGCCGTTGTCGACGCTTGCCGGCGTGACATCGAAGGGCATCCAGCCGACGCCGTCGATATAGGCCTCGACCCAGGAGTGCAGCTGGCGGGCGGCGACCTCGTATCGCCCGGAGGAGTCGGCCGGCGCGGTGCCTTTGTTGTATCCGAGCACCAGTCGCGTCGGCACGCCGAGCGCGCGGCCGAGCACCGCCAGGGCGCTGGCGTAATGCGCGCAATAGCCGGCATGCCCGCGCTCGGGGTCGAGGAAGTCGTCGAGGACGGCGAGATTGTCCCGGCCGTCCCCGTCGGGCGCGTCGAGCGAGTAGGTGAAATGGTTGGCGGGATCGGTGAAATAGTCGACGAGCCAACGCATCGCGGCCACCTGCTGGTCGTGGCCGTTGCCTTCAGCAGAGATGCCGGCGGACTTGGCCTGGTCGATGACGGCGCGCACATTGGCGGGCAGTTCCTTAGGCAGGGAGCGGTATCGCCGAGCGGATTCGTCGGCGCGCTCGACCGCGGCTCGGATGCGGTCGACATCCACGGTGGAGATACCGGAACGACCGGAATCGCCGGAATCGGCCATGTATCCGACCCATGTGCCATCGCCGCCAAGCGTATCGCTCAAGTGACGCACCAAGGTGCCCGCGAAACCGGCGCCGGCTTGGCCACCGGCATCCTCAGCATTAAGTTCGACCCATATCGGATCGTCATAGACGGCGAAGGCCAGCATCGCTGCGCTGCTGCCGTCGCTTCCGGGGCCACCGACGCTGGGAATGCCGAAGGCGGCGGCATAGGGCTCCTTCTCTCCAAGCAGCAGCGTTTCCGCGAAACCATCGTCGAATTCGAAGTAGCCGGCCGGGATGGCAGTTCCGTCCGAGGAGGTGAAGGAACCGGTCACCCGCATCCGCCCGATGCCCTGCCCCGCGAAGCTGATCTCGCCCCCGGACTCGAATTCGACCGGCACCAGCAGCATGCCATCGGTCAGGCGCGCCCCGGCGTCGGCGTTGGTCGCGTCAGCCGCGAAGGTCCGGCGCGCGGCGGACCGCTCGGCTTCACTGGCATCCGGCCACGGGGCGTGGCTCCTCTTGTCAAGCAGTTCCTTGCCGGCGTCCACGATTTGGTCGATCTGATCGAAACCGGCGTCGGAGGATATCGGGTCGAGATATGTGGCATAGGCCGTGTATCCCATGTTGGCGGAGGTGCCGTGGGTGCGGTTGTAGACGCTGCCGTCGCCATAGCTCAGCCAGCCGTCGCCAACGCCTTCGACATAGGCGCCTTCGCCGGGAACCGGCAGAAAACGGGAGCGCAGGGTGGCGATTTCGAAGTCCGTCTGAATGCTGAAGGCTTCGAGTCCGTCGCTCACTGACGGCAGCCCGGCATACCATGCGTCGCCGCTGCCATAGCGTTCCATGCGCTCGGCATAGGCATAGGCGGCGTAGGGATTGGAGGATATGCGCTGACGTTGGGTCGGCTCGTCCTCGGCATTGCGGCCGAGCTGGATGCCGGAGCCATAGAAGCCGCCGTCGCGCGCGAGCGTGGGGTCGAAGTTCCAGGTTTCGCCGTCGAAGTCGTCGAGCGTGGACATGCGCAGATAGACGCGACGGTCGGCGGCATAGGTCAGCACGGTCGATGACGAGCCAGTGTCGAGGCTACGCTTCAGGTCGATCATCGGATTGACGGTATTCGTGGACAGCAGTCCGCCGCCTTCTCCGAAGGAGAGCGGGACCCGATACGCGAGGGCGAGAGCGGATGGAGTGAGCGCAAGGGTGAGGGCCGCGGCGAGCACAGAGGCGAGCAGCGCGACAGGTGAGCCGAGGGACGGGGAGGCTGGCCCCCGGTCGGACGCGGCGGACCACAGGGATATCGGGAACGCGCATGCGAGCGCGGCCAAGGCCCACCATGGGGCCGTGTGCCCGACGAAGGCATAGTCGGCGGCGAGCGCGGCAACCGGCAGCAGCGCGAGCATGGGCACGGCGGCGCGGCGGCATATCAGCAGGAACCGGATGACAATGGCGGCCAACGTCAGTGCGAGGATGAGAAAGCAGTCGGCGGTGGCATCCACTTTCAGCGGCGGCAATTGCAGATTCAGCGCGTCGAAACCGCGCGCGATCACGTTGGACAGCAGCCCCCACGCGTCGTCGGAGCACGCGGCGGGCCCTGTGCCGGTGCCGGCCGAGGCAAGGCATACGCGAATGGCTTCGGTGTTGGCATCGATATCCAGGGAGACGAAGCCAGCGAGGCCCCTCGCATCGAGGCGATCCGCATCCGCCATATCGGACATATCGGTCAGCCACAGGCCGGTGATGTCGTGGACGCGCAGGATGACCAGTATCAGTGCACCGGCGAGCGCGGCAACGGCAAAACAGAGCGGCCGCAGGATGCGCCACCGGATGGCGCGCGAGGGGATATGCGCGGCAATGGCGGCGAGCGCAAGCAACGATCCGAACCACCAGAGCCACCAGCCGTCCGGGGCGACCAATCCGGCCAAGGCCGTCAGGGCCACACCGAAGAAGGTCAGCAGGGCCGCGGCGGAAAGCGCACGCGCCAGGATGACAGTTCCCTCCGGACACAATGGCGGCTTGATCCGTTGCCGGTCCGCCCCGGCGACAGCCTCGAGCCGCCGCTCCCTCAGCTCCGTCTTCGTAGTCTTTGCGTCTGCGGGCGTGACTGTCGCTGGCCACGGCGTCACGGCTTCGACGACGGTCAGACGGTCGGCAAGCGGAGTATGGGCGAGGGCAGCAGCCAGTCCACCATGAGGGTCACCGAGCAGCACCAGACGCAGCGGCCCGTGGGCGCGGGCGGCATACCGAACCGCCTCGTCGATGACGAGCCCGGTATCGTTGCCGTCACCAGTCTCAACACCAGTCGTACCGGCACCGCCCACACCGCCGTCCATGGCACGCCCCGCGCCACGGCCATTGCCGCGCACCGAATCATGGCCAGCGCCGTCGACCGGTTGGAGGGCAGCCATATATCGTCGAACGGCGGGCAAACCTTCGCGCACTCCACGGCCGTCGATGACGGCAAAGCGTCCCGACGCGGCATCGGGAGCGGCAATCAGATACGGCATGCCCGCGGCGATCAGCGCATCCAGGCGATCGGGATCGCCGCCGGCTGCGGCGCGGTCGACGACCAGCAGCGTGGCCGGGCGCGTGTCGCGATCGGTTTCGCGGGTCATGAGTTCGCCGAGGCGCGCGGAATGCCGCCAGGCGATCAGCCGCGGCGGGTCCCCGGGAGCATAGTCGCGCACGCCGCCGGCGTTGTCGGAATGCGATTGGCCGGCCATGCGCCGGTCCGGCGCCGGTCCGTGGGATGCGCGCATATCCGGCGGCTCGGGCAGACGCACGGTTTCGCCATCCGCCGCCCGCACCCAGCGCACGGCGAATAGGCGGAAGGGCGTGCGCCATCGCACCACCACGCTGATATGCCAATAGACGCCCCGTCGCTCCGGGGTTGGCCCCGCGCCCCGCGCGACGGGCCGCCCTTCCTCATCCACCTGCTCCCATTGCGGCGTCGTCTCCGGCGCCCGCGGAGCGAACCAGCGCGCGATAGACGAACCATTCGCGCCGCGGATCGCAGGCACGAAACGTTGAGTGAGCGCGAAAACCAAATCGACAATCAGCAGCACCGCGAGCATCGTCACGGCGGCCATCAGAGCCCGGTCATCGAGCAAGAGCCCCAAATATCCCAGCGCTCCCCCGACGACGACCAGTGCCCCGGCCGGAAGCGTGGGGCGTATCAGCCCATGCCGCCGGAAGCGGTCGCGGCGCGAACGGGGGCGGGAGCGCACTCGGATCACCGACCGGCCCGGGGCGCGGGAATCGTGGCGGCGAGCTCCTCGATGCGTTCGTGGGCGCGGGCGGAGGAGGAAACGCCATATCCAGCGTCCTCGAGCACCAAGCGGTGGGCGAGCACCGGCGCGGCAAGGGCGCGCACATCATCCGGCAGCACGAAATCGCGTCCGTCCATCAGCGCGCGGGCTCGCGACATGGCCGCCAGATGCAGACTGGCGCGGGGCGAGGCGCCGTATCGGATGCCCGCGGCGGAACGCGTGGACGACACCAATGCGACGATATAGTCGGCCACCGGCTGCGACAGCGAGACCTGCGCGGCCGTTTCCCGCACTGCGCGTGCCTCGTCCAAATCGCATACCGGCGCCAATCCGGCCAACGGATCGCGCCCGGACGCTCCCATCAGCATCGCGGATTCAGCGGCGGCGGAGGGATAGCCGAAACTCGCGCACACCATGAAACGGTCGAGCTGCGCCTCGGGCAACGGGTAGGTGCCCTCCAATTCGATCGGGTTCTGCGTGGCGACCACGAAGAACGGGTCGGGCAGCGCATGCGTGACGCCATCGACGCTGACGCTGCCCTCCCCCATCGCCTCAAGCATCGCGGACTGCGTCTTGGGATTGGCTCGGTTCACCTCGTCGGCGATGACGATATTGGCGAACAGCGGGCCGGGATGGAAATCGAAGCGACCGGTGGAGCGGTCGTAGATGCCCACGCCGGTCAGATCGCCGGGAAGCATATCGGGGGTGAACTGCACGCGGCGCGCCTCGCCGCCGATGGCAAGGGACAGGGCGCGGGCCAGCGTGGTCTTGCCAACGCCGGGCACGTCTTCGAGTAGCAGATGGCCGCCGGCCGCGAAGGACTGGATGGCCAGGTCAATGACCTCGCGCGAACAGGACAGAACATCATCGAGCGCGTCGGACAGGTCGTGGAGTATCCGGGAAGCGTCTGCCATGGCACCATGATATGACCGCGTTCAGGCCTGTGCAATGCCATGGCCGGTCACCGGTTATGCACGGGGCGCGCAGGCGCGATGCGCGCGGCGCATGGATGCCCGACGCCCGACGCTCGGCGGACTGGTGGAGCTTCCTAACGCGAGAACCCCGGCCGCATGGGACCGGGGTTCGTGACGCTAATACCTAAAAACAGGTTCAGCCAAGGATGGCGAGCACGTCGCGGGCGCCGACGATCAGGTAGTCCTCGCCCTCGTAGTGCACCTCGGTGCCGCCGTACTTGGAGTAGAGCACCTTGTCACCGACCTTGACGTCCATCGGGATGCGCTCGCCCTTGTCGTCGCGACGGCCCGGGCCGACGGCCAGAACCTCGCCCTGCTGGGGCTTTTCCTTGGCGTTGTCCGGAATGAACAGACCGGAAGCGGTCTGGGTCTCGGCCTCGGCCTGCTTGACGATGATCTTGTCTTCCAGCGGTGTGAGCTTGATAGCCACTGTGGGTCACCTCGTATCTAGTCGATTCGATAGTTTCCGCGCCAGGATGGAGACAAGAGGCTGACGATCTGCTTGGCCCGTCCTTGCACTGCGACCTATCCTAGCGCGATTGTTAGCACTCTGCCAACTCGAGTGCTAATGCTGTGAGAGAAACGGCCGCCGGAACCGGCACGATGCGGCGCGCGGGCTCAGCCTTCGGCAGCGGCGACGACCGCGGAGCGACGGGCCATGATGGCCTCGAGCCCCGCGCCCAAGGAATCCGAGGTTGCCACCGGCGCATCGACCTCGGCGGCGGTCTCGATCAGATGGAAGGCGGCGGTGTCGACGAAGACATCGACGGGAGCGGTGGCCGCATGGGGCATGTGCAGATCAACCGGGTGAGACGCAGCATCGACGGGCTCGGCGGTCTCGACGTCCTCAGCATCCTCGGCCATGGCCTTCGCGGCCTCATCCGCCAGTTTGGCGGCCTGCTCATCGTCGACGGGCACGGCCTTGGAGACCTGCCTCGCCGACTTGATCTCCAGGCTCTCGGGTTCGGCGGTCGGAATCTCGGAGCCGAAGCGCGGCGCGCCCAACGAGAAGGAGATGAGGTCCTGGGAGGCGGCCATCTCGAAGGCATCCAGCGCATGGACCGGATGGATTTCGGAGAGTTCAGCGGTCGCGTCATGCGGCTGGGCCTGCGCGGCAGCGACGGAATCAACGGAATCGGAAGAGGACGACGCGCCATCGACGACGCCCTGGTTCGACTCGGAGACACTGGCGGCGGAGGTATCGATGGCCTGGCCCTGCTCTCCACGGCGGGCAAGCGCCTCGGCCTTGTCCTGTTCGGCACGGCGCAGAACACGGCGGATCTCGCGCTGCTCCATGACATCGGTCTCGGCATCGTCGGCGGCATGCTCTGCGGGAGCGACGGCGCATTCGGCGACGGCCCGGCGGGCAGCCTTGCGTTCGCGGCGTTCGGCGAGCGCGACCTTGTGTTCCCAGGCGCGCGCCTGCTTCGCGGCATTGACTCCCAGCGCAAGGACCACTCCCAGCAGAACAGCCGGCAGCAGTGCGAACAGCGGGCTGAAATGCAATGGGAAGGACAGAGCCAGCACGACGACCGTCAGCGCGAGCAGCGACGCGGCGATGATCTGACGACGGCGGACGGCGGCATGACGCAGCTCGCGCACTCGGGCGATATGTCCCCGGTCGATGGCGCCTTGCGCGGCCTGTGGCTGCATAATTGCCCCTTTCGTCAGCGTGGAGTGGCCATCGGAGAACCGCGTGCCGCTGTCGGCATCGACCAGATGCAACGACGCGGAGTACTTGTCCTCGCGGTGCTCCACAACCCGCTTCATGCTGTTGACCGTCCGTCTGGGCAGCCATGCGATCAAGATGATGGCTACGATCACCAGCACGATGATTGTGCTCAGCGACTCGTAACCCATAGAGTCAAGAATAGGAGACTTTGCGAATGTTCGCCGCAATTGTCTCCGGGCGTGTCGAAGTGGCTTAGCACGCTGCGACGCCGCGGGACGGCGGACGGTCAGCGGCCCCGCGCGAGGCGTGCGGCGAAGCCCTCGCCGATATCCTCCGCGAGCAGACAGTAGGTGTCGTGGTCGCGCCACTGTCCGTTGACATACATATATCGCGGCCGCAGGCCCTCGTGGTGCGCGCCGACCTTCTCGGCGACGCGGCGCGAACGCTCGTTGTCAGGAAGCAGCGCGATCTCAAGGCGATGCAGATTCGGCCCGGTCGGATCGGCGAAGGCCCAGTCCGCGAGCAACGCCACGGCCATCGGCGCGAAGCCGCGGCCGGCATGGGCGTGGTCGACCCAGTATCCGACGACGCCGGTGCGCATCGAACCGTAATCAATGGCGCCGAGGGACACCTGGCCGACGATGCGCGACTGATGCTCGATGACGAACAACGCTCCGGTGCCCTCGGCCTGGCTGCGCCGCTGCCGCTGCAGCCACGCGTTGAAGGTCAGCAGCGGCCCGTGGGTCGGATCGCCGGATTCCCAAGGCCTGAGCCAGTCGTCGTTGTCCCAGCGCAGGTCGTTCCATTCGTCGGCGTCATCGATGGTCAGCGGCCGCAGCAGCACCGGCGTCGCGGACGAGGGCGAGCGCAGCGCCCCGGGCATGCGGATGGCGCGGGAATCGGCGGGACGCAATGCGTCGCGCAGGCTTTGGAAGACGGACACAGCCCTCCATTGTGCCACGCTGGGGGACAAGCGACCGCGCGGAAAGCATCCGGATGCACGCGGCCCGGGCATGGTACAACGGGGCCTATGGACGCAATCAAGGCGAGGGAGGCGGATATTCCCGGCGCGACGGAGAGGCTTGGCAAAGCGTGGCTTCGGCACATGGCGCTGGCACGCCGCAAACAGGTTCGGCCCAGGCAGCGCCTTCGCACCGGAGAGGCGCTGGCCAGGAACGGACGCGCATTGCTCGTCCGTTCCGCCTCCGATGCAGAACCCGGCGATGGACGCCCGACCGTCGCGGCATATGTGTCGATGGGCACCGAGGTCGAGACAAGGCCGATGCTGCGTATGTTGCTCGACGAGGGATGCCGTGTGCTCGTGCCGAGACTGGGAGCGGGGCTCGATATCGGATGGAGTGAGCTGAGCGACTTGGATGAGTTGCGGAATGTGGCGCCGGACGACAACCCAGCGACCCCGGCTGGCACGTCGATTCCGGTCGATGCGGTCCAGGCCGGCGAGGCATCCTCAGCAAGCCCATCAACCCCTGCCGGCACAACGCCGCGATGCCGTCATATCAGGCCACAGGAACCTAACACTCCCACGCTGGGACTGGACGCCCTCGCCGCGGCGGACCTCATCATCGTGCCGGCATTGCTGGTCTCGCGTGACGGCACCCGCCTCGGGCGGGGCGGCGGCTGGTATGACCGCGCACTGCCCCACGCCAAGGCCGAAGCGCGCATCGTGGCCGTGTGCTGGCCATGGGAAGTGGTTGACGGACCGCTGCCCCGCGCGCCACACGACCTGCCTGTGGACGCCGCCCTCACCCCGAGCGGCCTTGTGCGGCTGGAACGGAAGCACTGTCGGCGCGAACGTTAGAATGTGCTTGGTTGCAATCGTTTGAAATCCCACGGAGGAACAGTGCCTACCTATCATTACCGTTGCAAGAGCTGCGGATACGACTTCACCGAACAGCAGTCCTTCGAGGACGATCCGATCACCGTCTGCCCCGAATGCCACGAGGAGCAGGTGCGCAAGGTCTATTCCGCCGTGCCGATCGAGTTCAAGGGCCACGGCTTCTACCGCACCGACAAGGGCGGTTCATCCAAATGACGGCCGCACGGCACGATGCGCAGCGCACGTCGCCGGATCGATGACCCCGGTTCCGGATCCCAATCCGGACCGGGGTCCGTCGTATTTCCGTCCTTCTCTCTGTTCGCCTTGGGCAAACGGCCTCCGACCACAATGGCCGACCGCGCTGGTTTCCTCCCCTGTCCCGGCCTAGTCTGTTGCACACGACGCACCGATGCGCCGCATCCAACGGGAAGGACATGAATATGACGGAAATCATTATCAACAGACACTTCGCCTTGCATCGGCGTCTTATCATCGGACGAGCACGGCATGTGCGCCCTGAACGAGTGGTGGAGGCATGGCAGGCATCGTTCTGGCAGGGAGCGAGGCCGGATACCGAACCTCGGCAATTCATCGCAATCGGCTATGACAACGAGGGCATACTATTGGAGATGACGGCACAGGATGCAAGCCAATGCGGCATCGCCCAAGGGGAGCCTCTGCGTGTGATATTTCACGCCATGCCCGCAACGAAACCATTCCTCAGGGAACTGGGAGCTTCCGAGGACATGGCCGAGCAATAATCGATTCACAACCAGACAAAGCATGGACCAATCGAACGAAGGAGACGACATGGAATGCCAGTGCGCTTGTCATAACAAGCCCCTGCAGGTTGATTACGATGCCATCGAACAGGACATGGCCGAGAACGGATTCCGAGAATCGTTGCGGGGACCCGCCACCGTCGTTCCCCGCAACTGGCCTGAGAACAAGCCGGTTCCGCAGAGTGTCAAAGAATGGCTTCGCAGGGGACTGGCCGATGGAACGCTCGTGCTTGAAGGCGGCATGGACCCGCGGTTCGAGTTGTAGCATTCTCACGAGCTCACAGCCGCATACGACTAAGGCCCGCCACCGGCGATTTGCCAGGGCGGACCTTAGTGATTTATCCGTGAGAAGACATCAGTCTTCGAACGGATCAGTCTTCGAACGGATCAAAGTCGCGACGGACGCGGCGGCGCGGGCGCTCGGAGCGCTCTTCACGGTCGGCGCGGTAGTCGTCGTAGTTGTCGTCGGTGGCGTAGCGCGGGTTGCGGTCGGAACCACGGCCGCGGCCGGAACGGCGGTCATCGTCGCGCGAGGAACGACGGCGCGGACGATCATCGCGATCGTCATAGTCGCGGTCGCGGTCATCGCGGCGCGAACGACGCGGACGATCATCATAATCGCGGTCGTCATGGTCGCCATAGTCGCGCTCCGAACGACGGGAACGACGCGGACGATCATCGTATTCGAAATCGTCGTCGTGGTCGTCACGGCGCGAACGGCGCGGACGATCATCATAGTCGCGGTCGTCACGGCGGTCGCGGCGATCCTCGCGATCGTCACGGCTCGGACGGCGGTCACGTCCGCCACGGCGGTCGTCGCGGCCACCACGGCCACCACGCTCGCCGCCACGGCCGGCCTCCTGATCCTCGAAGCCGGGGATGGCCAGCGAGATCTTGCCACGGTCGTCGACGCCCTGCACGATCACCTCGACGGTGTCGCCTTCCTTGAGCACGTCCTCGACGGCGTCGATGCGCTCGCCGTTGGCGAGGTTGCGGATCTGCGAGATGTGCAGCAGGCCGTCGGTGCCGGGGGTGAGGTTCACGAAGGCACCGAACGACGTGGTCTTGACGACCTTGCCGTTGTAGGTCTCGCCGGCCTCGGGCACATGCGGGTTGGCGATCTGGTCGATGATCTCCTTGGCCTTCTCGGCGGCCTCGCCGCCCTCGGAGGAGATATAGACAGTGCCGTCGTCCTCGATCGCGATCTCGGCACCGGTGTCCTCCTGGATCTGGTTGATCATCTTGCCCTTGGGGCCGATGACCTCGCCGATCTTGTCGACCGGAACGCTGGTGGTGATGATGCGCGGAGCGAACTCGCTCATCTCAGCCGGGCCGTCGATGCACTCGTTGATGACCTCGAGGATCGTGGTGCGGGCCTCCTTGGCCTGCTGCAGGGCGGCGGCCAGGATGTCGGCGGGGATGCCGTCGAGCTTGGTGTCGAGCTGCAGGGCGGTGATGAACTCGGAGGTGCCGGCCACCTTGAAGTCCATGTCGCCGAAGGCATCCTCGGCGCCCAGAATGTCGGTGAGCGTCTTGTAGATATGCTCGCCGTCCACATCACCGGAGACCAGGCCCATGGCGATGCCCGCGACCGGAGCCTTCAGCGGCACGCCGGCGGCCAGCAGCGACAGGGTGGAGGCGCACACGGAGCCCATGGAGGTGGAGCCGTTGGAACCGATGGCCTCAGAGACCTGACGGATCGCGTAGGGGAACTCCTCGCGGCTCGGCAGCACCGGGACGATGGCCTTCTCGGCGAGGGCGCCGTGGCCGATCTCGCGGCGCTTCGGGGAGCCGACGCGGCCGGTTTCGCCGGTCGAATACGGCGGCATCTCATAGTTGTGCATATAGCGCTTGGACTGCGGGCCGGACAGCGCGTCAATCTGCTGCTCCATCTTGAGCATGTTCAGCGTGGAGACGCCCAGGATCTGGGTCTCGCCGCGCTGGAACAGGGCGGAGCCGTGCACGCGCGGCACGATGTCGACCTCGGCCGACAGGGTGCGGATGTCGCGCAGGCCGCGGCCATCGATGCGGTAATCCTCGGTGAGGATGCGGCGACGCACGATCTGGCGCTGCAGCTCCTTAAAGGCGTTGCCGAGTTCCTTCTCCTTCTCGGCGTCATCCATGTCCTCGAACTCGTTCGCGATCGTCTCGCGCACGGCTTCCTTGATCTCGTGGATGCGCTCCTGGCGGGGCAGCTTCTCCGCGATGGTCAGGGCCTCGTCGAGGTCCTTGTGGGCGATCTCATCGATGCGGGCGTAGAGCTCGTCGGTGTATTCCGGGAAGAGCTGGAATTCCTTGGTCTCCTTGGCGGCGAGCTTCTTGAGCTCCTCCTGGGCCTCGCAGATGACCTTGATGAACGGCTTGGCGGCTTCGAGGCCACCGGCCACGACCTCCTCGTCCGGCTTGATCTGACCCTCGTCGTAGATGAGGGTCCAGGCGTTCTTGCCGGCGCCGGCCTCGATCATGGCGATGGCGACGTCACCGTTCTCGATGACGCGGCCGGCGACCACGATCTCGAAGACGGCGCGCTCACGCTCGCTCCAGCGCGGGAAGGCGACCCACTGGCCGTCGATCAGCGCCAGACGCACGCCGGAGACCGGGCCGCCGAAGGGCAGGCCGGAGATCAGCGTGGAGGCGGAGGCGGCGTTCAGGGCGATCACGTCATAGGCGTCCTCGGGGTTGACCGCGAGGATGGTCTCGACGACCTGCACCTCGTTGCGCAGCGTGTGCGGGAACAGCGGGCGCAGCGGGCGGTCGATGATACGGCAGGCGAGGATGGCCTCGGAGGACGGGCGGCCCTCGCGGCGGAAGAAGGAGCCGGGGATCTTGCCGGCGGCATACATCTTCTCCTCGACGTCGACGGTCAGCGGGAAGAAGTCGTAGTTCTCCTTCGGGCTGCTTCCGGCGGTCGTGGTGCTTAGCACCATCGAATCGTCGTCCAGGTAGGCGGCGACGGCGCCGTCGGCCTGCTGTGCGAGCCGTCCGGTCTCGAAGCGCAGCGTGCGCTTGCCGAACGACCCATTGTCGATAACGGCCTCAACGGCCTTGATCTCGGGACCCTCCATGGGTTCCTCCTTATTGGGTTCTTAATATTTCCTACTGAACTTCACATGCCCTCTTCAGCGGGCTGCTTCATATCGCTTCCGGCCCCTTGGCCGTTCCTCGTGTCAAACCTTCCGTCGGGCCCCGACCGTTCCCCGGTCGTTCCTCCCGGGCCGCCTTCCCGGCGCGCCACTTGAGGCCCATCTTCCTGCCGTCATTCGGATTGCGTGCTATGAAAAAGGCCCGAGCGCCTTGACGGTGCTCGGGCTGAAGAATAACTAGCGGCGCAGGCCCAGCTTCTCGATCAGCGCACGGTAGCGGTTGATGTCGGTCTTCTTGAGGTAATCCAGAAGGCTGCGACGATCACCGATCATCATCTGCATGCCACGGCGGGAGTGATGATCATGCTTGTGCATCTTGAGGTGCTCGGTCAGATCGGAGATGCGCTTGGACAGCAGCGCCACCTGGACCTCCGGGGAACCCGTGTCGCCTTCGTGCGTCGCGTACGCGTCGATGATCTGCTTCTTTTCGTCAGCCGTCAGTGCCACGGCATCCTCCTTATGGTCGTTGCGCGGTGCTCCGGGCATGGTGTCAGGAGCTCTCTCGATCCGCGGGCGAAATTACGCCAAAGGGAGAGTATAGGGAGCGGTGCGGACGTCGGCGCGGGGTGGCGGAAGACGGCGGGCGGCCTCACACCGTCGTCAGCAAACCGCCGAACATGACGACGAGCAGCGCCACCAATTCGATGAGGAAGAACAGGATGAACGACGCCCAGCTGCGGGTGAGCACGTTGAGCGGCGAGTCCTTTTTGACGATGACCAGCAGGCCCACCCACACGACCGCGAACACGGCCACGCCGAATCCGGCGGCGATGATGCCGAGGTTGGCCGCGTTGGCGACCGCCGCGGAGTCCCCGTAGACGACGTAGGTGGAATACCAGAAGTTGATCTTGAGCAGGCTCAGCCCGGCGATGAGCTGCTCGGCCGCGAAGCCCACGACGAAGAGGATGCGCCACAGCCAGCGTCGCGAGTCGACGATGGCCAGGCCGAGCGTGGCGAGCGCCAGCAGAGTGACGGTCCAGGACACGAAGGCCATGCCTTGCGGGGTGAACAGATCGAGCGTGGCGACGAGGCGCGCGGTGTCACGCACTGCGAGCACGCGCCCGGCCCAATACGGCACGATGATGGCGGCGAGCACGGCGAGCGCATAGACGATCCACTGCATCGGGCGCGATTTGCCGCGCTCGATGTCCGCCAACGACAGCTCGGTCTCCGGTATCGAGGCCTCGGGATGCTTGGAGACCGGATTGTCGGAGGCGACGCCGGAAGCAGCGCCGGCTGCGTTGCGGTCAGTGGGTGCGTTCGTCATCACGCCCCATACGATACCCCGCGTCCCTGAGAACGCGGGGAAGAAAAAAGGACCGCCGGCAATCCGACGGTCCTTGACATGGAGCGGATGACGGGAATCGAACCCGCGTAATCAGTTTGGAAGACTGAGGCTCTACCATTGAGCTACATCCGCGTTGCCGCACCTTCCGGAGCGACGTGTGCCATTATACACATGCCCTTTACCACTGGTTGCACACGGATGTCAGTCATCTAAAGGCTCGTGTCCATGCCGGCATTCACGACGGGATGAGAGCGCCGGTATTCCTTGGGATGTTCGCCATATCGCCGCTCGAACGCCACGACCAGACTACGCGCACTAGGAAATCCCGAGTCACGCGCAATCTCAGACAGACTCGAGTAATCCTGAAACATGATGCGGCAATAGGCATCCTCAAGACGAAGTCCCGTAAGGTATTCTTTGAACCCCACGCCGGCATTCGTTTTGAAGATTCGGCTGAAGTATTCCCGACTATATCCAAAGTGGTCGGCCACATCCTGCACACCTATGGCCTGCGTATGATGCTCCTCGATATATCCGAACATGGCCTGCGTCATGTTCCGACCAGTTCGCGTGACCAAGCTTTTACGTGGACCGACAACAAAGCGGCGATATGCCAGATACGCCACCTCATACAACAGCGAGTTGATACGCAGACTCGTCTCCGCACCAATTTCCTCTGTAGCCTCAAGCAACATCCGGCATAGGTCCACCATACGTCGGCGGTCCTCGTCCGTCGCCCCGGGCGCCTCGGGACTGAGCATGAGACGGTCGGCAAACTCATACACCTGCTGCAGACGGTTCTCATCGAAGCTCATGGACAGAATCAACGGAGCACGACCCTCATGTCGCTCAGTCACGAAGCTATGCAGCTCGTAAGGGCTGATGATGCATAGTTTGCCCGGATGTAGTCGTTCCACGCGCGAGCCCAGCGTCACGGTTCCCGTGCCTTCCACCACGTAATTTGCCTCGAGCCCGGCATGCCAGTGCAGAGGGACGACCTCCGGCTCGTGATGAACCAGCACCCTCGCCACATAGCGCGACGAGAACACACATTGTTCGCTGTAATCCCTATCCACGACAGGGTTGTACGGCACATGGAACTCTTCCCTCACTCCGCCTCCGCTTCGAGTCGAATCCGGCGACTACGGCCGAATGACTCCATGATGCCGCAAGCGCATACTCCTCCCTAGGCAATATGACGCGAAGGCGTCATCTGGTCACAAAACAGCCAAAAGGATGTCACAAAAGTGCGCCATGACGCGACCAACGCAACCTAGCTTGGATAAGTGACGACGTTGTCGTACAGAGAAAGGAAAAGCAATGTCGCAACAAACTGCATCCCCGCAAAGCGAGGAAAAACTGGACCCCGCGGTCAAGCGGCGAATCATCATCGTCTGCCTGTGCGCCGCGGTGGGCGGATTCCTGTTCGGATATGACACCTCCGTGATCAACGGCGCCGTAGACGCCATCGCAGGCACCACCTCCGGCTTCGGCCTGAGCAGCGGCATGAGCGGCTTCTCCGTCTCCTGCGCCCTGCTCGGATGCGTGATCGGCGCCTGGTTCACCAGCCAGATCGCCGACCGACTCGGCCGCGTGCCCACCATCATCGTGGCCGCCATGCTCTTCATCATCAGCTCCGTCTTCTCCGCCTTCGCCCCCGGCATCGCGGTCTTCATTCTCTTCCGCTTCCTCGGAGGCGTCGGCGTGGGCCTTGCCTCGGTGATCGGACCTGCCTATATCGCCGAAATCGCCCCCGCCCAGATGCGCGGTTTCCTCGGCAGCTTCCAGCAGCTTGCCATCGCCCTCGGCATCCTCGCCTCGGTGATCGTCAACGCCGTGTTCGCCGGAACGTCCGGTAGCGCGGACAATCCGTTCTGGTTCGGCATGAGCACGTGGCGCTGGATGCTGATGGCCATGGCGGTTCCCGCCGTCATCATGCTCATCGTCTCGTTCAGGCTTCCCGAATCCCCCCGCTTCCTGGTGATGAAAGGCAAGGACGAGCAGGCCGCCGAAATCCTGGAACATGTGGTCGGCGAGCGCGATCCGAAGGCCAAAGTCGCCGAAATCCGCAAGACCATGCAGAACGAGCGCATGGCGCATCTGAGCGATCTCAAGGGACACACCTTCGGACTCAAGAAGGTCGTCTGGCTCGGCATCGGCATCGCCATCCTGCAGCAGCTGTGCGGCGTCAACATCATCCTCTACTACGATTCCAGCCTGTGGAAGTCCGTCGGCTTCAGCGAGCAGGCGGCGCTCAACATCTCCGTTTACCGCACCATCGCCGCCGTGGTCGTCACCGTCATCTCGATGTTCATCGTCGACAAGGTCGGCCGCCGCAATCTGCTCAAGTGGGGCTCCATCGGCATGACCGTCTTCCTGGCCATCGCCAGCGTCGGCTTCTACCAGGCCGACGTCACCGACGCGGGCATCTCGCTGCCCGGCGCATGGGGCCCGATCACGCTGGCCGCCGTCTATGCCTTCTACCTGACCTTCTGCCTGACCTGGGGCCCCGCCATGTGGGTCGTCATCGGCGAGATCTTCCCCAACAACATCCGCGCGCTCGGCGTGGCCGTCGCCACGGCCTTCAACTGGATCGGCAACTTCCTGGTGTCCAACACCTTCCCGCCGCTCAAGGATATGGTCGGCATCGGCAACATCTATGCCATCTACGCCGTGTTCGCCCTGCTCGGACTGATCTTCGTGGTCAAGGCGCTGCCCGAGACCGCCGGCGTCAAGCTCGAAGACATGAAGGCGGAGTGACATGGTCGCCGCAACTCCTGAGAACATCGACCGCATCCGCGCCTGGACGCCGGTCGACGAGGACCTCGACGGCGTGCCGGCGGACATCGCCCGCGTCGCCATGGACACGCGCAAGAACTTCGGCCTGGGCGTGGATTCCCACCGTTGCAAGGTGTGGAGCGATCCCGAGGACGTCGTCGTCTACGCCGACGTGCCGTATCTCGACGACGGCACCGCCGACACCGCGCGGGGCAAGGCGCATTGCCTCGATGTCTATCTGCCCCATGACGCGCTGCTGAGGGGCGGATCCTCCCTGCCGGTCTACATCGACATCCATGGCGGAGGCTTCGTCTACGGCTACAAGGACCTCAACCGCAATTTCGGCACGCGGCTGGCGGCGAAGGGCTTCGCGGTGTTCTCGTTGGGATACCGGCTCGCCCCCACCGCCGACTTCATGGACGAACTGCGCGACCTCTTCGCCGCGATCGATTGGATCGCACGGCATGCCGCGGACTATCCGATCAATCCCGCGAACGTGTTCATCACCGGCGACTCGGCCGGCGCCACGCTCGGCCTGTATGCGGCGGCGGCTCTGACGGACGCTTCCTTTGCCGCGCATCTTGGGCTCGATGTGCCCGAGATGCCGGTCAGGGGTGCCGTGTTCCAGTCCGGTCTGTTCGATGTCTCCTCGATCACGGCACCGAAAGAGCCTCCGTCCATCCTGCCCTATATCGACGCGATGGGCAGCACCTTCTTCCGCTCCTTCGTCGAGCGGATGCCGGCGGACCTGGTCACGGCCAGCGGCATGGCGGAGCGGGTGGCGCTGCCCCCGGTCATGCTGACCACCAGTTCGGACGATTTCCTGGAGTTCGAAAGCCTGCTGTTCGGCGCCTACATGCGCATGAACGGCAAGCGCTGCGAGATCCACGACTTCGTGCCGAGCAAAGGCCGCACGCTCGGGCACGTCTTCCCCGTCGGCCAGACGTGGATCGAGGAAAGCCGGCATGTGCTCGACCTGATGACGGCTTTCGCCTACGACCTGTCTGACGGAGACACGAAGCCGACGAGCTGATTCTCCGCGGTGTCCCGCGAACACGGTGGATCGGATAGGGTGCCGGGTGGACGCATATACGTCTGCCCGGCACCTGTTATTTCCGCGTTATTCCCGCGGAAGAACGCCGACGTCGGCGGTGGTGACGCGGTGGTCGCGGCCGTCGGGGGTGCGGATCGTCAGGGAGGCGTCGGGGTTGAGCGCGACGGCCTCGCCGGTCAGCTCGGTGCCGTCGGTGAAATGGGCGACGGCGGTGCGGCCGAGGGTGAGGCAGACGGACTCGGTTTCGTTCCGCAGAGCCGCGGCCTCGGCATGAGGATCGTGCGCAAACGTTTGCAGGCGCTTGGCGAGTACTGCCGCGATGCCGGCGGCGATTGCATCGGACCAATCATCGGCGTCCGGCACATTCGATGGGGCGATGCCTGCGTTGGGACCGCCGAGATGCAGGTGCAGGGAGGTGGCGTTTTGCGTGGGCAGTTCATCCGCCGGAACGGCGAGGTTGAGACCGATGCCGATGATGACGGGGACTGCGGGTTCCTTCCCCGGCGCACTGTCAGCAGCGCCAGCGATGCCATCGGCATCGGACCAAGCCGACAGCTGGCACAGGATGCCGCCGAGCTTGCGGCCGTCGAGGAAAATGTCATTGGGCCATTTGAGCCGCAACGGCGAGCGCAGGCGCATGCCGAGGGCACGGACCGCTCCCTCGATGGCATCGATTGCGGCAAGGCCGGCGATCATCTGGATCCATCCGTTGACGGCATCGTCGAAGACCAGTGAACGCGGCACCGCCACGACGAAGGACATCGTGAACGACCGCCCCTCGCGGCTCGCCCACACATGGTCGAGCCGTCCGCGCCCGGCGGTCTGCCGACGCGCGGCGACCACGGCCGTCTCCCCCGGATCGACGCGCAACGATCCATCACGCACCAGCTGGTCCGCCAACGCATTCGTCGAACCGACGCTGTCCACCGCCACGACGCGCGAAGCCACCCGGGCCGCACGAGGCAACCAGTTTTCCCGTGTCGCTTGTTCAGACTCTGAATCCATATCCACCTCATTCACCTTGCACGCACAGGATGGCGATCGCAGATGCGACCGGGCCGTCGTGGGACAACGACAGATGCCAGCGCACACCATCCGAACGCAACGACTCGACCAGCACGCGCTCCGCATCCGCGGCGAGCGCGACGCGGGGCCGCCCCCGGCGATCGTCGAGGATCTCGATTCGTGACCATGGGAAATCGTCAAGCGTATAAGGGCTGGGACTATCGCCAAGCGCCTCTTCCCATGCCTTGAGCACCGCCTCCTTGCCGGCCCACCGCGCCGCCAGATGCACGGCCTCGCCATCATGCTTGGCCCGACCGCGCGCCGCGGCCTGCCGCAGCTCGCGCGTCGAAAACAACCCGCGCATGCGAGACCCCGGCTCGGCCAATTGCGCGGCGAACCCCGCCACATCGACCACATCGTGCCCCAAGCCCAGAACCGTCATAACCGCCAGCCTACCCTTCGTCAACAAGCGCCGTCACAAGATTCAGTCGAAGAAAACCGCCGCGGCGACATCACCAATCGGATGCCAGCAGGAATTCCTCGATGCTGCGGTGTTCGATGCCGTCGCGCGGACGCAATAACGATGGAAGAAACCCGTCATATGCCCAACGTATCCAGCGGAATGACCTGAACGCCGTCATCCCGAAGATGGGCGAACGCTCCGGTTCCCACAATGACCGCTTTGACGGATGCGGGCCGCTGACCACGCTCGGTCATCTTGCGATCCAAGCGCAGCACATTGGCGGCGCCCTCGTCGATTTGCGCCGCTCCAAGTTTGACTTCGAAAGCGCCCCATCGCCCGTCGCGGGTTTCCACAATCAGGTCCACTTCCAGCGCGGTGTTGTCCCGATAGTGCATCACCTGCGCATCCATAGCCCGCGCATATACCAATAGGTCATGCGTTGCCAAGGATTCAAACAGGAATCCCAATGTTTTCGGATCCGTGCGCAGCGTCGCCGCATTCGCCCCAATGGCTGCGGCCGCAAGCGAAGGATCGGCCAAATGACGTTTCCGCGCCGCCCGAATGCGCACAGGAGAGCGCAATGCCGGACGCCATGCGGGAACATCCTCCACCACATGCATGCGTTCCAGCGCGCCCAGATATCCATCCAACGTCGTTTCAGCCAATGTGGATGGCCCTCTCCCTCCTTTGCGCTTAACGCCCTTTCCCTCGACATCTTCGGGCAGATATTCCGCGGTATCTTTCATCAACGCGTTTTTCGATGCCAAGGTGGCCTCGTTGCGTCCCAAGGATGCCAAAAGCCGACGAACACGCACGGGATCACGAGATACACCGTCGACCTCGGACAGATCATCCTCCACCACCGCGTCCAGATAGCTGCGGGCCGTCAATTCGGCTTGACGGTCTTCGACCTCGATATTCGCCGGCCACCCGCCCCTGACTATCAGCGTGGCGATGCGGTCGATGCTCAAACTCGAATTCGCCGCATACGATTCCCCCTCAAACAGTCCCCTTAGCGAAACTTTGCCGGACGACACCCTCTGTTCCAACAACGTCATGGACGACATACTCAACCTTGCGATGCGCCCGGCTCCACTGTGCATCGGACGCTGGGACACCCTCGGCGTGGCCGAGCCCGTCAGCAAGAAGCGTCCATGTGAAGCATTTCGATCGCAGTCGAACCTCACCACATCCCACAAGGCCGGGACCTCTTGCCACTCATCGATCAGCCTTGGCTCCTCCCCTTCCAGCGCAAGCAGGGGCTCAAGTTGGGCCAAGGAGCGGTTGCGGAAATTGCCGGTTGGATCGGCAAGACTGAACTTCGACGTCGAATGTTGCTCCGCCGTGGTGGTTTTGCCGCACCACTTGGGACCTTCGATGCAGACCGCCGGGAACGTCGCAAGATAATCCTTGACGGAGGCGTCTACAATCCTTGGAATATAAGGTTTTTGCATAACTGTCCACCGCCTTGTTCCGAAACTCACACTAGGTTTTTCAACTACTTTACACTAGCTTTTTCAAGTGTCTGAAACTAGTTTTTTCAAGTTTTTGACAATACGAAAGCCGGTGACCGCCACATGAATCACTTCAGATGGCAATCACCGGCTGGGGGGATCTTCGCTGGTCCGCTGACCCACGCGCACGCGGACCAGCGGACTCAGGAATCAGGTCAGGCCTCGAAGTAACCGGAGGCGCCGAGGCGGGCGTCCGGATCGAGGAGCATGGCCTTTTCGACCTCGTGGGCGTCGTAGCGCTTGGAGTCCTCGTGGAAGCGACGGTTGTCGATCGGCTCGTAGAGCGCGGCGCGACCCATCATGCCCTCCTCGAGGCGGCGCTGACCGGCGGCGAGACGCGCGTTGGCGCGCTCACGCCATGCGTTCAGCGCATCCTCGCCGGCGGTCTTGGCCACGGCGGCCTCGAAGGCGCCGGGGCTGACGATCGCGGCGAAGCCGGACACATGGCCGAAGCCGAGGGAGGTCGCGAGCCCCGCCTTGACGGCACCCACGTGCAGCGGGCGACGCAGCCACACCATGTGGTCGTCCTTCGCGAGCTTCGGGTCCACGCAATCGAGCGCCGCGTTGGCCGGGATCACGCCGGAGCCGAACAGCTGCGTCAGGCCGTTGACCTGGAAGATGCAGGCGCCGCCCTTCGCATGACCGGTGACGGTCTTCTGCGAGATCACGAACAGCGGGTTGCCGTCGGTGCGGCCGATGGCGTGCGCCAGCGTGTTGTGCAGCTCGGACTCGTTCGGGTCATTCGCGTTCGTGGAGGTGTCGTGCTTGGAGACCACGGCGATATCGTCCGGGGTAACGCCAAGCGCCGCCAGATCCTTCACGAGCTTCGAGTCGGCGCCGCCGCGGCCGGCGGCCAGCGCGCCGAGGCCCGGAGCCGGGATCGAGGTGTGCGCGCCGTCGGCGAAGGAGTGGATGTATCCGACCACACCCGCGACCGGCAGGCCCATCTTGAGCGCGATATCACCGCGCGTCACGAGGATCGTGCCGCCGCCCTGGGATTCCAGGAAGCCGCCACGGCGACGGTCGTTCGCGCGCGAGAAGAAGCGCGCGTCGATGCCCTTGCCGTACATCTCGGCCGAGTTGGCGGTGGCGTTCATATTGCCGAAGCCGATCACGGACTCGACGCCGATGTCGTCGATCGCGCCGGTGACCACGAAGTCGGCCTTGCCGAGGGCGATCTTATCGACGCCTTCCTCAAGCGACACCGCCGCGGTGGCGCAGGCGGAGACCGGCTGGATCATATTGCCATAGCCGCCGATATAGGACTGCATGACGTGCGCGGCCACGACGTTCGGCAGCGCCTCCTGCAGGATATCGGTCGGGATCTCGTGGTTGAGGAAGCGGTCGAGATAGAGCTTGCGCATCGAGGACATGCCGCCGAAACCGGTGCCCTGCGTGCTCGCCACCATCGACGGATGGATGGCCTGCAGCACCTCGGTCGGCGTGAAGCCGGCGGAGAGGTAGGCGTCGACGGTGGTGACGATGTTCCACAGCGCGATCTGGTCGACATCGCCGACCATGGAGGCCGGGATGCCCCACTTGACCGGATCAAAGCCCTTCGGGAACTGGCCGCCGACCGTGCGCGTCATGGTGGCGCGGCGCGGCACGCGGATCATCGCGCCCGCATGGCGGGTGACGGTCCATTCGCCGGATTCCGCGTCGGGGGCGACGGTGGTGTGCGCCTCGTCGAGCTTGACGTATTCGCGGGCGACTTCCTCGCTGGGCACGGAGAAGGTGACGTCGTGGTCGAGGAAGACCTCGGCCTCCTCCTCGTCGGCGCCGTCCTTGTAATCGGAGCCCATGCCCTCCTCGAAGGGACGGATGCCGGAGCGGGCCACGACCTCGTCATGGTAGCGCTCGGCGATGTCCTCCTCGGGCACGAGGTTGCCGTCGACGTCATACCAACCCGGCTTGGGGCTGTCGGCCCACGTGAGCAGACCCATGTTCCACGCCAGTTCGAGCACGGCGCCGGCCGACAGATCGACGGAACCGTCGGAATGGATGCCCAGCTCGGCCTCGAAGCGCGTGCGGCCGGAGCCCCACGGACCCAGCTCGCCGACGGAGACGATGACGATCTCGTCTTCCGGACGGGCGGTGACGTTCTGCCAATCGGCCAGGTCGATGGTCGGCTGCCTGCGGACGCGCGGGCTCGGCAGAGCTTTGAGTGTGGCGCCGGAATGAGCTTCCTCGGCTTCGGTCGATGCGTCGGCGGAATCACCTTCGGCAGCCTTCGCCGCGTCGGTCATAGCCTCGGCGCGAAGTGCCTTGATATCGATGGGTTCGTTGCCGAGGCCACCGGTCAGGTCCACGTCGAGCGGCGCGGCGGCGGCCTGCTCACGCGCGTCGGCGGTGGACAGGTCGAGCAGCTTGGCGGCGATCTGCTCGGTGGAGTAGGTCTTCAGGCCATGGCGCTCGACAACCTCGACCAGCGGATCGTTGCCGCCCATGAGGCCGGTGCCGCGCACCCAACCGATCTTCGGGTGGGCGAAGGTGACGCGGCCGGACCACACCTTCTCGGCGCGGGCACGGTTGACGATGGCGTCGAAGGCGGACTTGACCTCGCCGTAGGCGCCGTCGCCGCCGAAGATGCCGCGGTTCGGGGAGCCGGGCAGCACGACGTGGAGCTTGTGCTGCACGTCGGTGTCAGCGCCGATGGCGGACAGGCCGGCGATCGCACGCTCGACGCCCCAGAGCATGAGGCGGGCCTGCGACTCGAACAGCTCGCCCGAATCGGCCAGGGTGCCGTGCACCGGCGGGGCCGCGAACGGGAAGAACAGGGTCGGCTCGTAGGCGGGCTTGAGGATCGTAGTCGTCGCGCCCGTGGTCTTCTTCTGCACGCCGCCGATCCACGCGACAAGCGCGTCGACGTCGCGGAAGCTCGACAGGTTGGCGGGCACCAGCCACAGCTTAGCGTCGCCGGTGGCGTGCTCGCGGTAGGCCTGCTTGGCCCACGCCTTGACGCTCGGCTTGAAGCTGTGCGAGGTGGCGATGACGGTGGCGCCGCCGGCCAGAAGACCTGCGACCACCTGCGCGGCGATCGAGTTCGGGCTCACGCCGGTGACCACGGCGATGTCGCCCGCGAAGCGGCTGGCATCGCCCTCGGCCGGACGCATGGCCTCGGCGGCCACGCGTTCGAAGGCCGCTTTGCCGGCGTCGCAGGACTTGGAGGCAAACCAGTTGGCCTCGTCGGCGATGGTCTTGCCGAGTCCGGCGAAGGAGCCTTCAAGCGCGGAGGCGTCGCGGTCGTAGAAGGCGCGCGCCAGATCCTCGCGGGCGGAGGCCCAGCGGTCGTCGAAGAGGATGGCCTTGTTTGCGTCGAAGTGCGGCTCGACCTGCTTCGGCCAATCGGAGCCGAGCTCGGCGGTGACGGCCTCGACCACGGCGGCGTTCTCATCCTCGCCCGGCTGCGGCGCGGGAGCGGCCACGCCAAGCTCGTCGAGCACGAAACGGGCGGTGGCAGCGAGCACGCCGTTGGAGCCGGTGACCTTCTCGGCGAAGGCATCGAGGGCGGCGGAATCGACCACGGCACCGCCGGCAGCGCCACCGGCGCTCGGCAGGGCGACGCTGACGCCACGGGACGCGGCGACCTTCTGCACGGCCGCATCGATCAGATCGTTCGCGGCTGCGGCGTTCGACACGGCGCCGGTGGGCAGGGATGCGAGGTCCCCACCACGCGAGGAGGCGCCGTCGCGGGTTTCGAGCACAAGGGCGGCGACCACATTGGAGGCCCAGCCGGCGCCCAGCTGCCACACGTCGGTGACGCGCTTCTCGATGCCGGCGACCTTGACGCCGGCGGCGCCGAAGATGCCGCGCACACGGTCACGCACGATATCGGCGAGCACCGGACCGAAGGCCTTGTAGTTCGGGGCGACCTTGTTGACCAGCGCGCTCAGCGCGTCAATGCTCGCCTCGGCGGCGCCGTCGACGCTGGCCACGCCCAGCTCGGAGCTGATGTCCATGAGCAGCTGGTTGCGGCGCGAGGACACGCCATTGGTCAGGGTGTCGGTGGTGTCGTTGCCGCCGATCTGGTCGGGGCGCACCTTGGCCGAATAGGCCAGCAGCGTGGCGATGGCGTCGGAGGCCTTGAACGGAATGTCCGCGACGGAGGCGCCGGAGACGGCACCGGCAGCGGGAACCGGAGCGGCGGGAGCAACCTCCGCCGCAGGAGCGGACTGCACGGCCACCGGAGCGGGCGCTGCAGCGGCCGGAACAGCCGCAGCGGCCTGCTCGGCCGGCGCCTCGCTCTCCTCCGGCTCCTCGTCCTTCACCAGCGAATCCGGATCGGAATCGGTCATATACACGCGGCCTTCGTCGCGACCCACGTTGTACACCACGGTGTCCACGCCGGCGAACTCGGGCAGGCGCAGCGTCTTGGCGCCGAGGTTCGCAAGCGTCGGGGCATTGCCGAGGCCGACCTCGACGTATTCCTCCACGCCGAGACCACCCTGCGCGGCGGAGTGGAACAGCAGCGCCTGCGTCTCGATCCAACGCACCGGGGAGGCGAACTGCCAAGAAAGCAGCTCCGTCAGCAGCAGACGGCCGAGCTTCTGGTCGTCCGCGGCGTAGGAATCCCACACCTTGTCGTCGTCCAGCGCGGCCTTGATGCGTTCGGAGGGCACGACCTCGAGGATCTTGGCGGCGAATTCCTTGGTCATCTCGAACGGCGCGGCGACCAGGTTCGGGATATAGCGCCCGCACAGACGGCCGCGATAGTCGATTTCCGCCGGCAGCAGCGCGTCGAGCTTGTCGCGGAACTCCGGCACGCCCTTGCGAAGCAGCGTGGAGTGGAACGGCACATCGATGCCGGGCACCAGCATGAACGGCGGCTTGCCGCCGAACTCCTTGGCGCGCTTCGAGGCGTCGGCCTGCAGATACTTGAGGCCCGCGATGGTGCCGGCGATCGCATACTGCTGGCCGGCGAGGTTGTAGTTCACGATCTCCAGGAACTCGCCGCTCGCCTTGGCGACGGAGGCGACGTAGTCCTTGACATGCGCGTCGTCCACGCCGAACTGGTTCGGACGCAGCGCGCCCATGCGGTAGTTGGAGCGGCCCTGCGCATCGCGGTCGATGAGGTGATGCATCGTCGAGCCGCGGTGGAACACGAGCTCCAGCACAGTCTCCAGCGGGATCACGCCGGCGAAGGCGGACAGCGCGTTGTATTCGCCCAGCGAGTGGCCGGCGAAGTAGGCGGGCCAGATGTCGGCGCCGGCCTCGCGCAGACGCGCGGTCTGGGCGAAGGCCACGGTGGCCAGGGCCACCTGCGTGAACTGGGTGAGGTTGAGCAGTCCCTCGGGATGGCGGTAGGTGACGCCGTTGGCGATGAGTTCCTTCGGATTGTCGCGCACAACGGCGAGGATCGAGAACCCGAGCTTGGAGCGGGTGAGCTTGTCGGCGCGCTCCCACACATCGCGGGCGGCGGCGGACTTGGCGCGCTCGTCGAGCACCATGCCCTGCTTCTGGATGCCCTGGCCCGGGTAGACGAAGGCGGCCTCGGGGGCGCGCACCAGCGCGGTGCCGCGGGAAACGAGCTGGCCATCGATGCGGCAGGTGACCTCAAGGGTCATGCCGCCGTGGCGCACGCGGCCGACGCGCTCGACAGAGATCTCGACCTGGTCGTCGAGCTGCACCATGCCATACATGTTGTAGGTCCAGCCGGCGATCTCGTAGTGGGCGCCCTTCTCGTCGAGCGCCTGCACCGCGTGCTGGGCGGTGGCGGACAGCCACATGCCGTGCACCAGCGGGGCGGTCAGGCCGGAGATGGCGGCGCCGCGCTTCGAGGTGTGGATCGGGTTGAAGTCGCCGGAGGTGCGCGCGAAGGCGGTCATATCGTGCGGCGCGGTCACCTTGACGCGGCGGAGCAGACGGCGCGGCGTCGACTCGATCTCGTCGTCGGCATGGTAGTCGCCATACTCCGGCGCCTCGGCCGGCAGCGCGTCGGAATAGACGCGGCCGCGGATCGCGAAGCGCTCGGTCTCACGCGCCAGCAGCGTGCCGTCGGCGGCGGTATGGTTCACATGGATGGTCACGACGCGGCCGGAGGCGGACTCGAAGTAATCCTCGGCCCAGCTGGTGAGCGTGATCGTCTCGCCGACATGGGCGAGCAGCTCATCCTCGGTTTCCTCGAGCTCGATCAGATGGTCGAGGTGGACGGCGTTGAGCAGGCCTTCGATAACCGGATATCCATCGACATACACGGAGCCGAGGGCGGCGTAGATCGCCGGCCAGGCCGGTCCGACCAGCGCGTCGGGGGCGATGCGGGAGGCGCGCAGCGTGCCGGGCAGGGCGCCGCCGGTGGCCGCCTCGTGGTCGTAGCCGAGGTTGGCGGAAAGAGTGTAATGCGCAGTCGCGGTGCCGAACGGCGTCTCCGCATCGGTCTCGCCACCCACATACTTGTGCTCGGCATCGGCCACACCGCCGGTGACGGACGGCATCGCGTCAAGCACGTCGCCGGTGATCGCGGTGTTGCCGATGCCGGCGGTCGCGGCGAGCATGGCGTAGACATTCGGCACCAGACGGTCGCGGTTGACGATCGGCATCGCACCATCGGCGTCGGCCGGCACGGTGAGCGGGATCACGATGTCGCGCACGGCGTGCTTGGAAACGCCGCCGTCGGGATCGTTGTCCCAATAGGTGTCCAGATGGATATCGAGGTCATATTCGCCCGCGGCGGCGTCCACGGCGCGGATCTCGTAATGCCGGTCCCCCACCTCGGTGCCGTAGGCCGGGTTGTCGGTGACATGGCCGACCCAGGAGATATTCGGGGAGCGGCGGATGAATTCCTCGGCGGACTTCGCGTCGGACAGCGCGGCGAAGGCCTCGCCTTCCTCGCCGTCGGACAGCGACTTCGCGCGTTCGATGGAGGCATCCACGAAGCGCCCGAGGATATCGGCGACGGGCTCGTCGACGGTGGTGATGCCGGCCACGGAGATCGGGCCGGGGATCACGCGCACGGAATCGGCGGAATAGCGCGGGTCCTCGGACTGCCACAGCTGGTCCTGGCCCCACCAACGCAGCAGGTCGTTGTCGATTTGCGGCACGAAGGGCATGGGCTTGGGATATTCGCGCACCAGCACCGGGAACCAGGCCACGTCGGCCGGGATGACCTTGAGCTCGGCGGCGGCCGGATAGGCCTCTGCAAGACGCTCGATCGCGGCCTTCGGATCGGCCTCGACATCGGCGCGACCGGCGAACAGGGATTCGAACTCGCCGGACTCCTGGTCGCGCACGCGGGCCTCGATGCGCTGCAGCAGGTGCAGGAAGCGATCGGCGTAGGTCTCGTCGACCCACGGGAAGGCGAGCTCGGCGAAGCGCTGAGCCCACTCGATGTAAGTCATCTCGGCGAGGTCGCCGAAATACGGCTTGGCGGTTTTGTCAAGAGCGGCGATGATCTCGTCGCGACGGGTCTCCAGCTCCTCGGGGTGCTTCATCACGCGCACGAGCAGACGGCCGCATTCGGCGGAGGAGTTCTCGACCTCGTAGATGTCGGCGTGCAGATGGGACAGGCCGGAGGCGACGCCGCCCACGGACTTGCCGGAGGGCACCCAACGCTCACCGGCCGGTGCGAAGATATCCTGATCGGGCGTGTTGTCGGTGATGCCGGGCGTCTTGACCAGCAGCTGCTTGACCTCGGGGCTGGTGTGCGCCTCCTTGGCGGTCATCACGGCGGTGCCGACGAGCACGCCGTCCACCGGCATGTCGGGCAGGTCGTAGACGCGGGCCCACTGGCCGGAGAGATAGTCGGCCGCGCGCTCGGGCGTGCCGATGCCGCCGCCGGCGACAAGCACGAGGTTGTCGCAGGCGCGCACCTCGGCGTAGGTGTTGATGAGCAAGTCGTCCAGCGACTCCCAGGAGTGGTGGCCGCCGGCGGAACCGCCCTCGACCTGCACGAGGATCGTCGTCGGGGCGACGGCCTTGGCGATGCGCACGACCTGGCGGATCTGGTCGACGGTGCCGGGCTTGAAGCTCACATAGGGCAGGCCGTCGGCCTGCAGCGACTTGATGAGCTCCACGGCCTCGTCGGTCTCCGGGATGCCGGCGGAGACGACGACGCCGTCGATCGGCGCGCCGGACTGGCGCTTCTTGGGCACGATGCGGGAGGTGCCGAACTGCAGGTTCCACAGATAGCGGTCCATGAACATCGCGTTGAACTCGACGGTGCGGCCCTCTTCGAGCAGCTCCTCGAGCTTGGCGACGTGGCGGTCGAAGACCTCGGCGGTGACCTGGCCGCCGCCGGCGAGCTCGGCCCAGTAGCCGGCGTTCGCGGCCGCGGCGACGATCTCGGGATCGACGGTGGTGGGGGTCATGCCGGGCAGCAGCACCGGCGGCTTGCCGGTCAGGGAGGAGAACTTGGTGATCAGACGCTCGCCGGCCGGGGTCTTGACGACGCGCGGGGCGAAGGCCTTCCAGTTCTGGGTGCGCGCGGGCGCCTCGGCGTCGGCGTCCAGAGTGGACAGCGCGCCGCGCTCGGCCACGGTGGAGGCCTCCACCACGCCCACGCCGGTGCCCTGCACCAGGTTGCCGATGAGCTTGCCGAGCGTGTTGCCCGGACCCATGTCCACGATCCACAGCTTGGAGGGATCGACGGCGCCCATCATGTCGCGCACGCGGGCGGCCCAGTCGACATGGTTGAGCAGCACCTCGGCGGCCAGCGACTGCGCGCGGCTCTCGTCAAAGCCGCAAGCCTTGGCCCAGGCGACGGCCTGATCGACGGCCTCGGCCATCAGCGGGGAGTGGAAGGGCAGGGTCACATCGAGGTATTCGAGCACGGGGGCGAACACCGCACCGCCGCGCACCTTGTCCTCGCGCAGCTTGGCCTGCTTCTTGTGCTCCTTCTCGGCCTCGACGCCGAAGGCCGCCAGATCGTCCGGGAAGCCGGAGAGCACATGGTGGTTCGCGGAATTGGTCACGGCGATGGCGATGGGGCCGCGCGGATTGTTCACGCGGGCGGCCAACGCCTCGACCTGCGCGCGGGTGGCGCCGCGCACGGACAGCATCGGGGTGGCCTCGCCATGCAGCGGGTTGAGCGCCAGTTCGCGGGCGCGGCGGGTGCCGGCGGCGCCGATCAGGGCGGCGATGGCCAGGATTTCGTCGATCTGCGGCGCGGCGGCGGCGATGGAGCCGGCCTCTTCGATCGCGCGCACCATATGCACGGCGAGCACGCCCTGCGAATGGCCGAGCACAGCGACGGGCTTGGCCTTGGCGACGTCATATCCCAGTCCCTCGAGGTCAATCAGCGCGCCGAGCTGCGCGAGGGCGATGCCTTCCACGCTGGCAGTGGCGTCGGCCGCGGCGCCGAGGCGGGCCGGGTTCGGCGTGAAGCCGAACAGATCGACCGGGCGGCCGGTGGTGGCCAGCAGATCGGCGTTGACCGGGGTGAGAAGGCGACGCGCGGCGTCGTCGTGATCGTGCAACGCCTGCTCAAGCGCCGGGTCGCCGGTCAGGTCGGCGAGCGCGACCGGCCACGGAGTGGATTGGCCGGCGAAGGCGAGCGCATGCGGCTCGCTGCTCAGGCGGTTGAGGAAGAAGCTGGGGTTGCTCATTCGTATTCCTTTGGTTGGGGTGGGTGGGTTCGGTTATGAAGAGATGTGTTATAGCGGTTGATTACCGTGGTGCTTGGCGGTGCGCTTGACGCGGCGTTTGCCGGCGAGCATCCGCAGGGATTCGGCGATGGCCTCGCGCGTCTGCTCGGGGTCGATCATCGCGTCGATCTGGCCGGTTTCCAGCGACAGGTTCGCGTTGACGGTGGTCCGCTCGTATTCGTCGGCGAGCCGCGCACGCAGCTCGTCCACGTCGCGGCCGGCTTCCTTCGCCTTCTGCAGATCCTTGCGGTGGATGATGTTGACGGCTCCGGTCGCGCCGAGCACGGCGATCTGGGAGGAGGGCCACGCGAAGTTCATATCGGCGCCGATGGCCTTCGAGCCCATCACGATATACGCGCCGCCGAAGGCCTTCCGCAGCACGACGGTGACCAGCGGCACCTGCGCGTTCGCGTAGGCGTAGATCACCTTGGCGCCGCGGCGGATGATGCCGGCGTGCTCCTGGTCGGCGCCCGGCTTGTATCCGGGGGTGTCCACCAGCGTGATGACGGGCAGGTTGAAGGCGTCGCACAGGCGCACGAAGCGCGCGACCTTCTCGGAGGCGTCGACGTCGAGGATGCCGGCCGAGACGGCGGGCTGGTTGGCGACGACACCGACCGGGTGCCCCTCGACGCAGCCGAAGCCTACGACGGCCGAACCGGCGAAAAGCTCCTGCACCTGCACGAACTCGCCGTAGTCGAGGATGCAGCGGATGACCTCGAGCACGTCGTAGGGCTGGCGGTCGTTGTCGGGCACGATGCCGGCGAGACGCTTGGCGGTGTCGCGGTCGGCGCGCGTGGCGGCATAGGCGAAGGCCGGCGGCTGCGTCTCGGCGTTCGACGGCAGATAGGCGAGCACGGTGCGCGCGTAGTCGATGGCGTCGGCCTCGTCCTCGCCGAGGTAATGCGCCACGCCGGAGACGGTGTTGTGCACGGTGCCGCCGCCCAGATCCTCCATGCTGATCGTCTCGCCGGTGGCGGCCTTGACCACATCCGGGCCGGTGACGAACATATTGGAGTTCTCGCGCGTCATGATGATGAGATCCGTCAGAGCCGGGCAATAGACCGCGCCGCCCGCGCAGGGGCCGAGGATCAGGCTAAGCTGCGGCACATAGCCGGAGGCCTCGCAGGTCTTGCGGAAGATGCGGCCGTATTGCGTCAGCGCGGCGACGCCCTCCTGGATGCGCGCGCCGCCGGAATCGATGAGCGCGACGATCGGGATCTTCAGGTCGAGGGCCCTGTCCATCAGATGGCAGATCTTCTCGCCTTCCTCGCGACCCAGGGTGCCGCCCTTGACGGAGAAATCCTGCGCATAGACGGCTACGCGGCGGCCATAGACCTCGCCGAAGCCGGTGATGACGGCCGAACCGGCCTTGCCGCCGTTGATGTCGCCGCCGCGGAAGCGCCCGATCTCCACGAAACTGCCGGTGTCCAGCAGCAGGTCCAGGCGTTCGCGCGCCGTTTTCTTGCCCTTGGCATGCTGGCGGGAGACGGCATGCTCCTCGGCGTCGCGGGCGAGCTCCGCGGCCTTGACGACCCCGGCGCGCAAAGGCTGCGAGCCTTGGGTGCCGGCTTCGGGCGCCCCCATGTGTTCCATGGCCGCGACGACGGCCGGGGATTCGATAATATCGGTCATCTCAGGCCTCCTTCCCGGCATCGGTATGGGCGGGCTTCGCGTCCGCGCCCTTGACCTCCATCGTGACCAGCGTCTCGCCGGCCTCGACGCCATCGGCCGGGCCGACGAGCACCTTGGTGACGGTGCCGGCGGTGGGCGCGTAGACGTAGTTCTCCATCTTCATCGACTCGAGCACGACGAGCAGATCGCCCTTGGCGACCTCCTGTCCCTCGGCGACGTTGATGCGGGTGACCACGGCCTGCATCGGCGAGGAGATCACGCCGGGCTTGTCCGCCGGCGCCTGCTTCTTGGCGCCGATGTTATGCAGCCCCTGGCCGCGCAGCGGCTGGGTGGGGCGCTTGGCGCCGCGGGCGCGGGCCGAGCCGGTGATGTTCTCGACGATATCGAGCGGCACGGTGAGCTTGACGCGGCGGTCGTCCACTTCGATGACGAAGGTCTCGGTGGGCGTCGGCTTGCCGGATTCGTCCGCACCGGCGGCGCTCAGCGAGGCGGGCTGGCCGGAGGCGGCGGAACCGGGCTTGCGGTTCAGATATTTGCGTTCGAGCCACTTGGTGCTCACGTCGAAGCTGTGCTCGTGTTCGGCGGTGAATTCATCGTCGTTGAAGATGCGCTCGAACAGACTGGCCGGGGTCGGCACGCCTTCGATATGCAGCTCGCCCAGAGCACGGCGTACGCGGGCCACGGCGGCTTCGCGGCTTTGGGCGGAGACGACGAGCTTGCCCATCATCGAATCGAATTTCGGCGACACCGTGTCGCCGGTCTCGATGCCGGAATCGATGCGGATGCCGGGGCCGGAGGGCCAGTCGACGCGGGTGAGCGTGCCGGAGCTCGGGGTCAGGTTCGTGGCCGGATCCTCGCAGGTGATCCTGAGTTCGAAGGCGTGGCCACGCGGCGCGGGGGCCTTGGTGAGCGTGCCGCCGTCAGCGATGGTCAGCTGCTCGCGCACGAGGTCGAGGCCCGAGACCTCCTCGGAGACGGTGTGCTCGACCTGCAGGCGGGGGTTGACCTCAAGGAAGTAGACCTTGTTGTTCGGCGTGACCATGAACTCGCAGGTGCCCAGGCCCACGTAGTCGACGGCTTCGAAGAGGTTGCGGGAGTAGCCCTCGAGCTGCAGCTCGACGTCCTTGGGCAGGAAGGGCGCGGGGGCCTCCTCGACGAGCTTCTGGTTGCGCCGCTGCACGGTGCAGTCGCGCGTGGAGTAGACGGTGAAGTTGCCATGGCTGTCGCGGCCGGACTGGGTCTCGACGTGGCGGGCCTTGTCGATGAATTTCTCGACGAAGTATTCCTTGAGGTCGCCGCCCTGCAGCGAATCGTGGTTGAGATAGAAGCCACGCAGCTCGTCGTCGTCGTGCACGACGGTGATGCCGTGGCCGCCGCCTCCGTCGGTGCGCTTGAGCATCAGCGGATAGCCATGCGTATGCGCGAAATCGAGGAGCACGCGCATGTCGGAAACGGGGTCGGAGATACCCGGCACCGGCGGCACGCCCGCGCCCTTGGCCACGCGACGGGCGGTGATCTTGTCGCCCAGATCGACCAGGGCCTTCGGATTCGGACCGACCCAGATGGCGCCGGCGGCGATCACCTTGGAGGCAAATTCGGCGACCTCGGAGAGGAAGCCGTATCCCGGATGCACGGCGTCGGCGCCCGAACGGTGCAGGATGTCGATCAGCAGGTCCTCGTTGAGGTAGGTGTCCTTGTAGGTGTCGCCCGGCAGCAGATAGGACTCGTCGGCCATGTCGACGTATTGCGAGTCGCGGTCCTGCTCGGCGTAGACGGCCACGGTGGCGATGCCCATCTCGCGCGCGGTGCGCACCACGCGCAGGGCGATCTCGCCTCGGTTGGCAATCAGAAGTTTCTTGACAATATGCCCCATGATGTCAATAGTCTTCTCCCGTTCATCGGCGGGCTCAACGCAAACGTCTACAAAACCGCCGTGAATCTTTTGTGAGGTTCCACAAACGCCGCCGTAGCTTCGCGCGCCTATCCTTGCGGAACCAAAGGGATATGCGCCTCGGGCGCACCAGTCGCTTACATGAGGGGGATCAGTCATCATGCAGACCATCGCATCCACAGCCGTGCACGCCCAAGCCGTCTCGCTGCCGCGCCGCATCGCCGCCGCAAGCTGGAAACCGGCGCTTTTCGCCGTGCTGATGTGGGCCGCCGCCGCGGCCGGGGCGATTCCGGTGCCGGGCTCGCCCACTCCGATCACCCTGCAGACCTTCGTCGTGATGATGGCCGGCCTCATGCTCCCGTGGCGTCAGGCCGCCGCCTCCGTGGCCGCCTATCTGGCCGCCGGAGCGGCCGGCCTGCCGGTGTTTGCCGGCGGCATGTCCACGCTGGCGTTGGTCGGCCCCGACGCCGGCTTCCTGCTTGGTTTCCTGCCGGGCGTGGCCCTCATCGCGCTGCTGCGCGGGCGCACACCGAACATCGCGCGATATGGTTTTGCCGCGCTCATCGGCGGCGTGGCCGTCGTCTACGCGACCGGCTTCTTCGTCCAGTCCGTGCTCTTCCATGCGCCGTTCCTCACCGTGGCCGCGGCCTCCGGCGCCTTCATCCTCGGTGACATCGTCAAGGCCGCCGTCGCGGCGCTCGTCGCCTCCGGCCTGGCTCGCCTGCGCTGATCCGCATATCGACGAGGCCCGTCGCGCGGGTTTCCCGACTCCGGCTTCATGCGCCGAAGCGCCCGGCTCCGGTGAACGGCGGTGAGTAAAATGGCTGGGATGAACGCCGCCACGAACCACGACCTGACCGCCCGCGCGCCATCCGCGCATCCGCATCTGGCGGCGGCCGCGCGGGCGGCGCGCTGGGCTCTGGCGACGCTCGCCTGTCTATGGCTAGCGCTGTGCACGGCCGTCGGCCCGTTGTATTGGGCCGATTCCTCGATCGCCGACTTCGGCCCGGTCAACGCGGCGTATTTCCTACTGTCCTTCCTCATCTACCTCGGCATCGTCCTCGCACTGGTGCGCTGGGCCAACGGCGTGCCAGTGCTCGGCTGGCACCGCGCCCGCCACCAGGGCGAGGGATATGAGCGCGAACCGCGCCGCATCGTGCCGCCCGGTCTGCGCATGTGGTCCGCGAGCTGGGCGCTCTCCCGCCCCGGCATGGCGGTGCGCCGTTTCCTTGCGTTGCTCGGCCGCGGCATCGTGCGAGGCACCGACCGCTGGTGGAAGATCGCGCTGATCCTGTTCCTCGGCTGGCTGTGGGCGCCGACGACGCTGCTGGCCGCCTTCGGCGCCGACATCCGCTCGCAGATCCGCGAGTTCAGCTGGGCCTGGAACCAATGGACGGGCCTGAAGCAGCCTTATATCGGCTTCTTCTCCTTCGTGCCGATGGACATCTACCCGACCGCGCATTACATGTGGCCGGACGATCCGACCTATCTGACCGACCAGCACAATATCGTCCTCACGCTGATTTACGGCGCCGCCGCCGCCGTCTCGCGCTATCTGACCGGCTCGAACGATTGGGGCATCGTCGCGCTGGCCGCCACGCAGTTCCTGTTCGCCGTCTTCTGCGTCGCCGCCACCGCGAACCGCTTCCTGAATCTGCGCCCGATCATGGTTCCGGCGGACTCATCGGACTCATCGCGGACGGGCATGCAGGACCGCCTCGCCACCGCCGGCACAACCCCTGCGGGAGGCTTCGCCCGCGTCGCGATCATCCTGTTCTTCCTCATATGCCCCCTCGCGGTGTTCTCGACGATATCGATAACCAAATCCCCGCTCTTCGCCTTCGCCTTCACCTGGTGGTTCGGCATCTGGTATGAGCTCCATCTCACGCGCCGCGCGGCGGGCAAGCGGAGCGTCGACGCCCCGCGTCTGCCGCGACGCACCGTGCTCGCCTTCGCGCTGTCGACCATCGTGATGCTGGTCTCGGCGAAATACGCCTGGTACATCGTCGCATTGCAGATCGTCCTCGGCATCCTCGCGGACCGTCGGCGCTGGGCAGTCTATGTGACGGCGCTGCTGCTGCCGGTCATCCTCGTGCACGGCGGCACCGCGCTGGCCATCCAGTCCGGCGCGATCATCGGCGGCGACCCGATCGAAAGCCGCGGCGTGCAGTTGCAGATGATCGCGCGAGTCGCCCAGCGCGACCCGGAGGCGATTCCGCAGTCCGCGAAGGACAAGCTCGCGCCGGTGTTCAACCTCGACCAGATGGCCGACGCCTATTCGAGCCAAGACGCCGATCCGGTGAAGTCCTCGGGCATCCAGTCGAAGAAGGTCTCCTATCGCTGGCGCACCGTGACGCCGGAGGATATGGAACGGTTCAACGAGGCGTGGCTTGAGATCGTCAAGGCCTCGCCGATCGTGGCGCTCGACGCGCTGCTGGCGAAATCCTATGGATACTTCGACATCGCCGACCTGCCGTACGTGCCGATGTCCTATTACATCGACAGCGACTATGTGCAGAAGAACTCGACGTGGATCCGCTACGTCAACCATGACTGGCGCGCGAGCGTCGCCACCTTCGCTGATTCGTGGAGCGCGGCGCCGGTGCTCGGCTGGCCGACGCATGGCAACTTCTACGTCATCCTCACGCTGCTGGTCGGCGCGGCCGAAGTGGTGCTGCGCCGCTGGAGGGCATTGGCCTGGCATATCCCGTTGCTGCTGCTGATGGGGGTGATGATCACGGCGCCGGCGAACAACTTCGAACGGCATATGCTGCCCGTGGCCTTCGTCTTCGGTTTCCTGTGCCTGCAATTCTGGCGCGAATCGCGGGCCGCGCGGGCGGCGGCCGATGCGCCCGCCGCCGTGGAGGTGGTGGACGGGGTTTCCGCGGCGAATGACGCGACGGTTAGACTAGAGCCATGACCGATTCCACCGCCCCCGATTTCCTGGGGATGCTTGACGCCGACACGCAGCTCGAGGCCGTGATCTTCGAATGCCTGGCCTCGGGCATCGACGACGGGCGCGTGGCATCGCTGATGGCCGTGGACGGCTGGGGCGATGACTTCGATTGCTTCGCCGTGGGCGGCACGACGCGGGACACGACGCGGGGCGCGGCCGGGGGCCGGCGCGACGCGGCGGACGCGCAGGTGCGCACGGCCATCTCCCTGACGCATTCATGCGTGCGTGATCTGGGCGGCGGACAGGTGATCGCCGGCACCAGGAACGGGCATCTGGTCGCCTTGGTGCGCCGCCAGGGCGCGGCCACCCCGGAGGTGACCTGCACGGCCATGTCCTCCGCATTCGACGATGCACGGCCGCTGTGCCTGGGCCCGACGCGCCATGGCGTCGTCGGCGCGGCCGAGACGGTGCGCGCGGTGCTCTATTCGCTGGCGGCCGCCCCCGCCATGACCGGCACGCGCCTCCCCCGCCCGATGCGGGCCGACGACGTGCTGCCGGAGCGGGCGCTGCTGGGAGACGAGGCGGCCCGCCGCGAACTCGTCGACGTGGTGTATGCCAGCCTTGCGGCCGCGGGGCCCGACGACCCGACGATGGCCACGGTCGCCGCCTTCCTGGATTCCGGCAATTCGCTCGAGGCCACGGCCAAGGAGCTCAACGTCCATCCGAACACCGTGCGATATCGTCTCAAGCGCGCCGCCGAATCAACCGGCTGGGACGCCACCGACCCCCGCGAGGCCTACGTCCTGACCACTGCGATAGCGCTCGGCCGCATACACGATCATGCGGCCGCATAGCCGGAAAAAGAAAGCCCAGCGGGCTTTCGACCGACGCATCCGAATCTCCGGCCGCATACACGATCATGCGGCCGCATAGCCAAAAGCCTGCTCAGATACGACGAGGACCCCGGCGCCGCATGGGCACTGAGGTCCTCGTATATGCAGAGGAGCGACGCAAACTCACGCCGCTCCCCAACGCTGTATTTCGCGCTATAACTCAGGCGTAGATCGCCGGATCGACCGGCACGCCCGGGTTCATCGTGGAGGTGATCGTCGCCTTGGTGATGTAGCGGCCCTTCACGGTGGAGGGCTTCAGGCGCTTGACCTCATCGGCCACGGCCTTGAAGTTCTCGTCCAGAGCCTGCTCGTCGAAGCTCATCTTGCCGATGAGGAAGCTCAGGTTGCCGTTCTTGTCGACGCGGAACTCGATCTTGCCGCCCTTGATGTCGGCGACGGCCTTGGTGACGTCCATGGTCACGGTGCCGGTCTTCGGGTTCGGCATGAGGCCACGGGGGCCGAGCACGCGGCCGAGGCGGCCGACCTTGCCCATCATGTCCGGGGTGGCCACGACGGCGTCGAAGTCGAGGAAGCCATCGGCGACCTTCGCGATGAGCTCGTCATCGCCGACGATGTCGGCGCCGGCCTCGGTCGCCTCGGTGGCCTTCGGGCCACGGGCGAACACGAGCACCTTGGCGGTCTTGCCGGTGCCGTGGGGCAGGTTGACGGTGCCGCGCACAAGCTGGTCGGCCTTGCGCGGATCGACGTTCAGACGGAACACCGCTTCGACGGTCTGGTCGAAGTTGTAGGCCGGCATGCTCTTGAGCAGGGCGATGGCCTCGTTGGCGGTGTAGAGGTTGTTGCGATCGATGCGCTCGGCAGCTTCGCGGTACTTCTTGGAACGCTTAACCATTGTCGTATTCCTTCCCTTGCTCAGTCGGTGACCGTGATGCCCATGGAACGGGCGGTGCCCTCGATGATCTTCATGCCGGCTTCGATGTCACGGGCGGACAGATCGGCCATCTTGATCTCGGCGATCTCCTTGACCTGAGCCTTGGTGACGGAGCCGACCTTGTGGGTCAGCGGGTTCTCGGTGCCCTTCTCGATGCCGGCGGCCTTGAGCAGCAGAGCCGCGGCCGGCGGGGTCTTGAGGATGAAGGTGAAGGAACGGTCTTCGTAGACGGTGATCTCAACCGGGATGACCTGACCCATCTTGTCCTTCGTGGCGTCGTTGTACGCCTTGCAGAAGTCCATGATGTTCACGCCGTGCGAACCCAGGGCAGGACCCAGCGGCGGGGCCGGATTGGCCTTGCCAGCCTGAATCTGCAGCTTGATCAGCGCGGAGACTTTCTTCTTGGGAGCCATATATGGTTCTTCTTTCTATGAAGCGGTGGTGCCGGCGCCCACGTTCCGTTCGACGGATCGCGAACTCCTCCCGCAACCTATATTGCTGCGCTGTGCCAGCGGGCACGGCTCACGCCAGCCCTCCAGCCACAACTTTTCCATTATGCAGTCCCTCGCGGACATGCTTTTCCTTCCTCCGCCGAGGAAGGAAAAGCGTCCGGTCAACGGCGAGAGGATGCGGCCAACTTGCGGCGGCAAATGGCCGCGGCGGCGCCTGCGCATACCGCGTTCCCAGATCAATGGGATGTCTCGGACACAGCGCGTGTCGGACCGCATTTGGTAAGCAAAGACTTGGGCCTATGGTTCTCCGGACAGGCGGCAACCTCGTGACCATCGTCGGGGCAACAGCGGGGCAATATAACCGGCGGCATCACACCAGCCAAAATCAGCGGCGCTCCGGGACTCCTAGGCGGGGCACGGGCCATGCCGAACCGTCCCGGCGTTACCCACATGCCGCCAAGTGGCGCAGAGGTAACGCGGAGAGAAGTCTCAGCGTACCTCCCGCTCCAATAAGTGGAAGGTAGGTAACGCTACGAGGCTCTCAGCGTTACCTATATGCCGCTAACAGGAGCGCGGGTAACGCTAACCCCTCCCAGCGTTACCTGCGCGCCACCAACAGGAACGGAGGTAACGCCAGGCCATCCGTCAGCGATACCCGCATGCCACCAAGCGGAGCGCAAATAACGCCCGGTCATCCGACCGCCCAAAGTCCCGCCGACCTCCGGCCCGTCCCGAAATAGCGAAAAGCCCCGCACGGCGGCGGGGCTTTCGGATAAGCAGCGATATCAGCCGAGCTTCTCGACCTGGTCGAAGCCAAGCTCGACGGGCGTGTCGCGGCCGAAGATGGACACAAGCACGGTGAGCTTCTGCGTGGTCGGCTCGACGTCGGAGACGACGGCGGCCATCGTGGCGAAGGGACCGTCGGTAACGGTGACCTGATCGCCCACGGCATAGGACACCTCGATGGTGCGCTTCTTGGCGGCGGCGGGCTTGTCACCGGCCTGCTTCAGCGCCTCGGAGGCGATCATCGGCGCCATCATGGCGACGACTTCCTTGCGGCTCAGCGGCGCGGGCTCCTTGGTCGGGCCCACGAAGCCGGTGACGCCCTCGGTCTCGCGCACGATGCGGCGCGCGTCCTCGTCCGGCCACATGCGGATGAGCACATATCCGGGAATGCGCACGCGGGTGATGACCTTCTTACCCTTGTCGGTGTGCTTCTCGACCTCTTCCATCGGGACCTCGATCTGGAAGATCTTGTCCTCGAGGCCGAAGCTGGCGATACGGGATTCGACGTTGGTCTTCACGCGCTTCTCATAACCGGAATAGGTATGGAGCACATACCATTTGCCTTCGAGCGTGCGCAGCGACTTGGAGAATTCGTCGACGGCCTGCTGACCGGCATCGGAAGCCTCGGCCTCGGCGGTCGCCTTGGTCTCGCCAGCCTCGCCGTCGGTGGGCTCATCGCCCAGCGCCACGGCCACATCGGCATCGTTCACCGCAGCGGCGGCATCATCCGCCGACTCAGTCTCGCCAAGAGCCTCGAACGCAACGGCCGCATCCTCATTCGCATCGGCCTCAACCGGCGCGGCGGCCTCAAGATTGATCTCCGGCTCAGCGGCCGCCTCGACACCCGCCTCTTCGGGCAGGTCGGGCAACGCGTCCAGACCTTCGAGATTCACTTCATCACTCATGCACATTCACCTTCGGGTTAGGCAGTCATACCGGGAAGAACGATCAGCCGAACACCCACAGCGTGGCCTTGCCCAGGCCGAAGTCCATGCCGGTGACCAGCGCCATCAGCAGCAGCACGAAAATGAACACGGCGAGCGACCAGAAGAACAGCTCTTTCGCGGTGGGAGTCACGACCTTGCGAAGTTCGTCGATAATCTGCTTGATGAACAGACCGATACGCATGAAGACATTGGGCTTGACCGCTTTTTCGCTCTTGCTTGCCTTCGCCATATCCATCCTTCGCTTGGGTTACATCACTTGGCAGGGAAGGCGGGACTCGAACCCACAACCTACGGTTTTGGAGACCGTTGCGCTACCAATTGCGCCACTTCCCTAGGGGAACTCTGCCCATGCTACCCGCACCGGTGAACCTATGCGTTCGCATCGGGCAAAACCGCCAAGCCGATACCTTAGCAGCATATGTCGATTTCGACAACCCGAGTGTCGCCGGTGTCGCGAACCATCCCCGTCGCCGCCGTGTCGCGCCCCGCGCCACTCCACGGTGCCGTTTTCTCCACGGTGCGGTAAACCCCACCATGCGGTAAACGTCATTTCGGCCATATTCCGCCGTTTTATGGTTTACCGCACGGTGGGGTTTACCGCACCGTGGAGTTTGCCGCACCGTGGGGAGGTGGGGTTTGGGGGAAGGGGATGAGGATATGGGGAGGGTTGGGAGAGGTTATGCCTCGACCCAGGTTTTCATGCGGCGCATGCCTTCGGCCAGGGATTCGTCGTCCAGCGCGTAGGAGAAGCGGAGGTATCCGGGCGCGCCGAAGGCCTCGCCGGGCACGGCGGCGACATGCGCCTGGTCGAGCATCGCGGCGGCGAGCTCGGAGGAGGTCGCGCACGTCACATGCTCCGGGCCGAGCGGGCGGTCGAGCAGCTCGCGCACGTCGGCGAAGGCATAGAACGCGCCGGTCGGCGTCGGGCAATGCACGCCCTCGATATCGTTGAGCGCGGCGACGATGGCGCGGCGGCGCGCGTCGAAGGCCTCGCGCATATGATGCACCTCGTCGAGCGGCCCTGCCACGGCGGCGAGCGCCGCGCGCTGCGAGACATTCGCCACATTCGAGCTCATATGCCCCTGCAGCTTCGAGGCGGCCTTGGCCACCGGCAGCGGCGCGATCAGCCAACCGACGCGCCAGCCGGGCATCGCGTAGGTCTTGGCCACGCCGTTGAGCACGATGAGCTGGTCGCGGCATTCCGGCACGGCCGCGCCGATGAAGGTCGTCTTCGCGTCGTCATAGTTGAGGTGTTCGTAGATTTCGTCGGAGATGATCCAGATATGGTTCGCGACGGCCCATTCGCCGATCGCGCGCACGGTTTCGGGGCTCCACACGGCGCCGGTCGGGTTGTTCGGCGAGTTGACGATGATCGCCTTGGTGCGCCCGGTGGCCGCGGCCTTGATCGCCTCGACATCGGGCTCGAAGCCGCGCTCGGCACCGGCGAACACCTCGACGGGCACGCCGCCGGCCAGCTTGACGGCCTCGGGATAGCTGGTCCAATACGGCGCGGGGATGATGACCTCATCGCCGTCGTTGAGCAGGATCTGGAAGGTTTCGTAGACGGCCTGCTTGCCGCCGTTGGTCACGACGACCTGTTCCGGGGCGACCTCGTATCCGGAGTCGCGCAGCGTTTTGTCGGCGATGGCCCGGCGCAGCTCGGGCAGGCCGGGGGTCGGGGTGTATTTGTAGTTGCGCGGGTCGCGGCACGCCTCGGCGGCGGCGGCGACCACGGCGGCGGGCGTCGGGAAATTCGGTTCGCCGGCGCCATAGGCGATGACGTCGATGCCCGACGCCTTCATCGCTTTCGCCTTGGAATCCACGGCGAGGGTGGCGCTTGGGGCCACGCGGTCGATACGGTCGGAAAGGGTCTGCCATTGCGCCATAGTCATGGCATCCATGCTAGACCTTCCGCACGAAAACGCGCAGGGGCGCGCGCATATGTCGGACGACTTGCGCGCACGCTGGCCCGATGGTGGAATGGGAGGGACGGAAGAGGGGACATATGGCGGGAATTTCTGACGCGAATCGAGACGAGGACCGCGCCAGCGGCCCGGTTCACTCCCACGCGGCGCACGGCCGGCATACGCGCCGCGTCAGCGACGGCGCCAGTGGCGGCAGCGTCAGCGCCGCGAACATCCCCGGCGCCACCGGCGATCCCAATGACGGCGACATGCCCCGCCTCGATGCCGACGCCTTCACAGCTCCGCTCACGAGCGACGGCTCTCCCGTGGCACCGGGCGCGCACCGCATGGCGTCCATTCGCTCAGGTCAGCGCCGACCGGCGACCGCACGCACCGGCCTGCATATCAGCCGCTCGTCCGCCCGTGCCGTCGCGGCCGCCCGCACACGGTTCGTCGCATTGGCAGCCGCGGCCATGGCGCTGTTTCTTGTGCTGGCGTTGGCCATCGCCGCGCCACGACTCGCCCTGCCTTCGCCCGTCCCGGCGGCCGATGCCTCGATCAAGGCGACGGCAACGCGGCCATACCGCAAAACCCTGAACCGCGCGGCGGCGCCGACCGGCGACCCCGGGCGCATCGTCATCGGAGTCAACGGCAGCCCCGTCACCATCGTGCTCAAGGGCGAGCGATACGTGGAGCCGGGCGCGCATGCGATGGACCCAGACGAGGGCGCGCTCACCGCGCGCATCAGGACCAGCGGCACAGTGGACACGAGCACGCCAGGCGACTACTGCATCCAATACACGGTGACGAACGCCGCCGGCAAACTCGCGCACGCCGAACGAACCGTGCGCGTGGTCGAGTCGATGGAGCGGCAGAACGGCGGCATACCGGTGCTTATGTATCACTACGTCTACGCGGACGATGCGCCGCCGGCCGAGCTCAACTCCAATTTCATCGCGGCGAGCGCGCTCGAGGAACAGCTGAAATACCTGACCGGCAACGGCTTCTATTTCCCCTCGTGGCGCGAGGTGCGCGCCTTCCTCGACGGCACGCACAGCCTGCCCGCCAAAAGCGTGGTGCTGACCTTCGACGATGGCGAGGGCGGGTTCTTCGGAGTCGGCGCACCGCTGCTGGCGAAATACCGGGTGCCGGCCACGTCCTTCGACATCACCGTCGATCCAGGGGTGGTGCAGCGGATGCGCGAGATGGCGACGCCGTATCTCGAATACCAATCGCATTCGCATGACATGCACCGGGCGGGCGGCACGATCGGGCACGGCGGGCGCATCAGCGCGATGAGCCGCGCGCAGATCGTCGAGGATCTCAAGGCTTCGCAGGCCTTGACCGGGGCGGGCGAGGCCTTCGCCTATCCCTTCGGCGACACGACGCCCGAGGCGCAGGAGGCAGTGCGCGAGGCGGGGGTGCTGTGCGCCTTCACCACGCGATACGGCTGGGCGAAGGTCGGCGCCGACCCCACGGCGCTGCCGCGTGTGCGCATCCAGGGAAACGGGACTTTGGAGACCTTCATAGCGGCCATTCAGTGAGGGACATAGGACGACGACGCGAAGTTCATGGTTCTGCGACCGATATTCGGCTTAGGGGTTCGCGTGACGTCCGCAACCCCTCATCATCAATCCGCGCGCTCGTTGGCCTCGGTCTGGTATCCGAGCTCCGCGCCGATGCGCTTGGCAGCGTCCAATAGCACCGGACCGAGCGCGCGCATGCGCTTGGGAGGCATGAACTGGTTCGCGCCGGAGACGGATATCGCGGCGACGATCTTGCCGCGGCCATCATGCACGGGCGCGGCCACGCACCGGATGCCCGGTTCGTTCTCCTCAAGGTCGTAGGCGAAGCCCTGCCGCGCGAATTTCTCCATCGCGGCGTGGAAGGCGCTTTCGTCGGCATAGTCGTGCTGCGGATCGCGGTTCGTAAGATTGCGGTCCTGCACATATTGCGAGGTCCAGCGCGTGGGCGAATCGAGCAGCAGCGCCTTGCCCAGGCCCGTGTAGGTCAGGGGCATGCGGCAGCCGATCCACGAATGGATCTCGATCGTGCGCCCGCCATGGATCTTGTCGAGATACAGCGTTTCGCCGGCCTCCTCCACCGCCAGATGCACAGTGTCCTTGACCTGCCGGGCGAGGCTCTCCAGCACCGGATGCGCCACGGTTTGCAGGGAGACGCTGTCAAGCGCGCGGAAGCCAAGCTCGATCAGAGCCGGCCCCAGGCGCAGCTTGCCATCCGGGTCCTCGCGCAGGAAGCGTTCGATGCGCAGCGCCTGCACCAATCGGTGCGCGGTGGAACGGCTCAGCCCGGTGGCCTCGACGACGGATTTCAGCGCCGTGGCTCCACCGGCGACGGCGCGGATGACCTCGATGCCGTGGATCAGCGTGCCGGTTCCCGCTGGAGCGGGGCTGTCGGATGCGTATGCCATCACGAGGTCCTTTCCGTGGATATCAATGCATATGGTACGTCCGCCGACGCCCGGGAACTCCCGGATGCCGGCGGACGTGAGTGCCGATCCGAATCTAACGGTATTGCGCGAGATCCCGGTCCATCGCGTGCACGAGGAGGTCGGTGTCCCCCGCGACCGCGACGAAGGTGGCGCCCCATTCGACGAAGCGCTTGGCCGTGGGCGCGTCGAAGGCCAGCGAACCGATGGCCTTGCCATGCGCCTTGATGACGTCGAAGGCGTGGTGGATCTCGTCCATGATCGCCGCGGCGTCATCGGGGTGGCCGAGCGAGGCGGACAGATCGGCGGGCCCGATGAAGATGCCATCGATGCCCTCGACTGCCGCGATATCCTCGATGTTGTCCAGCGCCTCCTGGCTTTCGACCTGCACCAGCAGGCAAATCTCGCCGCGTGCGTCGCGCATGTAGTTCGGGATCCGCCCCCAGCGCCCGGAACGGGCGATCGGCGAGCCGACGCCGCGGATGCCCTGGGGCGCGTATTCGACGGCCTTGACCATCAGCCGCGCTTCCTCGGCGGTGTTCACCATGGGGATGAGCAGCGTCTGCGCGCCGAGGTCAAGCACCTGCTTGATGGCCACGGGATCCGCCGAATGCGGGCGCACGATGGGCGTGGTCGGATAGCCATGCGTGGCGCGCAGGCAGTCGAGCGTGGTGTTGAGGTCGTAGGGACCGTGCTCGCCGTCCAGCAGCAGCCAGTCGTAGCCGGAATCGGCCGCGATCTCCGTGATGGTCGGCGAGGCCGAGGCCATCCACAGACCATACTGCGGCGTGCCGGAGGCAAGGGCGGCCTTGAATGCGTTATGCGGAAGTGCAGTCATGGTGAGGCTTTCCGTCAGTGCTCGAACGGGCGCTCGAGCGGGCAGTCGCGGTTGAGTTCCACGCCGAAGCCGGGCTTGTCGAGCTGTTCGGCGGTGATGATGCCGCCTTCGGGCACGGGCTCGCCCACGAGGATCGGGTCGAACTGCGGGCGCAGATGGTCCGCCTTGGGCGCGGTCATCAGGAACTCGCTGAACGGCGTGTTCGTGAAGGTGATGACCGCGTGGTGCGAGTAGACCGACGAGCCGTGAGGCACCACGAGCTGGCCGCGCGACTTGGCGATGGCCGCGATCTCGCACAGGGAGGTGACGCCGCCGCACCAGCCGACATCGGGCTGCAGGATGTCGACGCCCGCGTCGGACAGCTCCTTGAAGCCCTCCAAGGTGCCGGTGTGTTCGCCGGTGGTCATCAGCATGCCAGCCGGCATGACCTTCTTGAGCTGGCGGTAGGACTCGATCTGGTTCGGAGGGAAGCATTCCTCGATCCACTTGAGGTGGTAGGGCGCGGCCGCGTGCGCCAGCTTGGTGGCGTAGTTGACGTCCTGGCTCATCCAGCAGTCGAACATCAGCCAGAAGTCGTCGCCGACCTTCTCGCGCATGTCGGCGAGCATCGCGATGTCCTTGGCGATGCCCTGGTCGCCGGCCGCCGGGCCCCAGTGGGTCGGCATCTTGCCGCCGATGAAGCCCATCTTCTGCGCCAGATCGGGACGGGCGCCGGTGGCATAGAAGTGGATCTCGTCGCGCACCGCGCCGCCGAGGATCTTGTAGACCGGCAGGCCGATGACCTTGCCGTAGAGATCCCACAGCGCCAGGTCCACGGCCGAAATCGTGTTGATGACCACGCCGCCGCCACCGGAGTAATACAGCGTGGAGTTGATCATCTGGTCGTGGATGAGCTTGATCTGGTCGACGCGCTTGCCCTCCACGAAGCGGCTCAGATGATGCTCGACGATGAAACAGCCGGGGTTGCCGGCGGTCGAGATCGCGAAGCCGGTGGTGCCGTCGGAGGCCTCGACCTCGACGACCAGCGTGCCGAGCACATTGATGCCGAAGGACTGGCGGGACTGTTCGTATTCCGCGTACTTCGACATCGGGGTGCAGATATGGTCGTCGATCCAGTGTCCGGAACCCTGGTCGTGATAGTCGCCGCCGCCCTGTCCGTGGACCTTGGCGGCCGCGCCTCCCATGGAATACGCGCGGATATGCGTGATGATGGGCAGTTTCGTCGATGGCAATGGCATCGTGCACTTCCTCCTCATTGAGATTCGGCCGGTCACCCGCGTGGATCGTTCCGTGCGGATGCGCCGTGTGGTGACATGTCCCACTCTATGGGAGCCGATCCCACCGTCCCACATACAGGGACGACCCGCAACGAATTTGGGACGGCGCGTACACGCACGGCAGCGCCCGCCCTCGCTTCCGCGGCCATCCCAAAACATCCCACCCCAATCCCACATATTGGGACCCACCCCACGCGTCCCTAATCTAAACCGCAGGACGGCAACGCCCCGCGTGCAATGACGGCGCGGACGCCACCGCCCAATGAGGTTATCCCTGAGCGACAACGAGGTTCCTTATGGCACAGCAATCCCCCACCGCAACCAGTCCGCGCACATCGGACGCCGCAAGCGGCTCCCACGACCTATCCCGCATCATCGCCAAGACCAGCGCGCGGCTTGTGCCGTTCCTGATGCTGATGTATGTGCTCGCCTTCTTCGACCGCACCAACATCAGCTACGCGCAGCAGTCCTATATGGCCGACACCGGGCTGACCGCCCAGGGATACGCATTGGGCTCGGGCCTGTTCTTCGTGATCTATTCCTTCCTCGGCACGCCCTGCAATCTCGCCATGCGCAAGGTCGGCGCACGCAAATGGCTGACGCTTCTCGCCATCGCCTGGGGCATCGTGGGCGCGGCCATGGCCTTCACCCGCAACGAATCCCAGTTCCTGATCGTGCGCGTGCTGCTCGGCATCGCCGAGGCCGGCTTCTTCCCCGGCGCCATCTACCTGACCACGATTTTCTTCCCGAAGAAGCAGCAGGATGAGATCCGCGGCCTGTTCTACATGGGCGCCCCGATCGCCATGGTCATCGGCTCGCCCATCTCCGGCCTGCTGCTGCAGATGCACGGCATCATGGGACTGCCCGGCTGGTTCTGGATGTTCTTCCTCGAAGGCATCGCCGCCGCGGTCGTCGGCATCGCGGCTTGGTTCTATCTTGACGACACGCCCCGCACGGCCCGTTTCCTGACGCCCAAGGAAGGCGCGCTGCTCGCCGACGCCATCGAGGACGAGGAACGCCGCGCCTCCGCCGCCACCCAGTCCAGCGTCAAGGGCGCGTTCGGATCCTGGCGCGTGTGGGTGCTGTCGATTGTGTATTTCCTCATCCAGGTGGGCGTCTACGGCATCACCTTCTTCCTGCCCACGCAGGTTTCCAGCCTTGTCGGCGAGAAGGTCGGCCTCAAGGTCTCGCTGATCTCCACGATTCCATGGGTCTTCGCGCTCATCGGCACGTGGCTGCTGCCCAAGTGGAGCGCCCGCGTCGGCCACCATCATGTCTTCGTCACCGTCATCCTGCTCATCACCGGCGCCTCGATCATCATCTCCGCGTTCGCCTCGCCGCTCATCGCCATCATCTGCCTGTGCTTCGCGGCCACCGGCGTCATCGCCAGCCAGCCGATCTTCTGGCGCATGCCCACCGAGCTGCTCACCGGCGCGGCGTTGGCCGGCGGCATCGGCATCGTGACCATGCTCGGCGGTTTCGGCGGCTTCTTCGCGCCGAATATCCGCGTGTGGTTCGACGCCCTGTTCCACACCGCCGACACCGGAGAAGGCGGTCTGGTGGCCCTCGGCGTGTTCGTGCTCGTCGGCGCGGCGCTCAGCTGGATCGTTTCGCTTTCCGAGCGCGGCAAGGGACTCGAGGACTGAGATCCGCCCGCAACTCATATCATGCAAAAGACCGCCCTTGGCAGGGGCAAACGGCGAGACGCCGGTTCCCTGCCGAGGGCGGTCTTTGCTTATTCGCTTATGCGGTGAGCTCGTGTCGCCGTGCAATCGACGCAACGCGCGTGCGTTCAGACGAGCACGAGATCGTCGCGGTGGACGATGGGATGCGCGTATTCGGGACCGAGGAAGCGCTTGAGCTGGGCGCTGGTGCGGCCCAGCATCTGCGGGATCTCCTCGGAGTCGAAGCCTGCGAGTCCACGCGCCAGATGCGCTCCGGACTCGTCGTCGATCCACACCGGGTCGCCGGCCGAGAACTCGCCGCGCACCTCGAGCGCGCCGGCGGCCAGCAGCGAGGCGCGGCCTCCGCGAACAGCCGAGGCCGCGCCGGAATCCACGACGATCGAGCCGCGCGGATTCGCGGCGAAACCAATCCACAGGCGGCGCGAGGAACCGCGATGCTTGATGGGGGCAAAGACCGTGCCCACCGGGTCGCCCATCATAGCCGGCCCCGCGTTCACCGCCGAAGTGAGCACCGAGGGAATGCCGGAGACGGCCGCCACACGCGCCGCCTCGAGTTTGGTGACCATGCCGCCGGTGCCGACCTTGGAGCCGGTGCCGCCGACCTCGATCTCGCCGAGCGCGTCCACGACATCCGGCACGTAGCCGATGCGCTGCGAGCCGGGCTGCGCGGGCGGGGCCGTGTAGAGCGCGTCCACGTCGGTCAGCAACACCAGCGCGTCGGCGCGCACCAGATTGGCGACGAGGGCGGAAAGCCGGTCGTTGTCGCCGAAACGAATCTCGTTGGAGGCCAGCGAATCGTTCTCGTTGACGATTGGGATGACGCCCAGATCAAGCAATCGGTTCAGCGTGCGCTGCACGTTGCGGTATTGCGTGGCGCGGACGGTGTCCTGCGCGGTGATGAGGATCTGCCCGACGCGCACGCCGTACCGCCCGAAGGCGGCCTCGTATTGCGCCATGAGCAAGCCCTGACCGACGGCCGCCGCGGCCTGCTGGGTGGCGACATCGGTCGGACGCGCGTCAAAACCAAGCGGCCCGAAGCCGGCCGCGATGGCGCCGGAGGAGACCAGCACCACGCGCGCGTCCATCAGATGCACGGAAGCCAACGCCGCGACCAATGCATGCAATCGCCCGGGGTCGAGCCGGCCTCCCTCCTGCGTCAGCGAACTCGAACCGACCTTGACGACGATGGTGCGCGCGCTGGCGATGCGCCGGCGAATCTCAGCCTGGCTTGGTGTGGACATGGTCACTCGCCCCGGCCGAACAGCGATGTCTCGTCGTGGCGGTCGTCGTCGATGGACGGATCCGCCCAGTGGCCGGCCTCGCGCTCCGCCCGCATGGCCTCGCGCACCGCGGCCTTCGCGTCCATCATCGCGTGGTATTCGCGGCGGCGCTCGGCGTTGGTGCGCCGGCGCGTGCGTCCCTCGTCCTCCTCGAGGCGCAGGTCCTTGCCACGCGCGCCCAGCTGCGTGCCGTCGAGCATCTCGGCGCCCGCCGCGATCGTCGGATCCCAGTCGAAGGACACGGCCCTGACGCCCCGGCCGATGCGCACCTCGTCGCCCGCGCGGGCGCCCTTGTGCCGCAGGGCGTCCTCGACGCCCAGCTTGGCAAGTCGGTCGGCGAGATAGCCCACGGCCTCGTCGTTGTCGAAATTCGTCTGCTGCACCCAGCGCTCCGGCTTGCGGCCGGTGACGGTGAACCAGAAGGAGCCGTCGGCATCCTCCTCGCGCTCGATCTCGAAGTCGACGCCGGTGCCGCCCTCGTCGCCCGAACGACGCCGGCGCCCGCCGGCCTCCCGTCCGAGCGGCTTGATGACGACGCGGGCCTCTTCCTCCTCGGCCTCGCGGCGCGCGACCTCCTCGCGCATCCGGGCCACCATCTCGGCCAGCGCGAAGTTGAGTTCCTTCAGGCCCTCGTGCGAGGCCGTGGACACGATGAACACGCGCATGCCCATCGCCTCGAACTCAGGCCGCACGAATTCGGCGAGCTCCTTGGCCTCGGGCACGTCGGCCTTGTTGAGGATCACGATGCGCGGACGTTCCGGAATCGGAATCGCGCCCAGCGGCAGCTCGAGCGAGCCGGCGTATTCGGCGAGCTCGTTCTCCAGCGCGTGATAATCGGAGACGGGGTCGCGGTCGGGCTCGAGCGTGGCGCAATCGATGACATGGGCGATGATCTCGGTGCGTTCGATATGGCGCAGGAACTCAAGTCCCAGGCCTTTGCCCTGGGAGGCGCCCGGAATCAGGCCCGGCACGTCGGCGATGGTGTATCGACGGTCTCCGGCGACGACGACGCCGAGGTTCGGCACCAGCGTGGTGAAGGGGTAGTCGGCGATCTTCGGCTTGGCGGCGCTCATCGCGGCGATGAGGCTCGACTTGCCGGCCGACGGGAAGCCGACCAGCGCCACGTCGGCGATGGACTTCAATTCGAGCACGACATCGCGTTCCTCGCCAAGCTCGCCAAGCAGGGCGAAGCCCGGGGCGCGCCGCGTCTTGTTGGCCAGCGCGATGTTGCCGAGCCCTCCCATGCCGCCGGCGGCCGCGACGAATCGATCGCCCTCGTGCCGCAGGTCGGCCAGCTCGATGCCGGGGCGCTTGGACTCGCCCGCCGCGCCCTTCGCGCTGAAGACGACGGTGCCGCACGGCACGGGCAGGATCAGGTCCTTGCCCTTGGTGCCGTCCTTGTTGTCCCCCAGTCCCATCGAACCGTCGCCGGCGACGCGATGCGGCATGAATCGATAGTCCAGCAGGCTGGTGGCGTTGCGGTCGGCCACGAATATGACGGAGCCGCCGTCTCCGCCGTTGCCGCCGTTGGGGCCGGCCAGCGGCTTGTATTTCTCACGCCGTATGCCGGCGGAGCCATTGCCTCCGTCCCCACCCTTGACATGCACGGTCACGCGGTCCACGAAATCACTCATATCGCCCAGCTTAGCGCCCACCCCGTCCGTGCCATGCCTTGGGTCAGGCAAAGAATTGTGTATCCGGCCCATGAATTGTGCACCCCTATGACTGCGCGACAACCGAAATCCCAGCGTTCGCACGGAGCATTGCCGGGAACCGATGCACAATTCTTGGGCCAAGTACACAATTCTTGGGCCGGCAGCCATCTTTTCTCAGGATCGCCTCGGCAATAACAAAAAACCGCACCCCGTGGGGTGCGGTCAATCGTTTGAGTCAGGCTCAGGCGGCGATGACGTCGACGACCTTGCGGTCGCGGCGCACGCCGAACTTCACGGAGCCGTCGGACAGCGCGAACAGGGTGTGGTCCTTGCCCATGCCGACGTTCTGGCCCGGGTGGAAGTTGGTGCCACGCTGGCGGACGATGATGTTGCCGGCGACGACGGCCTCGCCACCGAACTTCTTCACACCGAGGTACTGAGGCTTTGAATCGCGACCGTTGCGCGAGCTGGAAGCGCCCTTCTTATGTGCCATGTCTGTTCCTTTCGGGTCTCAGGCGATCGCCGTGATCTTGACGGCGGTCAGCTTCTGGCGATGGCCCTTGCGACGGGCGACGCCGGTCTTGTTCTTGAACTTCTGGATGTTGATCTTCGGGCCCTTGGCCTCGTCGTCAACAACCTCGGCCTTCACCGAGAGCTTGGCCAGATCGGCGGCGCCCAGGGTGACCTTCGCGCCATCGACCACGAGCGCGACCGGGAACTCCACGGTATCGCCCTTCTTCACGTCAAGACGGTTGACGAGGATGACGTCGCCGACCTCGACCTTTTCCTGATGGCCACCGGCCTTCACAATCGCGTACATAACCATTCCTTTATTATCTGGAAAGCTTACTGCCTGACGCACCGAGCCCGTGGTCAGACACCAGCTGTCTAGTGTATACCGCGACATGGACTATCGCAAAGTTTTCGTCCATGTCTGTCAAGCGGGACACGCGGAGAGGCTTCGCCGCATGCCCCGCCGGGCTCATTCCTTGCCCTCGTTCTCGGCGTTGTTCGCGGCCACCGCGGCCGCGGCGATCGCCGCGAGCTTGGCCTTGACGTCCGGGCTGGAGCCCTGCGGCGCCGACACCTGCGTGCCCTGGCCGTGCTTGTTCGTCTTGATGAACGGATCGCCGCCCTTCAAGGCATAGGGGTCGTCGTAGGCCGCGGAGACCGTGGGCTCGTCGTGGAGGATGAAGCCGCGGCCCTTGCAGGTCGGGCATTCCTCCGAGAACGCCTCGACCAGGCCCTGGCCGATGCGCTTGCGCGTCATCTGCACCAGACCGAGCGAGGTGACCTCTGCCACCTGATGCTTGGTGCGGTCGCGCGCCAGGCATTCGACGAGGCGGCGCAGCACCAGATCGCGGTTGGCGGGCATGACCATGTCCACGTAGTCGATCATCACCATGCCGCCGATGTCGCGCAGACGCAGCTGGCGGGCGATCTCCTCGCTGGCCTCGAGGTTGCAGCGGGTGACCGTCTCCTCCAACGACTTGCCCTTGCCGATGAAGCGGCCGGTGTTCACGTCGATGGTGGTCATGGCCTCGGTGCGGTCGATGACGATCGAACCGCCGGAGGGCAGGTAGACCTGGCGCTCCATGCCCTTGCGCAGCTGGGAGTCGATCTGCCACTTGTCGAACACGTCCTTGCCCTCGTGCTCGGCGGGATCCCACCGCTCGAGCTTCTCCTTCAGGTCGGGGGCCATCGTGTCGAGGTATTCCTCGATGCGGTCGTAGACCTTGCCCCCTTCGACGATGAGCTTGGAGAAGTCGTCGTTGAAGATGTCGCGCACGACGCGGATCGCCACATCCGGCTCGCCCTGCAGCAGCTTGGGGCGGCGGCCATGCAGGAACTCGTCGCGCTTCGCGGTGATGCGCTCCCACTGGCGCACCAGGTTCTCGAGGTCCTTGGTGATGGCCTCCTCGGAGGCGCCCTCGGCCGCGGTGCGGATGATGACGCCCATATCCTTCGGGGCGATCTTGGAGACGATGGACTTGAGCCTGCTGCGTTCGCGCTCGGAGAGCTTGCGGCTCACGCCGGTCATGCCGCCGGAGGGCACGAGCACCAGGAAGCGGCCGGCCAGCGTGACCTGGCTGGTCAGGCGGGCGCCCTTGTGTCCGATCGGGTCCTTGGTGACCTGCACCAGCACCGGATCTCCGGACTTGAACGCGAGTTCGATGCGGCGCGGCTGGCCTTCGAGGCGGGCGGCGTCCCAGTTGACCTCGCCGGCGTAGAGCACGCCGTTGCGGGACTGGCCGATGTCGACGAAGGCGGCCTCCATGCTCGGCAGCACGTTCTGCACACGTCCGAGATAGATGTTGCCGACGGTGGCGACCTCCTGGATGTCGGAGACATAGTGCTCGACGAGCACATTGTCCTCGATCACGGAGATCTGGGTGTGGTGCTCCTTCTCACGCACCACCATCAGCCGCTCGACGTTCTCGCGGCGCGCGAGGAAATCCTGCTCCATGAGCTGGCTGACGCGGCTGCGTTCGCGACGGTTGTCGCGGCGGCGCTGGCGCTTGGCCTCAAGACGGGTCGAGCCCTCGATGTCGGTGATCTCGTCGATGTATTGCTGCTTGCGGGAGCGGCGGGCGACGATCTGATCCTCGTCCTGCTCGCCCCTGCCCGAACGACGACGACGGCGCCGACGGGTGACGGACTGCTCCTCCTCGGACCCGCCATGCCCGCGGCCGTTGTCGTCGGCCTCCTGATGGTCCGGCTGATCCTGTTGCTCCTGGCCGGACTGCTGCTGGGCGGATCCGGAGCGGCGGCGCCGACGGCGCGAACGCGTGGGAGCGTCGGATTCATCGTCAAGGTCGGCCTCGGTGATCGGCGCATAGGCGATGTCGTCGAGCTCGAGGTCCTCCTCGATCTGCTCGACCTCCGCCGCGGCGCGGCGTTCCTGCGCGTTGAGCCTGCGGCTGCGGCCGCGACGCGAGGACTCCTCGGCCTCGTCATGTGTCTCCTGGCCGTCCTCGCGTTCCGCGCGTTGGCGGGAGGGACGCCCGTCATGATCATCCTGGTCGTCGCGCGAACGGTTGGAACGGCGGCTCCCGCCATCGTTGCGCCCATCGCGATCATCACGCTCGTCGCGGGCAGGCCCTCTGCGCGAACGGGAGCCGCGCGAGGAACGGGATTCCTTGGCCCAGTCGTCGTAATCATCGCCCTCGTCCGACTCCATGTCGTCACGGCGGCGCGAGGCGGGCAGCACAGGCTCCTGGAACAGCAGCGAGGCCATGGGACGCGAACCGCGGGCGTCGATGCGGTCGTCCTCGTCGTCATGGTCGCTGAACAGCGAGTCAAGGGCCTCGAAGGCACGCTCGTCACGACGCGCCTCGTCGTCATTGCGGCGCAGGCGACGGCGGGGGGAACGCCCATCCAGATCGTCACGGTCGTCGCGGCCATCGCGGTCGTCACGGCGCGAACGGGAACCACGCGGCTCCTCGTCATCCCAATCATCGTCACGATGCGAACGGCGCGGGCGGCGGTCATAGTCGTCGGCCTCGTCATCGTAACGGCGGCGGCGATCGTCGATTTCGCGGTCGTCGTATCCACGGCGCGGCCGGTCGGAGGTCTCGGCGGTGGAACGGGCCGAGCGGCGGCGCGTGCGCGTCGCGACCTTGGGCTGCTCGTCCTCGTTGTCCGCGGCCTGCGGATTGCCATCCGCGTCTTCGGGAGTCTCAACGGGTTCGGCCGCGGTCTTGCGACGGCGGGCACTGGGGGTCTCCTCCACCTTGAGCTCGAGGGAGGCACCAGCGGCGCCGGCGCCACGCACCACGCGGCGGCCGCCGCGGCGGCGGCGCGGGGCGGGCTGTTCCTCGGCTGCGGGCGCATCCGAATCGACCGCTTGCGCGGCGGCCTCGGACGATTCGTCGGCGACCGCGGCCTCGCTCTTCGTGGTTCTGCGCGTTCCGGAGGAGGCACGGCGCGTCGGCTTGGTTTCCTCCTCGGATTTGCCGGCCTCGTTCGACTCCTTGCCGCTGGACGACGCCTGGTCATCCTGGTCAGCGGTCTTCGTCCTGCGGGTGGCGCGGCGGGCATGGGTCGGGGGCGCGGGCGGCTCGGAAGCCGCCGCGGCGGCCGCTTCGACCGTCTGTTCGTCGTTAGGTGTGGCTGCATTCATGGCTTCGTCGGATGCGACGACGCCATCGCTTTTCTTAGTGGGCACGATGCTCCTTGCGACACGCTGCATCGCATCGCCGTCCTGGCCTCGCACGGCTGTCACGCCACGCTCTCACCGTGGCCGCGCTTCAATCGCGCCCGAGGAGGCAACTGTCAAAAAGTCTCTCTACGCACTTGGCGGACACCGGCGCTCGCGCCATCATTGCGGGCCACGAGGGGATCGACGCCTTGTACGTCTCGCGGTGGCCATGCAGAACCACCATCCCTCAGTATGCCACATTTTTCACAAAACGACGCATCCGCCACCAAAAGTCGGCATCCCGGCCAACCAACGGCCCCCATATCCCTGTGTATCCCCGTGCCCGCGCCGACATTCCCCGTACGGTTTTCCGCACGCAAACGAACCCCTTGCGGAAAATCGTACGGATAGCGGACCGTTCCGATACGGTTTTCCGCACGGCCTTCGTGAGGGTGCGGAAAACCGTATCCGGCCGACCGGCAGACGGCCGGCCGAACCGTGGGCTAGCCCAGCCAGTCGCGCAGGATGCCGTCCATCAGCGTCAGATCGGACTCGGGCAGCTGCTCGTCCTGCTTGTGGGCCAGCAGTGGGTCGCCGGCGCCGAGATTGACGGCCGGAATCCCCAGCAGCGCGAACCGCGCCACATCCGTCCAGCCCAGCTTGGCCAGCGGCTCGCGCCCCGTGCGCTCGCGCACCAGCGACGCCAGCGACTGGGCCAGCGGCGAGTCCATGCCCGGCCGCGCGGACGGCGACTCGTCCTTCATCTCGATGCCGAAGCCCTCGAACATGCCGCCGGTCGCGACATGCTCGCCATTGCCCATCTCGGCGCCGGCGTCCGCGCCCATCATCAGCGCCTTCGCCTCGGGCAGCGTCTTGTCGGGCGCGAAACGGTAGTTGACGTGGATGCGGCACTCGTCGGGGATGACATTCGTGCCCTTGCCGCCGGAGATCAGCGTGGCGTTGACGCCCTCGCGGTAGACCAGCCCGTCCACCTCGACATCGCGCGGCTCATAGTCGGCCAGCCGCCGCAACACCTCCGCCGCCTTGTGGATCGCGTTCTCGCCCATCCAGGCGCGCGCCGAATGCGCGGCGACCCCGTGCGTAATCACATCGAAGCGCATCGTGCCGTTGCATCCGCCCTCGATGCCGCAATTCGTCGGCTCGCCGATAATCGCGAAATCGCCGGCGATCCAGTCGGGATGCGCCTCGACGACCTTCCTCAAGCCGTTCTTCTCGGCGACGACCTCCTCGTGGTCGTAGAACACGAAGGTCAGGTCGTGGCGCGGCTCGGTCAGCGTGGCGGCAAGATAGAGCATCACCGCGTCGGAGCCCTTCATATCGGTGGCTCCGCGCCCCCACATCACGCGCTCGCCGGGATGCGCGGCGGCGATCTCCGGGCGGATGCGCGGGTCGCCGGGCTCGAACCAAGCCGGCGGGAAATTGTCGATAATCGGCACCGTGTCGAGATGCCCGCACAGAATCACGCGATGCTCGCGCCCCAGCGAGGTCGAGGCGACGATGGTGTCGCCGTGGCGGCGCACCGTCAGATGCGGCAGCGTGCGAAGGAACGCCTCGGTCATATCGGCGAGCGCGCCCTCCTCGTCGGACACGGAGCGCACCTCCATGATCTGCGTCAAAAGGGCGGAAAGGGCGGCGGAACGGTCCAAGCCGGTGATATCAAAGGTCATGGCGTTCATCCTACCGCGCGGTCGGCGGTCACAACTCGGCAGATAGCCCCGGAAAACCCACGAAACGAGGTCCTATCCCCGGTTTTGTGACCGCCACAACGTGAGACGCCCGCCCTCGCACCCCACGACTATGACAGACTGGGGCCATGGGTTTGTTGAGCGCTTTGCAGGGATTCTGTGTCATCGGCATCGTCATCTTCGTCGGATACGTCGCCGCGCGCATGCGGATCGGCGGGCCGACCGCGCAGATGGTGCTCAACCGGTTCTCGTTCTTCGTGTCAAGCCCCTGCCTGATGTTCGCGATCCTGTCGAAGGAGCCGATCTTCGACATCTTCCATCCCTCGATCATCGTCGCGTTCCTGTCGGCCGTGCTGGTCGGGCTCGTGTTCCTGGCGCTGAACCGCGCCTTCTTCCATCTGAAGGCCGCCGATGCGACGATCGGCGCTCTCAACTCGCTGTATCTCAACTCGAATAACATCGGCCTGCCGATCGCCACCTACATCCTCGGCGACCCGGCGCTGGTGGCGCCGATCCTGGTCATGCAGCAGGCGCTGTTCACGCCGATCGGACTGACCGTGCTCGATGTGACGACCAAGGGCAAGGTGTCGGCGCGCGAGATCCTCAAGCAGCCGCTGCACCAACCGCTGCTCATCGGCTCGCTGCTCGGCATCGCGGTGTCGGCCATCGCCGGCGTGAGCGGCAGCTATCCGATTCCGCAGTTCATCTTCGACCCGATCGACATGATCGGCGACTCGGCCGTGCCGATGATCCTCATGGCCTTCGGCATGTCGCTGCACGGCTCCAAGCCGTTGCAGAAGAAGGGCGACCGGCCTGCCATCTTCACGGTTGCAGTGCTGAAGAACATCGTGATGCCGGCGATCGCTTTCCTCCTCGCCTACTTCGCGATGGGCTTCCGCGGCCCCGAGCTCTACGCCTGCGTCGTGCTCGCCGCGCTGCCCACCGGCCAGAACGTCTACAACTACGCCGCCCGATACAACGTCGGCCTGCAGTTCGCGCGCGACGGCATCCTGCTGTCGACGATGACCAGCCCCATCTTCATCGCGCTGGTGGCCGTGCTGCTGGGCTGAGGGGCGAAAAACAAAACCCGGTGAGGCAACGCCCTCAGGCGTCACCTCACCGGGCTGGAATCGCTCAGCGACCTAAGGTCACTTGGCGCTTGCGGCCGCTTCCTTGGCCGCAACGGCCTTGGCGTCGGCCTCATCCAGCAGACGCTGGAACTCGGGATCGGGGGCCGGCGCGCCCTCGTCACGCCACTTGGCCAGATCGACCATCACGCGCGGGAAGATCTTGTCGATGCGATACATGGCCATGAGCACGATGCACACCGCGAAGAAGATAATCGGCAGCCACACGTAGATCTGGTCGATGGCGGCCATGGCGCGGGCGCTCTGCACGTCCTTCTCGCCGTCGTATCCGCCGAAGCCGAGCACCCAGCCGACCATGGCGGTGCCGATGCCCAGGCCGATCTTCTGGCCCAGCGAACCGCCGGAGTACAGCAGGCCCTCCACGCGGATCTTGGTCTTCCAGTAGCCATATTCGATGGTGTCGGGGAAGAAGGCCCAGATGGAGCCCAGGATCGGGCCGTAGCCGATGCCCTTCATGACCTGGGTGAACATGATGAACTCATAGCTGCTCTTGTTGATCAGCGGCAGCAGGTAGGCCACGATGGTGATGACCAGGCAGACGATGACGACCTTGGTCTTGCCGAACTTCGGGAACAGCTTGGTGCAGGCCAGCAGACCGACCATGGCCGGCAGCAGGTAGGCCAGCGTCAGCACGCCGACGGCGCCTTCGTCATGCAGGTAGTACTTGGCGTAGTAGACCAGCGAGCCCTGGGTCAGCGAGTAGGCGACATGGAAGAACGCCAGGAAGCCGAAGGCCATGAACCAGTACTTGTTCTTGAGCCAGGCCTTGACCTCGACCTTGAAGGGATAGCGGCTCTTGTTCTTGGTGCCCTTGGCGATGTTGACGCGCTCGCGCTGGGTGCCGAACACGATCCAGAACAGGATGCAGGCCACGACGGACAGCACGGTGTAGCCGAGCACCCAGCCCATCTGGCCGCCGCCGAAGGCGTTGACCAGCGGCATGGTGGCGTTGGTGATGATCAGGATGCCGCACTGGGCGAGGAACATACGGGAGATGTTGAGCTTCTCGCGCTGCTCCTGGTCCTGGGTGACCAGCGAATTCAACGTGCCGTAGGGGATGGCCATGGAGGAGAAGGCGACCATCAGGATGTTGTACGACAGGAAGATGTAGATGATCTTGGCGGTGTCGGAGGCGTTGTGGGGCACCGCGAACAGCAACACGGTCAGCGCGCCGAACGGGATGGCGCCGAACAGCAGCCACGGACGGGCCTTGCCCCAGCGGGAGTGGGTCTTGTCGACCAGGGTTCCGACGCACACATCGATGATGCCGTCGAAGGAACGGGACACCAGCATGATCGTGCCGATGACGGCGGCGCTGATGCCGACGACATCCGTGTAGAAGTACACGACGAACATGCCCAGCGAGCCGAAGGTGAAGTTGATCGCCATATCGCCGAAACCATAGGCGACATAGTCCTTCAGCCCGAGCTTCTCTTTGAAGCTGCTGATTGCGCTACTCATGAATTCTCTCCATATGGTGGGGTGTACGGTTCATGCGAACCGTGGATTGCCAGCACAGTCCCCACACTTGCCCCACCCCAATCCCAAAACCACGAAAATGAGGCGCGGAAAGTGACCTATGCTTGGCTTTCCTCTCTAATTGTCAGCGTTGTTAGCGCTAACAGAGAAACAAGTGTATACATGGCGGCGACAAATACGAACACACGACCGACATACGGCCGCCATATGGAGACCGCCAATGGCAACGTCAACACGCGCACACGCCGGATATGGGAGGGCCCGGTTCGCCGCCCCGCCTCGCATGGAGGAGGGACATCGAACCGGGCCAGGACAGCCATTCGGCTGCGTCACAGGGCGTAGACCAGCACGTTCCACGAGGCGGCGGGCAGCTCCACCGCACCATCGGCTCCCGCGACGGCCGGCAGCTCGGCAGGCACGACGGCCTCGGGATCCTCGAAGGTGTTGCGGCGCTTGAAGTCGTCGCCGGTGAGCACGCTGTGGCGCACCAGCTTCGGCTGGGCGGCGAAGCCGCGGAACTCGGGCGTGAAACCGGCCGGCGCCTCGAGGTCGCTGTTCAGCGCGAACACGCGCAGCTCGCCGGCGGCCTCGTCGAGCACGGCGGCGGAGACCACATCCGGCACCTCGCCGACGCGGCTGGCGTGCGTGGCTCCGGAGCCGATGCCCCTGAGCACGACGCCGCGCCCGTAGCGGGTCAGATCCGCGAAGGGATAGAAGATGGTCTGCTTGAGCAGCTGTCCGTCTTCGTTCGTGGTGATCGGCGCGATCACGTTGATGAGCTGCGCCAGGCATGCGATGGACACGATGTCGACGTTGTTGAGGATGGAGATGCCCAGGCCGCCGACCGTCAGCGCGTCGATCAGCGAATACTTCTCCTGGAGGATGGGCGGGTGCTCCTCCCACTTGCCGGCGCTGGTCAGCTCGAAGGTGTCCTTGCCGTTGAGGTCCTCCATCGAGTCCATCTTGATGTCCTGGAAGTTCCACACATTCCATTCGTCGAGGCAGATCCTGATGTCGCGGTCGTCCTCATGGCCGCGCTTCTTGTCGCGGTTGAGCTCGATGGCGTGGCGCGTGTTGTTGATGTGCTCGTCCAGCTCCTTCCACGAGGCGAGGAAGTCCACGTCGCTCATCTGGCCCTGCATCGTGTAATAGTGCGTGGAGACGTAGTCGACGTAGCGATACAGCTCCTTCAAGACCAGCGAGTCCCATTCGAGGTATTCGGGCAGCATCTGATAGCTGGTGCCGCACACGACGAGTTTGATGTCGCGGTCCACCCACTTCATCATCTTGGCGGCCTCGCGCGCCTTCTTGGCATAGTCCTCGGCCGACAGATGGCCCGCCTGCCACGTGCCCTCCATCTCGTTGCCGAGGCACCAGTACTTGACGCCGTAGGGCTCGGGATGGCCGTTCTTGGCGCGCAGGTCGCTCCAGTAGGTGCCGCCTGGATGGTTGCAGTATTCGACGAGCTCGGCCGCCGAACGGATGGAGCCGGTGCCCAGGTTGACGGCGATCATCGGCTCGACGCCGACCTCCTCGCACCACTGGCAGAAGTCATCGATGCCGAACTGGTTCGTCTCGATGCTCGACCAGGCGAATTCCATGGTCTTGGGCCGCTGGTCCTTCGGGCCGATGCCGTCCTTCCAGTTGTAGTTCGAGACGAAATTGCCGCCCGGGTAGCGCACGACGCCGAGGTTGAGGCCCTTGACGACCTCTTTCACATCCTTTCGGAAACCTTTCGCATCCGAGAACGGCTTGCCGGGATCATATATGCCTTCATAAATGGAACGGCCCAGATGCTCGGTGAAGGAGCTCCATACGTTGGCGTCAATCGGGCCAACCGTGAAATCCTTGTCAAATATGCATTTCGATGTCATCTCTACCTCGTTGTCCATAACTTCTACGTTATATCGGCAACCATCAATCGATATTGTCGACAAGAAACAGAATACATTATTTTTATTTATATGCAAACTTTTCTAAAGAAATATTTCGTTCCAATATGCCGATTGCAGGGTCCCGGGATATACTGCTTTCAGATATCCGACAGCATGAGAACAACCGTGAGCACAGACCAGCGCAACACCCAGAAAATAACCCTCGCCGACATCGCGCGACTCGCCGACGTGTCCGCCCCGACTGTGTCCAAGGTCATCAACGGGCGGCAGGGCGTGTCCGACAGCACACGCAGCCGCATCCTGGAAGTGATCAAACAGCACAACTACGTCTCCCCCATCGCGCCCAGCGCGCGCCGGACAGGCATCGTCGAATTGCTCATCTCGCACCCGCACACCGCCTGGGCCGACGAGGTGCTCGCCGGCACCCTCGCCGGACTGGAAGGCAGTGGCTTCACCCCGGCCGTCACCGCATGCCCGCCCGTGGAATGGAGCTTCGATCCCTGGATCGACGACGCGGTGCGCCACGGTGCGTCCGGCGCCATGATCTGCCTGACGAACATCCCGCCCGCGGGGATCGCGCGCCTGCGCAAAGCGGGCATCGAGGTCGTGCTCATGGACCCCACCGGCGTGGTGCCCCCCGATGTGTCGATGATCGGCTCATCCGACTACCAGGGCGCCAACGACGCGACCCGGCATCTGGTGGAGCTCGGGCACCGCCGCATCGCGTTCCTGCAGGGGCCGGAGGAATGGCACACCTGCCGCGCGCGGTTTAACGGCTTCCGCTCCATGATGGAGGAGGCGGGCATCCCGATCGACCCCGATCTGGTGACCGGCAGCGTCTATTACTACGAGGACGGATACGCATGCGGCCAACGGCTGTTCGCCATGGACGACCCGCCGACCGCCGTGTTCGCCTCCAGCGACATGCAGGCGGCGGGACTCTACCAGGCCGCGCGCGAGGCGGGGCTCGCCATCCCCCGGGACGTCTCGATCGTCGGCTTCGACGACCTGCCCTATGTCCAGTTCCTCGATCCGCAACTGACCACCGTGCACCACGCCATCCAGGACATGGCCAAGCTCGGCGCGGAAACGTTGGTCGAGCTCATCAACGGCAGGAAGACGCTGACGCGCATCGACATGCTCACCCACCTCGAGGTGCGCGGCAGCACGGCGCCGCCGAGAACGCGGGCCGCCGCCTAGTTGGCCGTCGGGCCGTCGGCCGTCCATCCGCCCGACGGCCAACCTACGATCCTCTGGCCGACCGGTCACCTCTCCGACCGTCCGCCCGCTGGTCGGATCGTTCAGCGGGCCGTCTGGCGATCCGACCGACGGCCCATCAGACGCCTCAGTCGTCGGCGCGGTAGTCGGCGAGGTTCAGCCTGGCTGCCACACGGTTCGAGGCGAGCGCTCCGAACGAGACGAGCGCGAAGCAGAGCGCGATGCCGCCGGCGAAGCTCAGCAGCGTGCCCGGCGAGGTCATGGCCTGCGCGAACATCGGCATCATCAGCGCGAAGGAACACGCCGCGCCCACAACCACCACGGTTTTCAGCGGCAGCAGCACCTCGATGAAACGCGCCCGGTTCAGCGTGCGCGCATCGGTGCCCTCCAGCACCAGCATGCGGTATTCGTTGGCCTGGTCATAGACCGACCCCGCCTGCATCACACCCGAGCTGACGGCGGCAAGCACCGCGGCGAACACCAGCGTCAACAGGCCGCCGGTGCCGATATCGCGGAAAAAGATCGTGGCCGCGGAATCGGCGGCGCTTCCGCCCGCCTCGCTGAAGAAGCTGGCGATCGAGGTCAATCCGGCGATGAACACGGCCAAGGCGATGCCGGAGACATTGCGCCACGCCCGCTTGGGATTGTCGAGGATGCGGCGCACGGCGATCATCGTCGCGGCATCCTTGGGGTGACGCGCCTTGGCACGCACCCGGGCGGCCACCAGCCACGAGCCGATGAGGTTGACCAATGCGAACGGCAGCGCGATGAAGCCGAAGGAAATCGCATACACCGCCACCGTGCCAAGTCCGCTGAACAGTTGCATATTGCCCAACGCCGCCAAGGCCACGACGAACACCGCCACGAACACAACCGCGCGCCACTTCGCCGGCAGCGGCTGGGAGTGACGGGCCGTGACACCCAGCGGCGTGATGGCGACGCGACGCAGCGTGAGCAGCGAGGACACCAGCGCCAGCAGCGTCACGCCAAGCACGGTGACCAGCAACGCCAACGGCCCCACCCAGAGTTCGGCGAGCGTGAAATGCGTGCCTTGGAAGCTGAGCAGCATAATCAGCGGCATGCCCGCGGCATAGACGCTGATGCCGAACAGCGCGCCGAGCAGCGCCTGACCGGTCGCGTCGAGCGCGGCCAACGCCATGACCTGCCCCTGCGTCGCCCCGGCCAAACGGAGCGCGGCGAGCCGCTGGTCGCGCCGGGATGCGGCGAGCCGGGCCGCGGAACCGGCCAACGATACGAAGGGCACGACCAGCAGGATGCAGGCGAAGATCGCAAGCACCACATAATTGCTGGCGTAGTAGGCGATGTCGTCGGGATTGACGATGCGATGCGCCCAACGTTCCTGCGCACCGGGCGCGCAGGCGGCTTGGTTCATCAGGCAGTGCAGCGTGCCGTCGGCGGAGGCGCGCGTCAGAAAGCCGTGGACGCCGCCGAGCACCGTGAGGAATATCGCGGTGGCGGCGGTGAAGGCGATGACGGCAAGCGCCGAGATGCGCCCGGAGGAACCCCGCGCTCCCGGGCGATGGAAGAGTTTCCACAGCTGGATGGCGTTCATATCAGCGCTCCCCTCCGATCCAACCGCGGCCAGGGTCGGCCGGGTGCGCGGTGAAGTCGTTGGAGTTGTCGGCCGGGTTGGTGATCGGCTGAGGCGGATGAACCGTCTGCATTTGCGGAGCCGGCCGATTCGACAGAACAGCCGCGGCCTGTGGGATCTGCCGACCTTGCAAAACCTCCGTCGTATTCTGGATCGTTTGCACTGGTGGAACCGCCGTTGTCCGTGAAGACCGCTGCCCCTGCGACGCGGTCAGCAACATGCCGTCGCGCATGGTGACGGTCCGCGAGCAGAAGGCCGCCACATTCGCGTCGTGGGTGACCACCACCACGGCCGAGCCGTTGTCGCGCGCGGCTTGCATAAGAATCGACATCACCTCGCGTCCAGTGGCTTGATCGAGCGCGCCAGTGGGCTCGTCGGCGAAGACGACGGCGGGTTTGACGGCCAGCGCGCGGGCGATGGCGATGCGCTGCATCTGGCCACCGCTCATCTCGCCGGGGCGCTGCGCGGCCAAAGCCCTGAGCCCCAGGCGCTCGAGCCACAGCATGGCCGTGTCAATGGCCTGCCGATACCCCACGCCGTCGAGCATCATCGGCAGCGCGATGTTCTCGATGGCGGGCAGTTCCGGCAACAGCTGCCCAGATTGAAAGACGAATCCAAAGGCGGAGCGGCGCAGTTTGGTGCGATCCTCGTCGGGCAACGCTCCAAGGCTGACGCCCCGATAGCTCACGGTGCCGCTGGTCGGGGTGATGATGCCGGCGAGCGCGTGCAACAGCGTCGATTTGCCGGAACCCGACGGCCCCATGACGGCGACGGATTCGCCTTCGTGCAGTTGAAGGCTCACATGGTCGAGGGCCAGCGGATGCATCGCCGCGGACATCGTGCCCGCGGGAGCATGGCCACGTTGTGCGCGGGCGAGGTCGGCGGAGTAGTCCATCACGAGGTCCTGCGCCACGAGGATGGCGGGGGCGGACTGTATTGCATGTGCTGCGAAGATGGCAGGTCCCGTCTGCGCTGCCTGTGCCGCCGTGGCCCCGGTCTTCGTTGTTGCATGCGCCGGCGCCACGGGCATGGCCGTCCCGTTTTCGGCGGATTGCGGCCTCCCAACCCAGCTGGGCTGCGATTGGACGGTCTGATACGGCTGGCCGTTCCGCGCGGCCGTGGGATATGCTGTTTCGTTCATATTCCCAAGCTATGGCCGCGCGACCGCGCATGATATCGGGCAGCAGGACGATATCTGGGCTCGCATCATCCCTTGGGATGAACCGTCAATGCCTCATCCCCCTCAGCCATCGGCGCAATATCTAGAGGAAAGGAGACAACGCGCCACCCACACCGTTTCAGCGGCACAATCTTCAGAAGAAGAGCAAGCTGTTCTGAAAAACGTGCCACTCACGCTGCCTCAGTGGCACAAAACTCAGAAGACCTGCGTGTTGTTCCGAAAAACGTGCCGCTCACATCATCTCAGTGGAACAATATTCGGAAGTATGGCGTGTTGTTCTGAGAAAAGTGCCGCTCACATCACCTCAGCGGCACAATTCCCGGAAGAACGGCATGTTATTCCGAACTTTGTGCCGCTTGCAACGTCTCAGCGTCACGACACTGAGACGGTCTGCGTGTTGTTCGCAACAACGTGCCACTGAACAGACCCAAACGTCACGACACTTCGAAGCCGTGCGTTTCGTTCGCAGAAACGTGACGCTAAGTAACCCAAAACGTCACGAAACCGCGAAATCCCGCGTGTCGTTCGCAGGTTCGTGACGTTACCGGTCACCGACCGCGTTCGGCGGCGGCCAGACCGCGCAGACGGGCGGCGAAATTCGGCCAGTCGGTGCGCATGGCTGTGAGCAGACGACGGTTGGGCACCTCGTCGATCGGCACCCATTCGATTTCCATGCTTTCGTCGTCGTTCGCGCGCGGTTCGACCGCATGACCGGGCTTTTCGAAGGCGAATACCGTGGTATAGGACCACGGTCCGTGGTCCTCCCGGTAGGAGCCCACGACTTCGATGTCCTCGGGAGTGATGTTGGCCTCCTCATAGGATTCGCGCAACGCACCCTCTATCGGGGACTCGCCATCAGCGGTGGCACCGCCGGGGATGCCCCATGTGCCGCCTTCGGCGCTCCATGCGGCCCGATGCTGCATCACCACATGCGTCACCTCACCGCTTGTCGCGTCGCGGCGGGCCAGCAGGATGCCCGAAGCGCCGTTGATGCCCCAGTGCTTGCGCCCGCAGGCGCAGTCGATCCACCCGTCGCCGGGCTGATGGACATTCTCGGCCGGCGGTTCGACGCCGGCATGCAGCACACCGGAGGCCTTGGACTCCGACTCGGGCACGCCGCGCCCCACTTTCCACAGATCGGTCCATTTGATGCCAAGCTCCCCGGCGAGACGGCGAGCCAGCGGCAGACTCAAACCGATGACGCCATGCGGATCACCTTCGATTCCATCGATGAATGCGCCGCCAAAGCCCTCAAGCGTGAACGAGCCGGCGACCTCAAGCGGCTCGCCCGTGGCGATATAGCGCTCGATGTCGTCGTCGGAATAATCGGAGAAACGCACGATGGCGCGGCTGGCGCCCCGGGCCACGCGCCCGCTGGCAAAGTCAATCAGGCAGTGGCCGGTCCACAACTCGCCGGCCGTCCCACGCATACGGCGCAGGCGTTCGCGGGCCACCTCGACGCTATGCGGCTTGCCATAACATTCGCCGTCAAGCAAAAACATCGAATCGCAGCCGAGAATCAGCGGACCGACCGCGGCACGGGTCAGACCGGCTTCGCCGCCCGACGCCGCGTCGGCTATGGGTTCGCTCACGATCGGGAAACTCACGCCGGAGAAGTCACGCGTGGTGGCGATGGAGGCACGTGAATAGTCGAGGCTTTCCGGACCCGAGGTGGACGCATCAGCACCCGCAGCGGTCCGTTCACCGGCGGCATCCGCAGCAGCAGCCTGACCGCCGTCGAAATGCTGGTCAATCAGTCGCCCGCTGACGGCATCCGTCAATCCCACGCCGCTGCCGGCTTCCCCTGCCTCGGACGAATTCGTTTCACCCTGCGCAGCCCGCAGCGGATAGCCAGTGACGCGTTCCCCACGCGCCGCTGCAGCGGTGGTGGCCACATTGCGATAGGCCTGATGCACGGCCTCGGCCTTGGCCGAGGCGAGAATCGTCACACGCTGTTCGATGGTGAGATCCGTGACGGCGATGCCCTGCTCGACGGCGGCGCGTTCCAAGGCCGCCGGCTCATCGACATGCGAGACGCGGATGGTCGGGCACACGCCGGCGGAATAGAGCACATCACGGCGCGGCTTGGATTTCGAGGCCAGAATCAGCGGAATCGTCATACCGCCACTGTACCGCACCCACATCGGACAGCTGGGACCGATGCGGCCGCAACCTCGTCAGTCGCGCGTCACCTCGACGCCGGTGGCGTTGATTGGCAGGTGCAGCACCCGCCAATGGCCGGAGGCCAGCGCCTCGGCGGCCACATCGTCGATGACTTCGCGCGCATCGCCGTAATGCAGCACCAGCACGCACGGGCCGGCACCAGAGACGGCGGCCGCGAAACCGCGCGAACGGAACAATTCGATCAGGTCGGCCGAGGGCTGCATCAGCGGCGCACGATAGGACTGGTGCAACCGATCCTGGGTGGCGGAGAACAGCAGCGTGTTGGCTTCGCCGACAGCCTGTGCCAAGGTCTGCGCTGAAGCCCCGGCCCCAGCCTGCGCTTCAGTGCCAGTGCCCTCCGCTCGCGCACCCTGCGCCGCGGCCTGCGCGAGCACACCCGGATTCATCGCGGCCGGCAGCAGCCCCACGCGCGACACATTGTGCACGGCGTCGCGATACGGCACCTGCTCGGGCAACGCACGACGCGCCTTCTCGGTGGACAGCTCGTAATCCGGCACGAACACGGCCGCCGTGATGGCCGGATCAACCGGATAGTTGACGGTGTGGAAACCGCCATGCAACGGCTCGCCGCCGGGAATGGCGACCGAGCCAACGCCCTCGGCGGTTTCGAAGTCCCAGGAAACCGTGAGCCCGCCGAACACAGCCGGCGCCACATTGTCGGGATGTCCCTCGATATGCGCGGCCAAATCGAAGATGGCCGGGCGATTGAGCTCCCCGTTCTGCGCGAAGGCCGCGGCCGCCGCGATGCCGGCGACGATGGCCTCGGCCGACGACCCCATGCCGCGCGCCTGCGGGATGTTGTTCGTCGCCTCGAGCGTGAACCCAAGCCGCCCCAAACCGAAGGTGGCGCAGGCACGGCGGAAGGTCGAGACCACCAGATGCGTTTCGTCGCGCGGCAGCGTGTCCTCGCCCTCGCCGTGGATGATGACATGCGCGGCCGTGTCCGTCGAGTCCTCCGACAGCGTGAACACGAGCTCGTCATGGTAGTCGAGAGCCAGACCCACGGTGTCGAAGCCGGAGCCAAGGTTCGCCGAGGTCGCCGGCACCCGCACGACAACACGATTGGTCACAGGATTCATCGTTTTCCTCCAGTCAACGTCGCTCCAACTCATTCTGTTGGTCGTTTCGGGCTTCTGTTGGCGGTCACGTTCAAAGCATCGTCAAAACAATGGCGGAATTCCGCCAATTCACAACGCCAGTTCCGCAGGCAACCACCAACAGAAGCCCGAAACCGCCAACAGAATCGTGGGCACTACTCCAGCACGCGCAGAATCGACGGCTCGCCGGACACGAAGTCGAGCTTGCACACGTCGGCGACGGTGTCGCGCAGCGTCACTTCGTCGGTCAGATGCGTCACCAGACGCAGCTGCTGGATCTCGCCGTCGTAGCCGGGGTCGGTCATCGTGGGCTTCAGGTCCTGGTTCACGCCGTTGATCGACACGCCATGGTCGGCGAAGCACTGCGCGATCGCGGCGAGCACGCCCGGCTTGTCGTGGATGAGGAAACGCACGGCGAAGGCGGCCTTCGACGCGTTGATCGGCGCAATCGGCAGCTGCTTATACAGCGGAATGGACGGCCCGGTGGTGCCGGCGGCGATATGACGCGCCACGGTCACCACATCGCCGACGACGGCGGAGGCGGTGGGCGCGCCGCCCGCGCCACGGCCATAGAACATGAGATCGTCCGCGGCCTCGGCCTTGACGAACACCGCGTTGAAGGAGCCATGCACGGCGGCCAGCGGGTGGGACTCGTCGATCAGCGCCGGATAGACGCGCGCGGAGACACCGGACTCGCCGTTCTCGACCACAGCCAGCAGCTTGATGACCTTGCGCTCGGCGGTGGCGGCGGCGATGTCGTCGGCGGTGATCTTGGTGATGCCCTCGACGGTCACATCGTCGATGGAGACGGGCGTATGGAAGCCAAGCGTCGCCATGATGGCGGCCTTGTTCGCGGCGTCATGCCCCTCGATATCGCCGGTCGGGTCGGCCTCGGCGTATCCCTTGGCCTGCGCGTCCTTGAGCACATCGTCGAAGTCGAGGCCCTTGACGGTCATCTCGTCGAGGATGTAGTTCGTGGTGCCGTTGACGATGCCGAGCATCGAGGTCACCTTGTCGCCGACGAGCGATTCGCGCAGCGGGCGCAGGAACGGAATCGCGCCGCCCACGGACGCCTCGAAGTAGATGTCGACGCCCTTGGCTTCGGCCGCCGCGTAGATCTCGGGGCCGTACTTGGCCAGCAGCGCTTTGTTCGCGGTCACCACGGAGGCGCCGGATTCGATGGCGGCCATCACGAAGGTGCGCGCGACGGTGGTGCCGCCGATCAGCTCGATGACGATGTCGGCGTTGGTCGCCACATGCATGGTGTCTGTGGTGAGCAGGGATTTGTCGATCCACGGCACATTCACTTCGTCCGGATCGAGGCAGGCGACGCCGACCAGTTCGATCGGACGGCCGACGCGCGCGGCGAGCTCGTCCTTCTGTTCGACGATCAGACGCGCGGTCTGCGAGCCGACGGTGCCGGCGCCAAGCAGGCCGACGCGGATGGGGGCGGTGTTCTGTGCTGCCATTGGGGATCCTTCCGAAGACGATTTCCCCATCATTCTACGGGCTTAAGCTGACTTGGCCTCCGGAGCGTCCGTGCCCCGAGGGCCAGGTCCAGCGTCCATCCGGGACTAGCTCACTCGCTCACGTCGAGCGACAGCAGGTCGTCGATGGTCTGGCTGCGCAGCATGACGTGCGCGCCGGCCTCGCTCACCGCGACGACGGCGGGGATAAGCGCCTGATTGTAATTGCTGGCCATCGTGCGCCCATAGGCACCGGTGACCGGCACCGCGAGGATATCGCCGCGCCGCGTGTCGGCGGGCAGCCGGACCTCGTGCACGATGATGTCGCCGGATTCGCAGTGCATGCCGACGACGCGCGCGAACATGGTTTCTTCCGAACCCGCGCGGTTGGCCAGGCGGGCGGTGTAGTCGGCGCCGTAGAGCGCGGGGCGGATGTTGTCGGACATACCGCCGTCCACGGAAACGTAGACACGTTCCGTGATCGGATTGCCGGCGGCGTCCTTCGCGTCGGCCAAATGCACGGGCTTGACGGTGCCGACCCTGTAGAGGGTCACGCCGGCGGGCGCGACGATGAAGCGGCCGGGTTCGAAGCTGATGGCGGGCGCGGGCATGCCGAGCGCGCGGTTGGTCGTGCCCACCGCGTCGGCCAGGCGCCGCAGTTCGGCGGCCACGTCCATCGAGTCCTCGCCGTCGGTGTAGGCGACCGAATATCCGCCTCCGAGATCGACCTCGGGCACGGTGTAGGCGTCGGTGGCATAGAGCGTCTTGCGCAGCAGCATCATGCGCTTGGCGGCCTGGATGAAGGCATCGGCATCGTGGATATTCGAGCCGATATGCGAGTGGATGCCGACCAGTTCGAGCGCATCGGACTGGGCGAGGATGTCCTTGAGCACGGCGAGCGCGGGGCCGTCGGCCACGGTTTCCATCGCGGCGGCGAGGGCGCGGTCGGATTCCGGCACGTCGGCCGCGGCGAGGTCATACGGATATTTGACGTCGTATTTCAGCTCGCGTGTGCCGTCGCCTTCCTTGAGGCGCGCGTTGGCGGCCGCGGGCGTCACATCGCCCAGATTATCGAGCACACCCAGCACCGCCGCGTCGGCGCCGGCCGGCAGCAGGGGCACGCCGAACTTTTGGTCCTCGTGAGCGGTGGAGATGTATTCGTGTCCGCCGGCGTGGATGCCGGAGGTGACGCGCAGCATGACGCGGGCACGCTTGCCGAGGCGGCGCGCGATCGCGGCGATGCGTTCCGGCTCATCGGGCGAGTCGACGACGATCTTGGCGAAGCCCTGTTCGATGGCCAGCTCGAGTTCCGCATCGGATTTGTTGTTGCCGTGCAGCACGAGGCGACGGCCGGGGGCGCCGGCGGCCAGCGCGATGCGCATCTCGCCCATCGTGCAGGTGTCGACGAACATGCCGGCCTCGGTGACCAGTCGCACGATTTCCTTAGACAGGAAGGCCTTGCCGGCGAAGCTCACATGCGTGGTGGAGTTGGCGAAGGCATCGGCCGCGGACTTGACGAAATACCGGGCGCGGGCAACGACCTCGTCGGTGTCGATCAGATAGAGCGGCGAGCCGAACTCGTCGAGCAGCGAGGCGGCCGTGCGCCCGTGGAACGTCAGCGCGCCATCGGCGTCGATGTCGGTCGCCGCGGGCCAGATCTTGGAGATACCCATGGCCCGGCTCACATCTTCTCAGGAGCGGCGACGCCGAGCAGGTCGAGCCCGGCGGCGATGACCACGCGCACGGCGTCGTTGAGCTTCAGACGCGCGGCGGCACGGGCCGGCTCCGGGTTCTTGGCGATTTCGAGGGCCTTGACGGCCTCCTCCTCGCCACGGGCCTCGGGCTCGGTCAGCGCCATCGGCACGACGCGCTCGACGTTGTACCACTTGTGATAGGCGGCGGCCAGATCCTCGAGATAATGCGCGACGCGGTGCGGGGCACGCTTGTCGCCAGCCTCGCGCAGCACGGCGGGCCACTGGGCGAGCGCGGCGAGCACCTCGCCATCGGCCTCGGTGTCGAGCAACTTCAGATCGGCGGCGGAGGCCTCGATCGAGGCAGCGGCCGCGTTGCGGTCCACCGCGCAGGAGCGCGCGTGGGCGTACTGCACGTAATACACCGGATTCTCGTTGGTGTGCGAGGCCAGCAGGTTCAGGTCGATGTCGACCGGCGAGTTGTAGTCGGTGCGGGCCAGCGAATAGCGGGCGGCGTCCACGCTGGTCGCCTCGACCAGATCGTCGATGGTGACGACGTTGCCGGCGCGCTTCGACATGCGCACGGCCTTGCCGTCCTTCATCACGTTGACGAGCTGGCCGATGAGGATCTGCATGTTCTCGCCCGGCTTGTCGCCGAAGGCCGCGCACATGGCCATCATGCGGCCGATATAGCCGTGGTGGTCGGCACCGAGCATGTAGATCGCCACGTCGGCCGGGTTCTCGGCGCGATGGCGCTTGTCCCAGTAGTAGGCGATGTCGGCGGCGAAGTAGGCGTATTCGCCGTTCGACTTGATGATGACGCGGTCCTTGTCATCGCCGTGCTCGGTGGAACGGAACCACGTGGCGCCGTCCTTCTCGAAGATATCGCCGCGCGAGCGCAGCTCCTCGATGGCGCGGGCCACCTTGCCGTCCTCATACAGGCTGTTCTCATGGAACCACACGTCGAAATGGACGCGGAAGCCCTTCATCGAGGCCTGGATCTCGTCGAACATCATCGGCACGGCGCGCTTGCGGAACTCCTCGCGCAGCTCGGTGTCGTTCTCGCCCTTCGGCAGGCCCTCGTCGTCCAGGCCGCCGTCCTCGTGCGCCAGGGCCTTCAAATCCACGCCGTCGGCCTTCGCCTCGGCCTCGACCCGCGCGGCGATCTCATTGATATACGCGCCCTTGTATCCGTCGCCGGGGGTGATGGTGTTGTATCCGGCATCGCCGAGGTCGTTGGCAGCGGCCCACGCGGCGACCAGCGACTTGGCGAAGCGGTTGATCTGCTCGCCGTGGTCGTTGAAATAGTATTCGCGCACGACCTTGGCGCCGTTGGCCTCAAGCACGCGCGCCATCGAATCGCCGACGGCCGCCCAACGCGTGCCGCCGATATGGATCGGACCGGTCGGATTGGCGGAGACGAACTCGAGGTTGAGGGTTTCGCCGCCCAGGTGGTCGTTGCGTCCGAAGGAGGCGCCCTGTTCGAGCACCGTGTCGACGATGGCCGCGGCGGAGGCGGAATCAAGCGTGATATTGATGAAGCCGGGGCCGGCCACCTCGACGGTGCTGATGCCCGAATCGGCGGCGAGGTCGGCGGCGAACAGCTCGGCCAGATCGCGCGGCTTCATGCCGGCCTTCTTGGCCAGCTGCATGGCGATATTGGACGCCCAGTCGCCGTGCGCGCGATCCTTCGGGCGCATCACGGCCAGCTTCTCGACCGGCGGAATCAGATCGTCGGTCAAATCGCCGGCTTTGCCGGCGGCGACCAACTCATGTGCAATACGGGAAATCAGTTCACTCAACGCTTCTGGACTCATTCTTCCAAGAATACTGTCATGGTGGATATTGGCAGTAGGCGCAACGCGTCGGTCAGTTCGACGTTTCTCCCTCACCACACCAACGTAGATAGGGAGCTTGCCGGCAACTCGACGAGATGCCCCGCGAGCGCGAAACGGCGTGCGACCGGCTGCTCGTTGAGCGCGACAAGCACTTGGCGGCCGTCTGGTCTAACGAAGGCAACCGCATGAAGCCCGTTGAGCCGGGGCAGGTCGAGTCCAACGCGCACCGAACCCGGCGGCACGAAACGCGACACATGGCCGATGGCGTAATAATCGGCGTTCGTTATATAGTTGCGCGTGCCGCGGTCAACGGTGACGAGCCCACGGTTCTGCGAATGCCGCCGCTGGTTCTTCAGGTAATAATGGTCCGGCCCGCCCTCGGTGTCGAGCGCGACGTTCCAGTAGAGCACGGCCTGCGCCCAGTTGTTCAGCATCGCGATCGTGCGCCGCGCCATGCCCATCAGCGCGCCGCGCCAGTTGCGCGGGCCCCAGTCGCCGCCTGACGCCTCGGTCACCCATATCCCTTTGTCGGGCCAAACCTCGTGGATCTCGCTCATCGTGCGCGCCGAGCCGCCGTAATAATGCCACGCCGAGCCATCGCAGGCCGCGAGCGCCGCGCGGTCGGCGTAGAGCTCGCGCACGAACGCGCCCTTGGGATGCCGGCCGGTCGAATAGTTGTGGTCCCAGCACATGATCCGCGTATCCTTCAGGCCGTGCCGGTCCAGCGCCGGCCGCAGATAACGCGCGATGAACGCGGCCTGTTCCGCAGGGCTCATCGCCATGCTCGGCCACAGCGACTGCGCGTTATCCGGTTCGTTCACCGGCGTGATGCCGAACACGGGCACACCGTGCCGCTCGTAGGTCTCGGCGAAGCGCGCGAGATATTCGGCATACGGTCCATAGGCACGCCGGCGCAGGTGGCCGGGCACCCGCAGCCAGGGGCGCACGCCGAGCGTATGCAGATTCGTCTTCATCCACCACGGCGCGCTCCACGCGCTGGCGATGACGCGCAGGTCCCGCCCGCCGGCGAACGCCGTGTCGCGCGCAGCGGTCACCATGGGCAGAATCTCGCGCTCCTCATATGAGAAGTCCAGGGATTTCAGGCGCGGGTCCGGCAGCCGTCTCAGGAAGGAATACGGATGGGTCACATGGTCACTGGGGCCGACCGGCTGTCGCAGCAGCGTCAGCCCGATGCCATTCGCTGGGTCAAAGAGGTCCGTGAGCAGCGCGGCGCGGCGGTTTTCGGTCAGATGCTGGCTCCATAGATATGCGGTGGCCTGCGTGATCGACGCTCCAAAGCCGTCGATGGTCTGGTATCGTGCCTCGTCGCGCACGGTGATGGCCGGCACCCCAAACAGCGACCTCGCTCCACCCACCGGCACCTCGCTCAGCGCCAGTTCCAGCCCCGAGTCGTCGTCGCGCGCCCTCGTCACCCACATCCTCATACCGGTTACTCTAACCTCGCAGCTCCGGGACAGTGCCCCGCCCCGCTCCCTGAGTACGTTTTTGCGCATCCTAACGAACACCCTGCCCACAAACGTACGCTGACGACTTCCAGGCGTACGAATATGAGCAGTCCCATGAACCGGCTGCGCAGAATCGTACTCCTGCAACCGCTAAGCGTACGTTTCTGCGCACACCCCTCGTTGGGCTGCTCAGAAACGTACCGGGCTCGCAACGCCATCAACCCATCAACGGGATCGGAGTCGTGCGCATGCGCAGCCGCGCGCCGGCCGGCAGATGCAGCTCGCCGACGCCGCGGTTGACCACGCGCAGACCGCCGGCGGTTTTGCGTGGATTGGCGTCCGGATCGCCGGTGGCGTCGGCCTGCGCGGCCACGACGCCAACCAGACCGACCACGGGCAGCACTCCCCCGTCCGAGCCGATCGCCAGCACCTCGCCCCATGCCTCGGGCAGGTCCATCCAATCGGGCGCCGCGACCGGGCAACCCAGCGTGGCCCCGCTGGAGAGCGCCGTCTCGCCGCGCAACGCCACATCGAGCTCCCACGCCGCGCAGCCGCCGGAAAAACGGAACACGCTTTCGCCGCAGCCCCACGGTTCATCCACCGGCACACGCCATGCTCGGTCGGACTCGATGCCGCCGCCGCGCAGCGCGGAAACCGCATGCGCGCCCAGCAGCCGATGCCCGAGCTCATTGGGATGCAGGTAGCAGCCGTAGGCCTCGCGCACACCCCACAACCACTGCCAAGCCCCCGGCACCACAATCAAACGTTCGGGATGCGCCCAGGAGGCCAATGCGTCGAGCATGGCGCGGCGGTTGCGGCAATGATCGGCGTTCATCCGCCACAAACCGCAGTCCCAGAGGAACGGGATGACGATGATCCGCGCGGCCGGGAACTTCGCGGCCGCTTCGTCGAGCCAGGCGCCGCACAGCGCACGCACATCGCCGCGCTGCCAGCCCGGATGCCCGTCGTTGCGACCGCCGGCCAACAGCACGGTCGTCACGTCATCGCCGCGCGGAGCGACCGCCAGCTGCGCCGCGAAGGTGTTGCCAGGTTCCATGCCGCCGAAACCCGCGCCATTGCGCGCATAGCAGTCGACGTCACCCAACCCATGGCCCAGTGCTTCGGCGACGTAGCGCCACCATCGTTTCTCCACGGGCATAACCGGTCCGTCGGAGTTGCCGCGCGCATCGGTGGCGCCGGCGCTGTAGGAATCCCCGAACACCGCCATGCGACCGCCGCGAGCCCGCGAAACGTAAGCGTTTTCCATATTGCCTCTCCTTTGAAACGAACAGACCTTTTGGCATAATTTATCGTGTGTTGGTAAGCATTGATGATGTGGCGAAGGCCGCCGGCGTGTCGACGGCTTCGGTCTCGCGCGCCCTGCGCGGCAAGCCGGGCGTGGGCGAGAAAACGCGCCGCCATATCATCGACATCGCCGACCGGTTGGGTTATATCCCCTCCCACAGCGCCTCGACGCTGGCCTCCGGGCACACCGGTACGATCGCGATGATCATGCCCGATATCTCGCGCTGGTTCTTCTCCACGGCCCTCGAAGGCGCCGAGTCGACGCTGCGCGACAACGACTTCGACGTGCTGGTCTATTCGCTGCCCGATTTCAAGGGCCCGCGAGCACCCATCGATATCAATGTGTTGCGCGGTCGCGTCGATGCGGTGATCGCCGCCTCGATCTATCTCAACCTCGAGGAAAGCGAGCAGCTGCGGTCCCTGGATATGCCGGCCGTGTTTCTCTCGACGATGCAGCCGGGCTTCCCCTATGTGGGCATCGACGACGAAGAGGCGGCGGAGAAGGCCTGCGCGCACCTCATCGAGCTGGGGCACACGGTGATCGGCCACATCTCCAGCGTCGACGACATGCCCGGCAAGAACGCGAACAAGCCGACCCAGCGGCGGCGCAACGGCTGGACCAACGCGCTGCTGACCGCGGGTCTGCCGCATTCGGACGACCTGGACGAACAGGTGACCATGATGACGGCCGAGGGCGGATATCAGGCGATGCTGCGGCTGATGACTCGCCGACCGGATATGACCGGCGTCTTCGTCGCCTCCGACGAAATGGCCTTCGGCGCGATGCGCGCGGTGCGGGAGATGGGTCTCGAGGTCGGCCGCGATGTGTCGGTCATCGGCATCGACGGGCACACGTTGTCCGAGACCCTCGGGCTGTCCACGGTGGCCCAGCCTGTGCACGAACAGGGAGCGCGCGCCGCGCAGATGCTGCTGGACGCGCTCGAAGGGCACACGCAACCCGAGAACACGGTTTTCGCCACCCGTCTCATCGACCGAGAGTCGACCCAGCCGCGAGCCTGAATGGACCCAGCCGGCGGTCCGACCTGCGCGCGACCGCATTCCGGGGCGTGCTTTGCGCCGCCCCGAATTGTCCCCCGATATTCCCGCGCATGGGAAGGTCCCGCCGGCGGAGGCTGCCGACGGGACCTGGCATTGGCACGGCACGGTTCACACCGTGACCGTCTCGCCCTCGACGATCAGCGACACCGGCCCGCCTTCGATGCGGCGCACGTCCACGCCGGTGTGGTCGACGATCACCTTGAGCAGGCTGCCGCCCACGGTCAGATGGAAGCTCATCGACTTCCACCCATCGGGAAGACGCGGGGAGAGCGACGGCGCGTGACCGGAGTCGCGCAGGCCGCCGAAGCCGGCCACCAGCGTCATCCACACGCCGCCGGCCGACGCCAGATGCACGCCGTCGGAGGTGTTGTGGTGCAGGTCGGCGATGTCGGTGAACAGCGATTGCAGGAAGTAATCCATCGCCTTGTCCGCATATCCGACTTCGGCGGCGAGAATCGACTGCGAGGCCGCCGACAGCGTGGAGTCGCCGGTGGTCAGCGGATCGTAATAGTCGAAATCGGCCTTCTTCACCGCCGCGTCGAACAGTTCGCTGCGCGTGTAGAGCGCCAGCACCACATCCGTCTGCTTCAGCACCTGCTTGCGGTAGATGTTGAGCGGATGGTAGTGCAGCAGCAGCGGGCGCGCCGTGTCGTGCTCGAAGTCCCAGACCTCCTTCTCGAGGAACCGGGCGTCCTGCTTGTGGATGCCGCGTCCCTCGTCGAAGGGGATGCACATCGCCGCCGCCGCGGCCGCCCACGCCTCCTCCTCGCCGGGGCGCACGTTGAGCCGTGCGCGCGCGGCCTGCGCGGCCTCGGGGTCGCGCTCGTCGAGCGTGCGCAGCGCCGTCACCGCCGATTCGAGGTTGAAGGCCGCCATGACGTTCGTGTACATATTGTCGTCCACGATGGCGGTGTATTCATCCGGTCCGGTCACATCGTCGATATGGAACGCGCCGTCGGCGCCGTGATAGCCGAGGTCGGCCCACATGCGCGCCGTTTCGACGAGGATATCGACGCCCTGCGCGGCGAGGAAGTCGAGGTCGCCGGAAACCGAGGCGTATTGCGCCGTGGCATAGGCCACGTCCGCGTCGATGTGGTATTGCGCGCTGCCGGCGGGGAAATACGCTCCCGCTTCCTCGCCGTTGATCGTGCGCCACGGATAGAGCACGCCGGCGAGGTTCATCGCGCATGCACGCTTGCGCGCCGCTTCGAGCATCCGGTGACGGTATCCGAGCGCCAGCCGGGCCTTGTCGGGCTCGGTGTAGGTCAGGAACGGCACGACGAAGGCCTCGGTGTCCCAGAAGTAGTGTCCGGAATATCCCGAGCCGCTCAGTCCCTTGGCGGGCACGCCGTTGCGGGTCTGCGCGGTGGCCTGCGCCAGCTGGAACAGCTCCCAGTGGATCGTCTGCTGGATGCGGGCGCCGTCGACCGCGCCGCTGGCAACGCCATCGCCGGCGCCGGACTCGGCCGACACCTCGATATCGCTGCGATGCCAGTAGTCATCGAGCCATGCGCGCTGCGCCCGGCGCAACGCCTCCGGCCCCTCGGCCAGCGCCTCGGCCAATCCGGACGCGCAACGTTCGGCCAGCGGCGCCGGGTCCTGCTCGCCGTTGACGACCAGCCCGTCGTTCACGCCCTTGGGATCGATCGGATAGGTCTGATAGGACACGATACGTTCGACGCACATCGCGCCATCGGCCCCGACGCGGGCGGACCATTGCGAGCCCGTCGCCTCGGCTCCGTCGACCAACTGGGCGACGCCAAGGGCCATGGCCAGGCGCGAATTGACGCAACGCCAGGCGCGGACCTCACGCCCCTCGGCACCGGCGGTCTCGCCAAGCGCGACCTCCTCGAGGCCGCCGCCCACCGCGGTGTTGGCCTTGCGTGGATCGTCGGAATCGACGATGGCGCGCGCATGGTCGTTGAGCGGCGCCGACACCACGATCTCGGCCGCGCCCTCGCCGCCAAGCTCAAGCGGGCGGACGGTCAGCGAGGACAGCACAAGGTCGGGGCGGAACAACGCGGCCATGCGGGTGACGGTCACCTCGACCAGGCGGCCGTTGCCGTCGCGCCGCACCTGGCGCACGCTGGCCGTGCCGGCGCGCATGTCCAACGACTGAGATTCCTCCTCGGGCTCCCCAAGGGCCACGCCGTCAACCGTGATATGGAAATCGGTGGCGTCGGGCACCTCCTGGATGACCTGGCCGATCCTGGCGAAGCCATAGGCGAGCTCGGCGTGCTTGATATGGAAGGTCTCGTGGAAGCCGCCGAGCACGGTGCCATTGCCGAAGTTGCGTTCGACTCCGGCCTCGCCGCGCAGCCCCACATTGCCGTTGGCCACGGAGAACAGCGTGCCGGAGGTGGCGGTGGGCGCGCCGACCTCGGTCAGCGTCCAGGGGTCGATCGGATACCGCTCCGGTTCGAGCGGATCGGCGAAGCCCTGGGAACCGACGCCGGCCCCGGCCTTGCGGCAGTCGTCGGAGGACCCGCCGCCGACGAGCTCGACGAGTTCGTCGACGACGACATCCGCGCCATTGTCCAGCAGCGCCTGACGGCCGACGCCCCGGTCGACGCCGACGACCAGTCCGAAGCCACCGGCATGTCCGGCCGCGACGCCGGAGAGCGCGTCCTCGACGACCACGGCCTGCTCGACCGGCACGCCGAGCAATTGCGCGCCATAGGCATAGGTGTCAGGGGCGGGCTTGCCCTTGAGTCCCTGTTCGGCGCGCACATTGCCGTCGACGATGGTGTCGAAGTATTGGATGATGCCGGCGACCTCAAGCACCTCGCGGGCATTGCGGGAGCTCGAGACCACGGCCGTGGCGATATCCGCCGCCCGCAGGTGGCGGACCACGTCGACGGCGTCGGCGTAGGGCTCGATGCCCTGCTCGGCGAGCAGCCGCTCGAACTCGAGGTTCTTGCGGTTGCCGAGGCCGCACACGGTCTGCTCGTCCGGCCCGTCCTCGCGGTCTCCCCACGGCAGTTCGATGCCGCGGCTTTCCAGCAGCGCCGCCACTCCGTCATAGCGCGGCTTGCCATCCACATAGGTCAGGTAGTCCCGCTCGGTGTATGGCGCCACATCGGCGGGCAGCGCCTCGTCGAAAAGCTGCTTCCAGGCGGCCTTGTGCAGGATCAGGGTGGGCGTGAGCACGCCGTCCAGATCGAAGAGCACCGCCTTGAATCGGTTGTCGATCATCGGATCATCCCTTCACGGCGCCGGCGAGCATGCCGCGCACGAAGTAGCGCTGCAGGAACACGAACACCGCCACGGGCACCAGCATCGCGATGAACGCGCCGGGGGCCAGCAGATACCACGCCGAGCCGCGGGAGCCGACCATATCGGACAGGCGCGAGGTCAGCGGGGCGGTGGCCGGGGTGTTGCCGGCGAAGCCGAGCGCCACCAGAAGGTCGTTCCACACCCACAGGAACTGGAAGATGCCGAAGGAGGCGATGGCCGGGGTCATCAGCGGCAGGATCACCTTGAGGAAGACCTGCACATGGCCGGCGCCGTCGACGCGGGCGGCCTCGACCAGCTCGCGCGGGATCTCGACCATGAAGTTGTGCAGCAGGAAGATGGCCAGCGGCAGGCCGAACATCGTGTGGGACAGCCACAGCACCCAGAAGGTGTTGTTGAGGCCCCAGTTGACGTATTGGCTCAGCAGCGGCACCATCGTCACCTGGATCGGCACGACCTGCAGCGCGAAGATGAACACGAACAGGATGTTCTTGCCTTTGAAATCGCACCAGGCGAAGGCGTAGGCCGCCAGCAGCGCCAGCGTGATCGGGATGAGCACGCCGGGGATTGTGATGACGAAGGAGTTGACGAAGTAGGCGCTGAGGTTATAGCCGCCGGTGAGCACGGATTCGTAGTTGCCGATGCCGAAGTCGCCCCAGTTGGCCGGCAGGAAGGACTCCCACCAGCCGGTCTTCGACAGCGCGCGGCGGTTGTCGCGGAAGCTGGTGACCAGCAGGCCGATGGTCGGCACGGTCCACACCACCGCGATGACGATGGAGATCGCCGAGGCGATCGGGGAGGAGATCTTGTTCTTGGTGCGGATCAGGGCCTTTTCCTGCCGCGTGAGTTTCCTGGTCTTTTCCTTGCTCATCTCACGTCCTGCGACTTTCTCATCTGAACGATGTTGAACACGATCACGGGGATGATGATCACGAACATGAGCACGGCGAGCGCGGCGCCGAGGCCCTGGTTCTGGTTGTTGAACGACTGGGTGTAGAACTCGTTCGCGATCACGGAGGTGTTGTAGTTGCCGGCGGTCATCGTGCGCACGATGTCGAAGGCCTTGAGGCCGCCCATGGCCACGGTGGTCAGCACCACGACGATGGTGGGCCGGATCATCGGGATCGTGACGTGGAAGAACATCTGCCGCGCGTTGACGCCGTCGATGCGCGCCGCCTCGATCACATCGTCCGGAATGGCCTTGATGGCCGCCGAAAGCACGGTCATGCAGTAGCCGGCCTGCACCCAGATCATCACGAAGATGAGCAGGAAGGTGTTGCCGGGAGAGTTGAGCAGCCACTGCGGGGCGGTGACGTCCTGGCCGAAGAGCTTGGCGACGCCTTCGTAGAGGGCGGAGAGCAGGCCGACGCGCTGGTCGTAGACGAACTTCCAGATGATCGAGGCGCCGACCATGGAGATCGCCATCGGCAGGAAGACGAGCGCCTTGGCGAATTTCTCGAAGCGGGTGCGGTCCACGAGCACCGCGTAGACCATGCCGATGACGGTGGCGCACACGGGCACGAGCACGGTCCACAGCACGGTGTTGAGCAGCACGCGCAGGAACTGCGGGTCGGAGAAGATCGTCACGTAGTTGGCGAAGCCGACGGGTTCGGAACCGGTGCGCCCGAAGAAGGAGTCCTTGATCGTGACGATGGCGGGGTAGACCAGTCCGAAGCCCATCAGCAGCACCGCCGGGGCAAGGAACATGATCGCGACGCCCCACGAGGGCATGCGCTTGGGAAGGTTGGTGATGAAGAGGATGATTGCGACTACCGCGACGAACAGCAGGATGGCCGCCACCATGGCCAACAGTTTGTCGCCGGTGGTCTCAGGATGCAATAGGAAATCCATATGACCGCCTCCTTGCGGTGTATTGCGATGGAAAAAGGGTATGAAAAAGTGCGCCAAGCTCATCGAAGTGGTCTTGGCGCACTTATGAGCCCATCGGTTGCGATGGCGCCGTGGCTTGGATCGGAGGGACGGGCGGGGCCGGCCGACGGTCAGCCCTGCGTCACCTCATGCCCTCAAGGTCAGATCTTGGCCCAGGCTTCCTCGATGGCGTCGAGGACTTCCTTCTCGGACTTGTCCTGGGCGAAGTACTCGGTCATCTGCTTGGCGAAGGTGGTGGCGCCGATCTCGGCGGGCATCGCGTCGGAGGCGTCGAAGCGGAAGGTCGTGTTCGGATCGACCAGCGCCTCGTAGGCGACCTTGTCGACGGCCTTGAGCAGGGACTCGTCCAGACCGTTGTTCGCGGTGATCCATCCGGGCAGGGCCGCGGCGCGGGCGTTGGCGTACTCCGGGGAGGCCAGCCACGCCTGGAAGGCGAGCACCTCGGGGCGATCGGAGAAGGCGATCGCGAAGTCGCCGCCGCCGGTCATGGCCTTCTCGTCCTCGGTCTTGCCGGGCATCTGGAAGAGCCAGGCGTCGCCGGTTTCGGACAGCTCGATCGAGTCATCGATCGCGGTGTAGTTGGACTGGTAGAAGGCGGCCATGCGCATCATGAAGCCGGTGCCCTCGACGATCGACATGCCGGCGTCGGGCCAGGCGGTCGTGGCGATGGACTGGAAGTCGCCGTAGCCGCCGTTGACATAGTCGTTGTTCTTGAGGATCTCGCCGATCTTCTCGAAGGCATCGAGGATGGCCGGATCATTGAACGGGATCTCGTGGCTGATCCACTTGTCGTAGACGTCGCCGCCGGCGAAGCGCAGCACGGCGTCCTCGAGCCAGTCGGTGGCCGGCCAGCCGGTGCCGCCGCCGTCCTCGACGCCCACGGTCCACGGCCTGACATCCGTGCCCGCGTTGTCCTTGGCGATCTTCTCGGTGAGGTCCATCATCTCATCCCAGGTCTTCGGGACTTCGTAGCCGTTCTCCTCGAAGGCCTTCGGGGAATACCAGATGAAGGACTTGGCCGCGGCGTCCATCGGCACGGCCCACAGTTCGCCGTCGACGGAGGCATAGTTCTTCCAGTCCTCGGAGAAATACTTGTCGACATTGGCCTCGGCCTCGGCGGAGGGCTGCACGGCCTTGCCGGTGTCGACCATCGTCGAGATCCAGCCGGGCTGGGCGACCATCGCGAGGTCGGGGGCCGAGCCGGCCTTGACGCGCACGGGCAGCTGGTTGATCATATCGCGGGAGCCCTCGTGCTCGACGGTGGCGCCGGTGCACTGCTCGAACTCGCTGAAGGCCTGGACGGTGGCGTCGCCTTCCTGATCGATCCACGGGGTGTAGGTGGTGATGGTCTTGCCGCTCAGGTCTCCGTAGACCTCATAGGCGGAGCAGTCGACCTTCTTTTCGGGTTCGCTGGTGGTCTTGCTCTCGCCGCCGCAGGCGGCCAGACCGGCCACCATCGCGACGCCGGCGGTCAGAGCCAAGCCCTTGCGCACATATTGTTTGTTCATTCTCCTCTGCCTCCTTGTAGGGGATACTGCATTGTGCATCACTGCACACCCGTAATAGTAAGCGCTTATGTTGCATTACGCAAGCGCTTACTGCACTGCAATGACGGGAATGCTGATTTTGCTGGACTGTGAACCCTAACAGGATGGCACGGGCCGGCGTGTCGCGATATGGCATGTGAGCCCTCACACATACCGAACGTCATCGAAATCCAAGGAGTGCCGCACACAGCATGCCAACCGGCGAAATCATGCGATGCGCCAGGACGCGAGGCACGCCACTCCATGCAGGGCGCGCATGCAACGCCCGGCCGAAAGCGACTTCATGACCGTGCCGCGGCCCCGCATCGGACAGCACGTCCACGGCGGCACGTATCACGGAGACACGCAACTCATTCAATGACGAAAGGCACCCATGCACATCCCCATCCGCACCATCGCAGGCATCGACGGCACCGAGGCCGAGCTCACCGGATATGTCATCGACCGGCCCTCATGGCGGGAACCAGCCCCCGCCCGGCCGGCGGTGCTCATCCTGCCCGGCGGCGGATACGAGATGACCTCGGACCGCGAGGCCGAGCCGATCGCGCTCAAGGTGCTCGCCATGGGATACCACGCCTTCGTGCTGCGCTACTCCTGCGCGCCCTCGCGCTATCCCGTGGCGCTGGTCGAGGCCGCGGAGGCGATGCGCCTCATCCGCGCGCACGCCGACGAATTGGGAGTCGACCCGGAGCGCATCGCCGTCATGGGCTTCTCCGCGGGCGGGCATCTCGCCACCCACCTGGCCACCCAGTGGAACGGCGTCCTGCCGCGCGAACACGGATTCGAGGCCGCCGATATCCGTCCGAACGCGCTGATTCTGTCCTATCCGGTCATTTCCTCGGGCGAATACGCGCACCGCGGCAGCTTCGACGCACTGCTGGGCGAGCGGCGCAACGATGCGGCGATGCTCGAGGCCGTGTCCCTGGAACGGCACGTCACCGCCGACATGCCGCCGATCTTCGTGTGGCACACGGTCACCGACCAGCTTGTGCCGGTCGAGAACACGCTGGCGCTGATCGCCGCCGCACGCCGCGCCGGTGTGCCGATCGAAGCGCACCTCTTCCCCTCCGGACCGCACGGGCTGAGCCTGGGCACCGAGGAGACCGCGGTCGACGACGTGCCGCCCGAGGAGTGCGTGCAGATCTGGCCCGACCTGCTGAGCCGCTGGCTCGCCCGCGTGTTCGGTTGATCCGGCCGATCCGGCTCCGCCCAGTTCCATTGCGGGTGCCCCTGCCCCACCGTGGCTCCATTCCGAGCCGCGCCCCAAATACGGTTTCCCGCACATCGACGAAACCCGTGCGGAAAACCGTATATATAGCAACTCCTTCGGATACGGTTTTCCGCATAGCCACCGTTGCCGTGCGGAAAACCGTATCTGAATCGCACCCTTCCGAGACGGTTTTCCGCATACCCTCTGTCGGCGTGCGGAGAACCGTATCCGCAAAGGCCAAGCCAATCCAAGACCAATCCCGTATGGACGCGACACGCCGAGGGGCAAGCCTCCGACCACAATGCCCTAATTCCCACCTGCGATTTGCCGGAACGCGCTACGGTCGGCTCCATGAGAGCCAACAGTCACGTGGAACAGCTGCTGAACACCGCCGAACGCGAGCATCGATGTGCGTTCGGCGAGGATGATCCCATGCGCCGCGCGCTGCTTCGACGCGCGCACGCCGGCGAATTGGTGAATCCCTACCGCAATATCTACGCGCGGTCCGCGTATTGGTCCGCGTTGAGTCTCCCGGAGCGTTCGCTGCACGTCGCCCAGGCGCTGAACCGAAAACACCGCATATGGGTGTTCGCCGGACTGATCGCCGCAACGGCCCACGGACTGGAACACACCTGGTCGCTGCACAACGGGCGCATCGCCATCGCAGTCACCGGCTCCGCAAAGGATCGCACACGTCAGCCGCTCGATCGCATCCACATGCCGCGCGTGGATCGCGAGTGCATCGGCGGCCTCAGCGTCACTCCGGTGGCACGCACGCTGGTCGATTGCGGACTTAAATATCCATTCGCCACCGCATTGGCCATGTTTGATTCGGCATTACGCCAAGGAAAGGTCACGCACAACGATGTGTTGGAAATCTGCGATGGCATGCCGGTCGATTGCGGCCCGGTGCTGCGACTGCTCCACCATGCCGACGGCCGCAGCGAGAATGGCGGCGAATCACTGGCGCGGGGCATCATCATCGACAACAGTTTTGCGACGCCGGAATTACAAGTGGAGGTGGCCGATCCGGCGAATCCGCGCAACCGATACCGCGCGGATTTCGTATGGCGGCTGCATGACGGACGCGTCATCGTCGCCGAATACGACGGCATGGCCAAATATGCGGACCCCAGCATGACCGGCGGGCGTTCCGTCCGTCGCACCGTCCATGACGAACGCGAGCGCGAGGAGGGCCTCCGCCGCGCAGGAGCCACGACGATCATCCGCTTTGATTACCAAGAGGTCACGCAAGTCAATCCGCTCATCCGCAAACTGATGGATGCCGGGGTGCCGACCCTCGATAGCCGGTGGCCGCGCACATAATTCCCTTCCGCTATACGTACGATTTTCCGCAGGCCAACGGCCCCTTGCGGAAAACCGTACATATAGATGGTTCTTCCGATACGGTTTTCCGCACGAACACCATTACTCTGCGGAAAAACGTATTTGAAGCATATCCTTCGAGTACGGTTTTCCGCATGGGCTTCGTTGGTGTGCGGAAAACCGTATCGGCGGAAACGGGCAGACCGCTCAGCAGACGGCGATGGCGTCGATCTCGACGAGCGCGCCCTTGGGGATGTCGTTGCCGCCGAAGGCGCAACGGGCCGGCTTGATCGAGCCGATGAAGACCTCGGCGTACTTGGCGTCGATCTCCTTGAAGTCCTCGACGTTCTTCATGTAGATCGTGGCGCGCACGACGTTCTCGATGCCGGAGCCCGCGGCGTCGAGGATGTTCTTGATGTTCTTCAGAGCCTGCGCGGCCTGCTCGCCCGCGGTCTCGCCCGCAAGCTCGCCGGTGGCCGGGTCGATGCCCAGCTGGCCGGAGACGAACACGAAGCCGTTGGCCTTCACGGCCTGGCTATAGGCGCCCAGCGCGGTCGGGGCATAGGAGGTAGCGACTTCTTCCAGCTTGTCGTTCATAGGAATCCTTTCATCGGTATCGCGGCGACGGCCGCTTCCACGGACCACTATACCTACCGACCGTCCGCCTCGGCGGCATCAGCGGCGCCGGCGGCCGTTTCCTCCCCGCGCCGACGCCGCACCGCCGCCACGATGTGATACACCACGTAGCACAGCGCGACGAACGGCACCATATAGACCAGCGTCGAACGCTGCGACGGGTCGATGGCGACGAGCACCAGCGCACCGACGCACATGACCAGCGCCGCCCATGGCACGAAGGGATATCCGGGCGCCCGGTAGCCGAGCTCCGAAGCGGAGCGGCCAGAACGCACCCACTGCCTGCGGAAGCGGATATGGCACACGGACACCGACATCCACACGACCAACGTCGCCAGGCCGGAGACGGCGACCAGCGCCAGGTAGACCGTCGAGGCGGCGACGACCGACGACAGCAGCGCCAGCAGGCTGCCTGCCATGGAGAACAGCACCGCATAGCCGGGCACGCCATGGAAATTCGTGCGGGCGAGCGCGTGCGGAATCATCCGCTCGCGGGCCAGCGACCACACCATGCGCGAGCAGACGTAGAGCCCCGAGTTCGCGGCGGACAGCACGGCCGTCAACACCACGAAGTTCATGATGTCGGCGGCGAAAGGCAGTCCGATGCTCTGGAAGACCAACACGAAGGGGCTGGTGTCGACGCCCGCCTGATGCCAGGGAATCAGCGCCGCCATCACCGCGATGGAGCCGATGAAGAAAATCGCGAGCCGCAGCACGGTGGTGTGCACGGCCTTGGGGATCGCACGGCTTGGATCGCGGGTCTCGCCGGCAGCGACGCCCACGACCTCGGTGCCGGAGAAGGCGAACACGACGGTCAGCAGGGTCGAGAACACCGGCAGCGCGCCGTTGGGAAAGCCGCCGCCCGCGACAAGATTGCCGAACATCGGCGGCGTGGTGCGCCCGGCGATCGGGATCGCGCCGAACATCGCAAGCAGGCCGACGACGATGAACGCGACGATGGCGAAGACCTTGATCGAGGCGAACCAGAACTCCGCCTCGCCGTAGAGCCGCACGGACAGGATGTTGAGCACGAAGACGACGGCGATGAAGGCCGCCGACCACGCCCAGGTGGGCGAGCCGGGGAACCATCGCTGCATGAGCAGCCCGGCCGCCGTGAATTCGGAGGCGAGCGCGACGGCCCAGTTGAGCCAGTAGAGGATCGCGATGGTGAAAGCCGTGCCGGGGCCGATGAAACGCTTGGCATAGAGGTGGAAGCTGCCGGCATATGGCATCGCGACGGAGAGTTCGCCGAGCGAGAGCATGACGAAGTAGACGAGCAGCGAGCCGATGGCGTAGGCGAGGATCGCGCCGAGCGGACCGGCTTGGTGGATGGTCTGGCCCGAGCTCAGGAACAGTCCGGTGCCGATGACGCCGCCGAGGGAGATCATCGTCAGATGCCGCGATTCCATCTTGCGCTCGAGATGGTCGTGCCCGTTGCCAGAGGCCGCGCCCGCGCCCACGGGCCGCTGCCCGGACACCGCGGAGTTCGCAATGGGGCTTGCCGCAGGGGTCGCCGTATCAGCAGTATCCGCCGCGCGTTCGGTTTCCAGTGTCATATCCGCCTCCGTGCGCCGCCGACCGCGGCCGCCTCGGGCAGATTACCTCAGCGCATCCGGCCGGGATGCGCGTGTTCCGGTATCAGAGAAAGCCGCATGCGGCATGCCGTCGCGATGCCTCTCCGGCATGGAGGCGCCAGCATGGTGCAACGCGACCTACGCACGCGCGCCGGATGCGTTTTGGTATTCGTCCGTCACCCGGCGCATCGCCTGCGCATCGCCGCCCATCACACCGTCGACGCCCAGGCGCAGACAGCGTCGCTGTTCGTCGGGCTCGCGGATCGCGCCAGCGAACACGGCGACGCCGTGACGATGTGCCTCGGCGGTCAGCGGGCGGACGATCCAGCGCTGACGCACCACGATGAAATCCACGGACGCGGCGATGCCCTGCGCGGCTGTCGGCAGGTCACGGCAGAACCATCCGACGGTCCAGTCGGGGCGCAGATGACGCACCATATCCAGCGCATGCTGGTTCGATGACATCAGCATGGTCCGTCCGGCGAAGCCCGCCCGGTCGATCTCGCGGACGACGGTTCGCGCCACACGCGGGGCATGGCGGTTGTCGGTTTTGAGATCAAGCAGCAGACCGAATTTCCCGCCCGGCACACGGCTCGCGGCAGCGATGGCCTGCGCCAGCGTCGGCACGTGATAGCCGCGGCCGTCGGCGGACATGCGCATGCGGGACAGGGCGCGATGATTCGTCGCCGAAACCAGCCGGTCTCGCCCGTCGGCGGCGAGGCGCCCGGTGCGCCGGTCATGGAAGACGACAGGCACGCCGTCGCGGGTCAGACGCACATCGATCTCGGCATAGTCGGCGCCACGCAGACCAGCCTGTTCGATGGCACGCACGGAATTCTCGGGAGCTGAGCCATCGCCACGGTGCGCGATCGTCACCGGAACGGCGAGGGACGGGGAGCTGCGCTGCGCGGGCATCGCCACCGCGAACACCACGCATACGATGGCCAGCACCGCGGCGAGCGGCGTCATCATCGCCCGTCTTGGCGCCCGCTTCATCGCGTTTGCGCTCCGTGTCAGCCTCATACTTTCATTATGAACCCGCATTCCGCTTTTCCCCGCGGTTTTCAGGGGTTTATCAGGGCTTTCCCCCATAACCTGACGCTGGCGGCGCTTTGACGGAAGGCCCCTGTGCCGGGAACGGCAGAGGACATCCCGGCGGATCGTCTTATCCGAGACTTCGATCGCGTCCGATACCCCTGGCTCACGCGTAGGCCCGAGGACGTGCGACAGTGGGTCGATGAGCACGCCAATACCGCGTGACTGCTCGTAGTGATGTGCCCGATTTGTGCCCGATGACAGCGACGTCAAGAACGAACACGGCGGAAATCCTTGGAATTCCAACCGTTCTCGTGGGCTCGAAGGGATTCGAACCCTCGACCTTCTGTCATATCGGGCACATGTCACGCTGTTTTGCGTTGACATGCGTTGCTCCTGTTTTTGGCTTGTTTTCAACGATTATAGACCTTTCGTTGTACACGCTGGGACACGTTGGAATGCGGTGAGTTGTGCGGCGATGTGCCCGATTTGTGCCCGATTTCAGGGCCGCGCACGCAGGCAGCCGCGCATAAGGCTAGATCAGTATCGCGTCGGAATGCTCATCGCTTGGTCTCGTCGTCGAGCACAGCATCGATCAAGTCGAGTGCAAGTGGTATTTCTCCAGTTTCGGTTTTCTGCAGGACGTGACTGAGGATGTTGGGGTTGGCCATGAGGGTTTTGCATTCGTGGTGGGTCAGGGCGATGGCCTCGGTGCCGTGGATGGTCTGGTCGATGATCTGCCGGTCGGTCTGCTCGACGTCGTTCAGGCCGGTGTCGGCGCGGAGGCGGCGGCTCCAGGTGATGGTGCGGCGTCGCCATGTGGCGTCCACGTATTCGAGCCAAAGCCTTTGCACGCGTGGCTTGCCCAATGAGTCGATGACGGGTCGGTCGAGGAGCTGGAACGGGGCGAGGCTGTCCCCACGTCCGTGCTTGCGGTCGGCGCGCGTCATCTCGCTGGCCAGGTCACGTCGGTCCGGGCTTTTGGCCAGGTAATCGGCCAGTCCGTCGGCCTCCCGCGCGTCCCCGGTGGTCTCGACGAGCACGCCGTGCCGTTTCGATGGCGGACGGCGCTCCGGGGCCAGGGCCAGCACATTCCGCGCCCATAGGTCGAGCAGGCTCCGTTGGAGTCGCTTGGGATCGTGGGGCCGGTCGAGGTAGAGCAGGACGTGCAGGTGCGCGTGCCATCCGTGTCTGAGGCTCCAGGTGGTCTCCATGCAGCGCACGTAGTGGCGGATCCCCGCCTTCCCGCGCAGGTCCCTCCATTGCTGGCTTCCCGCGAGCCTGCTCCACGCGGGCCCGACCAGGGTGATCATGTCCGCCAGCATGTCGCGCGCCCCGTGGGGAACAGTCAGGGTCACGAACGCGAGCGAACGGCCAGGCACCCCGATCCAATATTGGATGGTGGCGTGCAGGTCCCGGGCACGACGGGCGCGGATGATGGGCGTGCACACTGGGCAGCACCACGGGCTGGCGCAATGCTCTAGGCCCGACACATACGCCTTGTCCCCGTTGAGACGGATGCCGGTCACACCCAGGGGCCACCCGCATCTGGCTGGTCTAGGCGGTCTCGCGAACCCGCCGACTGTCGCTCCCCCGTGCCCGCGCATGGTCCGGTCGATGAGCCATGCCTGAGAGCGGCGGCGGCGCGAGTACTGTTCTTCGCGCCATGCCCTGAGCGCGTCCTGTTCGGTCCGGTCCATGAAAGGCCGCTATGCGCGCACCATATATATAGCCCGAGGCTTGGTGTCATGCGTCGACGCGGAAACGCACCGCCTGCCGGTGCTCGCGGTCGTACCAGTAGCCCGTACCGGGCCGGGACAGTGGAATCGCGTGGGGCGCACATCCGGCCTCGACCGCGTCCTCGCCCATGAGCATGACCGACTCGCTACTGTCGGCCAGAGACAGGCCGATCCGGTTGGGGAACATGTCGCGCAGGGGGAATGCGTCCTTCCGGGGGTCCTGGGTCGCGGCCACGACGGTGACGCCCGCACTGCGGCCTAGTCGCAATAGCCGGCTCAGCAGGCGCATGGCCCGTTCCTGCAGCTGGCGTTCCTCCTTGCCGATTCCGCCCGACAGTTCGGCGGCCTCGTCGACGAACACGAACACGAACGGCAGGCCCATGCCCTCGGCGACCTTTTCCAATCCCTTCGCGCGCAGCCATAGGTTGCGCCGTTCCCGTTCCCCGTCCACCTCCTCCAACAGGGCGACCGTCTCCTCCAGGCTCGTGGCCAAGCTCTCCATGCGGCCGCGCCATCGCTCGAACTGGACCCCGTCTTTGAGGTCGACCCCGCGCACCGACGCCAGTCCGTCGGCCACGGGCCCGTACACGAGATGCGAGATCAGCGCGTCCAGCAACCATGATTTGCCGGATCCGGTCTGGCCAGCCACGAACACGTGTTGGCCCACGGAAAACGACAGGACCCGCCCCGACAAGGCGTCGCGGAACCACAGCAATCCGCGTTTCTCCTCGCCGGGGCGGGTTCTTCGCCATGGCAACGGCCAAAGGCTCATGTCAGCTCCCACGTATGCGCGCGCAGCCGGGTGTCGGCCACGCTCTCGCGCATGCCCAGGCTCGACGCAATCTGTATGCCCGCGTCCGCGGCCTGTCTCATGCTCCTGATGCCCGGGATCGCCTTGTCCGGCGCCACGATCCGGATCCTCTTCGGCCGGCCCATCGTGAACGGCAGGCCGAACCGCCCGTACCCCACCCTCGTCTCCCGACGACAGGACTCGTCCGTGATCCCCAGGATCGCGCAGACAGTATTATGGTTCTCCATCGTCTCCCACCACGCACGCCACGCCGTCAACGCAACGGCCAGCACGACCGCCAGCACGCACGCCAACACCACAGTCTGGCCCACGGTCAATCCAAACACGATTCATCGCCTCCATATCCATCCGAAGACCGACGAGAAAGGGGCGCCAGCCCGCATCGGGACGCGCCCCTCCTCCGTGGTCCCGCCTACTTGTTGTCCCCGCCGAGCGGGTCGATCGACGCGGCGCGGAACGTCATGCCCGACCGCCCCTCGACCGTCCACGGCGTGCACGTCAGGTCGCCCAAGCGCACACGCACGTTCTCCATCATGTGCACCGGGTCGGCGCGCACCACGTCCACGTCAAGCACCTCCGGCCTCTCATCCTTGGGCCTGACCAGCAGACTCACCCGCTGCACCTGCACGCCGTCGCGGAGCACCGGATTGCCCTCCCGGTCCTTCCTCGCCTCGGCCTGCACGAAACGGATGTCGCCCAACGCAGCCGCATCCACCGGAATACGACGCATCGGAACCTCCTTTCCATTGGAACCAACGACGGGACGGACGTCCCATCGACACCCCCTATGCGCACACAAGCTCCCACCAACACGCGACACGATCCATGCGCACGCGACGCCGCGTGGCCGCATAGCATCATGCCGCAACGCATCCGCTCCAGATAAAAAGGAGATTGACATGGACGGAAACCACAGGAACGAAAACGACATCGCCACCAGCCTGCGCAAGCTGCGCCTGCACCTCATGCAGTTCCGGCCCCTGCCCGAACTGAAGCGCGAGCTCGGGGACCTTCGCCGACTGCACTCGCACGAGCTCGCCGCCGCGCTCAAGGCCATGCCCGTGGAACGCAAGGCGATGCGCACGGTCGAACGACTCACCGAATGCACCCCCGAACGGCTCAGGTTCCTGCGCGAGACCAGCGGCATGAGCGCCGACGACTTCGCATCCCGCCTGCACGTGAGCCGCGGGAAGGTGAGCGCCTGGGAGAACGGCCGCTCCCCGATTCCCCCGGAGGCCGTCGAATTGGCCGAGCGCCTGTACGACGACACGCGCGCCCACGCCCGCACCTTCATCCACCAGACCAGTGAACTGCAACGGCATCCCGTCCTCTTGCGCGAGGACGACGTCCCGGACTTCACCTGCGACGCCATCGTCCTCGTGCTTTTCCCGGACCAGGACTCCTACAACCAGATCATCGGCGGCATGCGCCAACTCGACAGGAACAGCCTCCGAACCGACGGCAAAAGCGAGCGTCCCACGTGGCACGCAAGGACATGGCGCTCCAGGGTCTGCACCGACATCCACGACTACCGGCTCCACAACGCCGCCGTGCGCATGGCCGCCATCCTCGCCGACGGCGAATGCGACACCTGGCGCGCCCCCTACGAACCCGGCCCCGCCATCGCCTACCGAACCCGCGTTCTCATCAGGACCTACGACCCCGTGAAACGCCGGTAGACCACTCCACACGCACAAGACCCCGGCCCTCCATACAAGGAGAACCGGGGTCCTGCCATTCAGAAACCCACGATGAACCCATCGACGTGTCAGAACATGGTCTCCGTTTTTATGGGTGATGGCATGTCCCTTGCCGAGGACGCCACCGCTCATGCCTGCGGCAGCGTCTGCCCGACCTCCAGCTTCTGTTCCAGTTCCTCCACCCGTTCCTGAAGCCAGGCGATGCGCAACGCCTGTTCGGCGATGAGCCGGTCCCTCAGGTCATCACTGTCATCCTCGTCGGGTTGGCAGACAGGAGGGGCGACGGGTCGGCGGAAGTCGAATGCGCCTTCCCGGCCCTTGGGCGTCGGCTGGCTTTGGGTCTTCCATCTGGCGAAGGCCCGTTCGATGCGCTTGTATCCGATGAGCTGCGGATCGAGGCCAGCCTCACGGAAGATCTTGACCGGGCTTTCGCCCGCGAGATACCGCGCGGTCGCGGAGGCGCGAAAAGCGTCGGAATAGGTGATACGCGTGGAGGTGACGCTCGCCACGGCAGGCAGGGAGCGGAGATAACGGATCTCCACGCGGCTGAAAGAACGGCTACGGTTCATGACGGGTCCTTGGTGAAGAAGAAAGTGGAACGGTTACGGATACGGCTGCGGAACTGGTTCGGATACGGGAGAGTCGGCCCCGGGGAATGGTTCCTCGGGGCCGACTCTCATAGCCTCGCTCTGTTTAGCGGCGCGCCTTACGCCGGCCGATGGCCAGCGCGATGCCAGCCGCAGCGAGCAGCACAAGCACGCCCGCGACGGACGCGATCGCCACGCCGGTCTGGCTCAGCGTCGGGTGGGACGGCTGAGGCTGATTGGCGTTGTTGCCGCCGTTGTTGTCCGGCTTGCTGGGCTGATCCGGAGTGTCCGGCTGGTCCGGGGTATCCGGGGTATCGGGCTCATCCGGAGTATCGGGAGTATCCGGAGTGTCGGGCTCGTCCGGGTCAGGGACGTCGGGATCCGGAGTGTCCGGCTTCTCGGGCTCGGGGGTGTAATGGTTCTGGAACACCACGTTGTCGGGATACAGGTTGGGCGAGAAGCTCGCCGTCACCATGTTGCTGTCCTTGCCGATGGTGAGCGTGACCACGTAGGTGCGCGGGTCATACGTGACTCCCGCGAGGTCGCCTTGGGTTTCCTTGAGCACATACGTGACGGGCACGTCCACGTTTTGCATGAGGTCGGTGAACGCGAAGTCGCCGTAATGCGGGTTGGTGGCGTCGACCGTGTTGGTCGCGGTCCTGTATGGCTCGGTTCCGACCGGGTTGCCGTTCTCGTCGGCCTTCCACAGCTCAAACCGGAACTCGCCCTCGTTCAGGGCGCGGCCCGAGAGGTATTTCCTGCCGGGATCCCAGTTGAAGGTCTTCGTGCCCGGGTCGGGCGTCGGAATCCAGTCCTTGGCCAACGGGTTGGTCACGATGATGTTCCGGTTCTTCCCGGCTTGGATCGTCACGGTCTTCGGAGAGAACTGGGGTTCGCCCCAATGCGTGCCTTCCGGCGCGTCGGGACGGGACGTCTCCTCCTCGAACGTGACCACCGTGCCGGCGGGCAGCTGCTCGCTGAGTTCCGGAGTATTGTCGGCATCGAACGTGATCTCCTTGTACCGCTGGCCGTGCTCACCGTCCATGTACGAGTACTTGACCGTGTACTCACCATTCTTCACCGCGTCCGTCAACAGCTCCGGATCAGCGGAGAACTGCTTCTGGATAGAGAACGTGCCGGTCGGCTCGTCCGCGATCTTGAGCGTGTTCGTCACCGTCACGTCGATCACTTCGTTCGCCTTGATGGTGATGGTCTTGTCAGGCGAGTACCGCACCGGCTCCCACTCGGTGCCCTCCGGGGCCGCGACGCTCAACTGCTCGTCGAACGTCACCTCGGTGCCCGCGGGCAGTTGCAGGACATTCCCGTTGTCCGCGGCGGGCTCGCCGGCCTTCCCGGTCTGCAGGTCCAGCTTGCCAGACATATCCGTATCGCCCAGCTTGTAGGAGTAAATGATGGAGAACTTGGTGCCCTCCAGCTTCGCCACGGCGTCCTCGGGGCCTTCGAGTTGCTTGGTCACACGGAACGAGCCGGTCTGTCCACCCGCGATCTTGAGCGTGTTCGTCACCACGACCTGGATGTTCTTCCCAGCCACGATCTGGAACTTGTCGCCTTCCCCGAGAGGAGTCTTCCTGCCATTCTCATCGAGAAGGGCATAGGAAACGCTACCCCATTCCGTGCCAGCAGGAGCCTCGGGCTTGTTGACCTCGGAAATCTCCACCCAGGTGCCGGCAGGCAACTGAGTATTGGACTGGGCGGGATCACCGTTCTTGACGAGATCTAGCTTACGGCTACCTTCCTTGCAATTCCCTGCCATGGAGTCCACGCACTGCCACTGGACCTGATAGCCTTCCTCGGGCGCCTGGTTCGCGGCATCGCCGGCCACGACCTTGCGCACGTTGAAGGAACCCGAAGCGACCTCCTGCTTCTCCGTGTTGTTGAACAGGGCCGCATCACCGTCCTGGGTGTGGCTCGAATATGTCACCACAGGCGTGTCCAGAGTGCCGTCGCCGTTGTCCTCGCCGACTTCGACGGTGACTGTGACGTCTCCGGCCTTGATCCACTTCTCACCCGGATCCTTCTCGGAAATGACATACGTGTAGGTCTTGCCCGCGTCCTTCAGATGGTACGTGATCTTGCCGAAGGTGCCAATCTGGGCGCCGTCAGTGCTGGTCGCGGTTCCGCCCTCGCCAGGCATCGGGGTGTCTTCCTTCTCTCCCTCGAGGGTGAAGTCGAACTTCTGACCGTTGGCGGGATCATTGCCGTCGACGGTCTTCTTCACGGAGAAGCTGGTCGTCGTGGTGGCGTCATAGGTGTTCGTGAAATTCAGCGTGAGGGGCTTGTCCGCGCTGTACTCAACCTTTTTGCCGTCGGCACTGGTCACATACACATGGAGCTTGTTATCCTTCTCGTTTTTCTCCACATCGAACGTGACTTGCCCTGGGTTCGTCTCAGCGGCCGTCCAGCCCGTGTTCACCTGATTCTCGGACACGTTGAACGTGTACGTGCCTTCCTCGGTGAAGGTCAGCACATCAGTCGGCTGGCCGTCTTCGCCTGTTCCGGTGAAGAACACAGGATTGGAGGTGCCATCCTCTGCGATCTGACCGTTCTTGCCGAAGACCGTGGCGGACAGCTCACCGCTTGGTTCGACCGAATTCTTGGCGCTTTCCGTCGGGGTGAGGCGGAAGGTGAAGTCCTGGTTGGAGTTGCGGCCGGTCACGGTCTTCTTGGCCTGCACCTTCACCGTCGCCCCGGTCTTCACCGTGTTCGTGAACGCGGCAACCGGGTCGTTGGCGTTCTCGGCCGTGGCCTCGTCCTGGGACTGCTTGGTGTACGTCGTCCGGAGAGTGCCATCCTCGTTCACCGTTATAGTGGCCATGTACGTTGATTGGTCATAGGCGACGCCATCGAGCTCACCTTCGTCTTCGCTGATTTCGAAGGTGTAGGTCTTGCCTTTCTGCAGGGCGAACTCACCAGCGGACGGGAACCTGAACGTCTTCGTATCGTTGCCAGTCACGGAGACGTTCACAGCGGCGGAATTGTCCGTCAGGTTCTCGCCAGTCGCGCCATACAGCTTTCCGTCTTGTCCACTGGTGCATTCCGCGGTGAAAGAGAACCGACGGATGGTATCGTCGTCCACCGGCGCGCCGGTGACGGTCTTCGAACCGTTCAAGGTGGCGACGATCGGGGTGTGCGTCCACGTCACGTGGATGTCGTCGCCCACGCCCGGGGTCACCACGGCCTGAGTCGCATCATTCCGATTAGTGACCGGTTCGCCCTCGGCGTCCTGATAGACGACCTTGCCATCGCAATTCTCGACGCCATTCGTGCATTCCACGGTGGTGACATACATACTGCGATCCGTGTCCCCGACGGGCGTATCGGCAAGCACGTACGGTTGCGGGTCACCGTAGGAGTTCAGCAGTCTCCAGGATGTCGTGGCCACGTCATTGGTGTCGACCGTAGCTTCTTTCGTCATGGTGCCGTCAGCGAGGTTGCCAGCGTCGTCCGTCACCCTGGTCTCGCTGTCATCGGCGAGCTTCACCGAGGTGGCGAACTTGTCTTCCTTCCCCGCGCGATAGCGGCTACCGCCATCAACAGCTTTGAATGTGCTGGTGGCCTGCACGCCGGACATCATCACGCCCAGGGCCACGCCCTGCAGACCGGTGGTGCTCCACTTGACCGTCATGGTGTCGGGGTTGTCGACGGCAAGGATGGGGGTGCCCGTCTTGTCGTCGGCGTTATTTGGCTCGCATGTATACGTCGTCGCGTTCTTGCCCGGTTCCCGCGCGCTGCACGAGTTGCCCAAGTCCGAGATGAGCCTCAACGGCTTCCCCGTGCTGGAGGTCCACGTCAAAGTCTCTCTTGCTTTGGATGTGTTGACATCGGTGCTTTCAGCGTCTGCGATCACCACGGAATACCCCGCCTCGACGCTGGAGTCGTCCTTCGTCAGCGTGAAGCCATGCAAAGTGATGGTGGAATCTAGTTGAGTGTTGCTGTGCCAGGTGGAGGTGCGGCGCGCCTTGTACAGGGCCGGATGACCCTTGACGCCCGTGTATGCGCTGTTGCCCAGGTAGGAGGCACTGTACGTCGGGAACGTCGACGCGATCACCTTCGCGCCTTGTACGTTCAGGTGGAAGTTCAGCTTATACCCGCTGCCAAGGTCGAACGAGAACTCGTCATTGGGGTTCACGCCGTCCATGGCCTTGTTGGCGTCTTTATCATCATATGGATTGCTGCCGCCATTGCTATCCCAGAGGTTATCTTCCCCGCTTTCGCTGACGACCTTGCTCATGTCCAGCCAGCAGATGGTGTTCGCGTACTCGCCTTTGCTCCCGGCCTCCGCGTACGAGCAATCCTTCGGTTCCGAGGCGGCGAGGTCGTCCACGGACGTCTCCGCCGCATTGGCGGTGGACGTGAGCACGCCACCGGTCAGCAGCATCGCCGCGCCCGCGATGAACGCCGCGATCCTTTTCCCTACTCCCCTAGCACATAGGGGGGGGGGTCTGTTGTTTTTGCATATCCACGCACTCTTTCTCCGGTCCGCACGCACTTCCCTTGGGACCGGTCTCTCCATACGCGCCCGGACGGGTGCCTACACGAATCTAAACGCTAGTCCCCCTCGAAAACCCCTGCAATCACCCTTCAGGGGTGGTTCAGGCATACCAATACCAGGCAATCGGCCGCGGCAAAACGCTTGCCGAACCACGACAAGATGCCCCCTAAGACGATGCGACCGGCGTGTCGACGCAACGTCCGTAATGGAATCGCGCTTAATCACGCGGCTGCCATCGCACCCCATGGAGGATGGCCGCGGCCACGATCGCGGCGAGCGTGCAGGACTCGTCGATCCCCAGCGCCCGGGAGGCGCAGTCGGCGGCGAGGCACAGGTCGTCCGCGCTCCAGGCGAGGTACGCGGCGACGGCGTGCGCCTGGCACAGGCGTGTCCGCTCCCCCCACCCGCTGGAACAGCATGGCCATGTTCCGCACGGACGTTTGGTCCATCGAGCCGGGGTCGTCGAACAGTCCCTCGAGGCGTTCGTTCATGCGCCGACGGGTGGAGGCGAGCCCGGGCCTGCGCGCGAGGGCGAGGAAATCATCCTCGTCAACCCGTGGGTCGATCGCGGCGAGGACCACGGCGTCGCGCACGTGCAGGTCGTGCTCGATGAGTGGCGCGAAGCGAAGCAGTCCGTCCATATCGGGGTTGCCCCTCAGGGTCTTCCAGAGGCCGTGTAGGTCGATGTTGGTGATGGTGGCGGTCATGTCAAATGGTCCTTTCAGTCCCGTGATTTTGTTTTTGCCGTTCTTCGGCGGACCCGGGCCACGCCCGCCTTGCCCGCCGGCGTCAATGGCGACGGACCGGTCTTCGCAGTGCGGCGCCGTTGACGCCGGCGGGCAAGGCGTGGCTAGGATCGAGGCCGAGAAGAACGGCAAACCGCCGGCGAAGCCGGCCAGGATAAGAAGGACACCGTCGCCCGGCCCGGGCCGGGCGTCCATGCCAGGGCCGCGGGGCTTGTTCCGCTCCGATTCCCGCCCCGACGCCGCGGAGGAGGGAACGCGCGGTGACGGATGTCTGTGGCCGCGCCTTGGCGCGGCTGAGCCCCCGAGCCGGCCGGCAGGCCGGCGCAAGGGGCGGCTCGGTAATGAATCGCGGTTAAATGCGCGGATAGTTACCGATATGAAAATGCGCCATCCATCTACCCGCTGATTCGAAGAAGAAAGCGACTAAAGGTCTGAAAAAGCGGTGGCACAAGTGGCACAAGGCACTGTTGACTGTCTTTCCTTTTTATTTTTGGGGTTTTTCGCCCGTTCCATCTGCCATTCTCCATCGTGGCGCATGATGGCACTGACCGGCGCTAAACAATCTCAGCCTTGCGCGTAGACACATCATAGCTTGATCCTAAAAGACCATACGTCGAATCGAACTAGCCATGAATTCGGCTTTGAAGCCCTTCATTCGGCGCGTGATGGCCTCGATAAATCTGCGTTTTCAATCGCAGCGTAAGTAAGGTTTTTCACGACACGCCGTTTGACAGGCGAAAATTAAATGGTATTTTATTCGGCAACAACTGAATATCCACGACATGCCCTTGATAGCCTGACGCGAAGGTTAATTGAGTGGGCGGCCCCATAACGTCACCGGTAAAGCAGATCGGGTTGACGGGGCGAGCAGGGTATGTCCTAAGACGAGGTAACTTTTACACCGGCCACAGACCGATCCAGGTGCATCGGACCAGGGAAGCGGAATCTTCGACCACGTCGGCACCGACCTTTTTCAAGAAAAGGCCGTAAGCTGGCGTATTCTTTCCATTCTCTAACGAGACCAGATACCGTCGGCATACGGCCGGACAAGGACCGACATGGACCAAGTTGGCACAATCTCCGTGCCTATGCCTCGCATCATGTCAGAAGTCATCCGGGCACATGTGCTCATGCCCCGGCATGACGAATTGGCGTACACCGTAACCAATGCGCATTTCGCGTCGAACCTCAATTTGAAGTTTGATGTAGACACGCATCTCGTTCCTCTCGTCCGTCGAGAGGGCTCCGAGTATTTCATCTTCACCCAGCCCAAGGCAAAGGACTTCCACCCGGGAATACTGCGAGTAATGCAGGAAATCATGTCCGGCGATTTGCGCGTCGAGCCCCAGTCCAGCGGTGGTGCCGTAATTTGGAGACGTGCGTTACCGGACCGAATCGTGGACGAGCACGACGCTCCTGCCAATTTCCTGCCAGTGGCGGCGCTTGAAAAGGTGTACCACATCCCCAGCAGGGATATGCTTCCCGGCTTGCAATCCACCGTGGCGGATATCCTTTCCCGCCTGAACATGACCATTCGCAAAGGCGCGACCCTAGTATGCACTGATGGCATCCTACGCTATCTTGCCGTGCCACGCGTCACGCCGCTGGCCCCAGGAGAGGGTGCTGACGGCTCGCGTGTCCGTGAGACCGACTGGGTCGAAATTGAGAACGGAAAATGCTGCACCGGCCCGGACCACACACCCATCGACTACCAGGACCCTGGCATAGACACCACATATACCTGGAGCACCGGCGTCACAATCAGGGAGGCAAAAACTCTCGCCACGCGCATGGCATGCGTGCTTCGTCGTTGGACCGGCAACGACGCTGTCTCGTCGCGCAACCTCCTGCTGATGCCAGCTAGCCCGTTCCTGCGGACCCATGCGCAGCATATCTATTACCTCATGGGAAACGGAGGCAAAGGCAAAAGCACGGTAGCTATCGATGAGCGCCAACACCTCGGACCGCTAAGCTGCACGTTCAGCATGGATCTCCTAGGACAGCCCTCCGCCTTGAGCGCCGAAAATCAAATGCTCGAGCTCTGCCAACACGTCTTCGCGCTGTGCGATGACTTCGATCCGCGATACGGCCGGTTCGAGAAAATCATGCCGAATCTAAAGACGTTGGCGACCGGAACGCTTCCATTCTCGGCGCGCCTACAGGGGCAAGACGCGATTCACGACGTCTCTCCTCAGTCCGTCCTCGTGGTCACGTCAAACTTCATGCCAGCGATCTCAGACAACGAGGAAGACCAGCGTCGCTTCGCGATGGCCGTGATCTCCAACACAATGGGATTCTGGTCGGAATACCTCGGCAGTCTACGCCAACACGGTTTCTGGCCGGTGATGCTCGCTTCCGCGATGGAATGGGTCAGCTCCGAGGGACAACATCTACGCGGCATCGCCTATGTCAACCCCGCCGATCTGTCCGACGAGGATCTCACTGTCATCACCGAGGTCATCCGCAATGGGTTCGCCGAACCGACCGCTCACCCCGGCACCAGCTGGAGAAAGCTCGGTCTAATCCGCAGGAGCCGCCGCGTCGGAAAGCGCACCGTCCATGTGTACATGCCACCCAACGAGTCAAACCCCCTGCATTCAAAATGGCTGGCATGCCGCGCCGAATTGGAACGACTGGACCGGGAGTCAGGCGTGGCCATCGTCCATACCTGGGATCTCTCTCCCCTTCCCGGCGATCCGATCCAACAGATGACGGACTCCGGCGTCTCGGGCGATTTGTTTGCGCTGAAAGGCGGCGACGACTACTCCACCGCGAAACAGCCCGCAGTGCGGTCGTGGAAGAGCTTGCTCTCCGTCGGCATCGGGGTGCGCGCGCACGGCGACAAAACTCCAATGCAAGGGTTCTGTCCCGATGAAAACTGGATGGTCCTCGACCTGGACGTTCCCAAGGGCACCGACGCCAACCTGCCGGACGGATGCGATCTGATACAACTTATGGCTGGCCCCTTGGGGTCGCCCGACGGGATGGGAGACCCCGCGCTCGTCGTACGCACCGCGGGCGGCGGCCTGCACCTGTACTACCGTATCCCCCAGGGATTCATGCCAAAGAACGCAGCACACCTCTTGCGAGGCAAACCTGTATTTGAGAATGGGCCCGTCTACCAAGCGGGAGCGCCCATCGACGTGCGCGTCGGCCGCAAAGGCTATGTGGTCGCGCCAGGCTCCGCATGCGCTCACGGTTCCTGGGACGTGGTAAGGCTCGGCGCTCCAGATGGCACCCACACTCTACCCGCGGGCGTCGCCGACCTCTGTCGTAAGCTCGGTCTTGCCGAGAACACCGCGCAGATCAGCCGAACGTCTTCTTTAAAAAGCTCCACGCGGCGCATCCCCACAACGAGAGAACAGGTGAAGGCCGATCCCGTACCCGAGGGATCCAGACATGACACCTGCCGCGATCAGGCTTGGGGACAGGCCGCGTTGTGCCGAGAAAAAGGGCTGGGACAGGATGAAGTCGACCGGAGAATGAACATCGTGCGGGAGCGCTTCCAAGCTTCCGGACTGCCATCCAAGACCATCGAGGACTGCATCCGCAGCGCCACGCAGAAACAAGGCTTCATCTACCACGTCTGATGCAAGCAGGACGGGGCTCCGCCTCTGGCACCTCAGCAGGAGCATACGAGGCGGAACCCCTTCACTCCATGATGTCCGCGTCGATGGCGCGGGCCACGTCCTGGGACCGGTCCGGCCACAGGTCGGCGTAGGTGTCCAGCGTCTCGGTTGCGCTGGCATGCCCCATGACCGCCTGCAGGGTCTTCACGTCCGCGCCACGCGCGATGGCCAGGGAAGCGTAGGTGTGACGCAGGCTGTGGGGCACAAGCCCAGCGATCTCGTCCATGCCTGCGCTTTTCAAAGCCGGATACCAGACCCGGTTGCGCCAGTTCCTTTGCTGCTGGCGTCCACCGCGAGGGGCGCGCACAAGGTATTCGTCCATGCCATGACCGTCGGTGAGTTCGTGGAGCCTCCGCTCCAGTCTCGGCGGCAGCGGCACTAGGCACGGCTTGTTGCCTTTAGGCAGGGTTTCGACCACGTTCCCATCGTGATCGTCGCTCAGGGTCTTGGTCACGTGGAGTAGGTGCCGCGCATAATCCACATCGGCGACGCGCAGTGCCAGGGCCTCGCCGAGACGCAAACCGGTGAAGGCCATCAGCATGACAGCCGTGGCATCGTCCCGTTTCATGTGCGAGCACAGCATGTCGATTTCGCTGGGTTCCAGATACACCCTTGGAGTCTGGACCTGTTGGCGTGGCATCTTCACACCCTTGACGGGGTTGCTGGCCAGCCATCCTTCCTCCACCGCCAGTTCAAGCACGCTGCGGAACACGATTGCCACGATGGAGCGCACGGATTTGGGAGCGAGCGGACGGGCCTTCCCAATCTTCGCGTTGCGCGGCGCCTTACCCTCCAGCAGCATGGCCACCCATGCCTGGATGCGCGGCGTGGTGATTGCGCCAATCTGCGCATGTCCCCATCGAGGCAGCACCCAGACACGAAGTTCCAACAGGTAGCGGTGTTCGGTGCTGCCTTTGATGCTTCCACGCAATCCTTTAGCCCATAGTTCGGCCACTTCACCCACAGTACGCTGCCTGTCGCGGGGATTGACGTATCGGCCGCTGCGGATATCGTCCTCCAGCTCGGCAACCAGCGTATCCGCTGCTTGGCTGGACGCCATGTTGCGCTTGTGCAAGCGGCCGGCGTCATCCCTCCATCGCACGCACCAGCGCGAGCCTTTCCCGTATTCCTTTGTCTTGAATTCCTCGGGCACTTTGGCCACGCTGGGATTGGCGATGTTACGAGCCAGACTGACCTTCGCGTTCTGCGGACAAGGTACCGTGACAGTTTCGCCATTGGCCATTACCATAGTGGCGTCTGTCAGCCATCGGTCCTCTTTCCATGCCTTCATGCCATGCCCCTATGCGCATAGGAGAAGGTATGAGCAACATGAACAATAACGACTCTGAACCGAACTTCACGGCACTGCTCACCCCAAGGCAGGTGGCCGACATACTCGCCATCCCCGTCAGTACATTGTCCAGGTGGCGCAACGAACAACGCGAACTGCCCTGGGTCAAGGTCGGCAGGGTCGTCCGATATCGTCCCGAGGATGTTCGGCAATGGGTCGACCGACATACCAATGCCGTGTGATTGTTCACGGCGATGTGCCCGATTTGTGCCCGATGACAGCAACGTCAAGAAATCACACGGCGAAAATCCTTGGAATTCCAACCTTTTTCGTGGGCTCGAAGGGATTCGAACCCTCGACCTTCTGTTCCGGAGACAGACGCTCTATCCACTGAGCTACGAACCCGAGCTCTCCCACTGTACACCATCGTCACCACCATCACCGCGCAATGGCCGGCGCGCCATGTCATCGACATCGGCATCGCCGCGACCGCCCCAATCGCCCTCGGCCACCCCGGGCACCTGCCGCCCCTCGACGGCGAAAGCCACGAAAACCGCGAGAATCACAGGAAAAGCCGGCACCGGAGCGGCTAAAATAAGCCCATGAGCGAATTCATGGACGACTTCGAATACGAGCGCCGTTTCTTCTGCCGCGAGTTTCCCGACGAATTCGACGATGGCGACGCACCGGCGCTCATCATCCAAAGCTATTTCGTGCACGCCGACAACTACGCCCTCCGCGTGCGTCTGCAATCCCGTGCCATCCGCGCCGAAATGAACGCCGACACCGATCCGGTGGCGCTGCTCGACCGATACCGCGACAAGTTCACCAAGGCCTTCGTCACGGTCAAGGGCCCGTCGGTGGGCGGCACTCGCTATGAGGCGGAACGTGAGATCGACGCGCATATCGCGGCCGAGCTCATCAAACGCGGCGGTTCGGTGATCGTCAAGAACCGCTATTCCGTCTGGATCGCCGAGGACGGCTGGAGCGTCGACGTGTTCGGCGGGGCGAACGCGCCGCTGATCGTGGCCGAGGCGGAGCGCAGCGGCCCGGTGACGAATCTGACGATTCCGAAGTTCTGCATCACCGAGATCACCGATCAGGCGCGGTTCAATAACGACGGACTCGCCGACCGTCCCTTCTGCCAGTGGGCCGACGCCTTCGAGGAGGAGCTGGCCGCCCACGGCCCGCAATTCCAGCAGTATTTCGGCAGAAACAAATTGCAGTAGCCGAAAAGCCTGCTGGGCCGGGGCATTCGTGAGACGACGCCCCGGTCCAGCGCATCAACACACTCAGCGCATTCAGTACATCAGCGTCGCCAAGCGCCGCCGCGCTGCCGCCAGACGCGCGTCGGTCGGCTCGGGGACGACGAAATATTCCAGCAGACGCTGGCGCACGGGTTCGATATCGGCCTTGTGCCCGGCGGCCACGAAGTCCAGCAGACGGTCGAAGGCGTCCTGGATCTGCCCGCCGATCATATCGATGTCGGCGACGGCCAGCTGCGCCTCGACATCGTCCGGGGCGGCCGCGGCGGCGGCACGCACCTCGCGCACATCGGCATTGGCCGAGCGCGCCAACAGCAACGCCTTGGAACGCTCGCGGGCGGCCAGCTCGTCATGGGGATCTGCCTCAAGCACGCGGGCATAGGCGGCCGCGGCACCGGCGTAGTCGCCGGCCTGCGCCAACTGATAGGCCTCCTGATGCGCGGGCGGCACAGTGTTGGCACCAGCCGGAGCACCGGCAGCACCAGCGCCCTCGGCGCCGCCATCCGCATCGGGGTCACCGGAATACGGCGCCGTGCCATTCACGCCGGCCTGCTGCGCCATGGCGATGATCTTCGGCAGCACCTGATCGGTGATCTGCGCCATCTCGTCCGCGCTGGGGATGCCCTGCAGCAGCGGCATCGGGCGCCCGCCGATCAATGCGAACATCGCGGGCGCGGCCTGCACCTGCAGGGCCTGCGCGATGGAGGGATTCGAGGCGATATCGATACGCGACATCTGAATCTGCCCGCCGAGCTTGTTGACGGCCTCGCCGAGCTGCCGCGCCATATCGAACAGACGGTCGTCGGTGGGCACCCACAGCAGCAACAGGATCGGGAACGTGGCCGAGGTGGTCACCATCGCCTGAAACGTGGCCTCGGTGGTGTCGATCACATAGCCGCCGGCCGCGGGCGCGCCTCCCGCCTGCCCCGGCTCGTCCTTGACCTGATGCTTCAGCGCCTCGAGGTCCACGGCCCCCGCCAACGACACTCCCGGATTGAACTGCGGCTGACCAGCCATGTCTTGCCTCCCGATACGACCAACGCGATCAATTGCGACCATCGCGCCCAATATGAAACGATGCCGGACCCCATCATAGTTCCGGCATCGTATTGCGTTTTCATTCCGCCGTCGGCAGCGCCAACGGCGCGGAGATCACACGGAAATCACACAGCCTCCACCTTGACGGACAGCCTGTCCGCGCCGACCGCCGTGATCTGCTTGCCGGAATCCTTGGCCGGGATGACCAGCGCGACGACGTTGACATAGGTGACCTTCATGGTGCTGGTGGGCTTGCCATCGCCGAACAGCGCGCGCTCCTCGTCGGAGGCCGGCTGGGATTCGCGCCCCTCGCCCGCCTGACGGGTCCACACGGAGTCGATCTCGGCGACGACGAGCTCGCTGCCGTCGACCGAACGCATGCCCCACAGTTGGTTGGGCACGGCCGTGAAGGTCTGCTGCTGGGTGCCCTTGTTGCGCTCCATGCCCTCCTGCACGCTTTGCGCGACCTGCCCCAGCGTCTGGCGGAAGGTGTCATCCGCGAACTGCGAGGCGAACTGGCTGGACGCGCCGTTGGTGAGCACGTCGGCATATCGCTCGACGGCTTGGCGCGGCGTGGCCACGAGGCCGTCGTCGTTGGGCGTGCCCATCTTCGAACCATGCTCGGGCACCTCGAACTTGGGCAGGGTGACGCCGGAGAACAGGCGCGCGACGGCGGCCAGCTTGTAGTTCTGGCGGGCCGACTCCTGGGTCATCACCATCAGACGCTGCGTCTGCTGGTCCTCGGTGGTTGTGGTGATGGCGAAGGCCGTGCGCGGCCAGCCGGCATCCGTGGGGATGACGACCTGCGCCACCTTGTCGGGGATGGTCGCCTCCTTGCGCAGTTCGCCGGTTTTCGCCGCGATGGCGATATCGCTGTTGCGAATCGCCAGCATCGGCCCGGTGAGGCGCTGTTCGAGTCCGGCGGCGTTCTTCACCTCGGTCGCCTGATCGATGGCATCGAGGATTTCCTTGCGGATCTTCTGCTCCTGCTTCTCGGTCAGGTCGGGCGCGGCGGCGGTGTCCTCGGTCGGCGCCGCCACCTGCGGCACCTGGCCTTCGCAGGCGGCGAGGGACAGGGACAGGCCGAGCGTCAGCGCGGCCGCGGCGATCTTCGTATATCGTGCCTTCATCAGCGCTCCTCCCCCTTGCCGTCGGCGGTCCCATCGTCGGATGCGTCGGTCTGGCCGACCTCGGCGGCGAGACGCGCGAAATATGCCTGCAATTCGTCGGGGGATATCACCGATGTTTGTTCGCCGACGTTGGTCCCGCTTTCCTTGGCGGCACCCGCCGCGCCATCACCGGCGTTTTCGGCGACGAGGTTGCGGGAGCTGGGATCGACGACCACCGGAACCGCATCGGTCTCGACGGGCGAGCTGCCGGCGGCATGACGGCGGCGCTTGCGCTTGGGACCGGACTTGCCCGGCCGCCCGATGCCCGCGCGCACGCCGAAGCTGCCGGCGATGGCCTCGCCCACACGCACCTCGTCGGCCGCCTCGGCGGCGGATTCGACCACGCGCTTGCGGCGCTTATGCGGCGGCATCGCGAACACGGAGGCGGCCAGCACCGCCATGATGGCGAGCAGTCCGCCCGCGAAATAGAACGGCATCGCGAAATCGGGCAGCGTGCTGCGCGTCCAATGCATCGACACATCGGCCGCGCCCGATTCGCCGAGATCCACCAGCGCCACGCGGTCGGCATCAGAGGACTTGGTGCCAACCGTCACCGAGCCATCGCCGCAGGTGACGCGGCTCCACATATCGGAGTCCTTGAAGGCCACATCGCCGTCGCCGGTCGCATCCTTGCCATGGCTTTTGGCGTCCGACACCGCCAGCTCGGTCCAACTGTCCAGACCGGTGACGCGCACATATTTCTGGCCGCTGATCCATCCCGCGACGTCGGTGGCGGAGCCCAACGCCACGCACACCTCATCGGAGGCGGTCGATTCGACGGTCATCTTCGCCCGGTCGTCGACCATGGACAGCACACCGGGATCGGTGACGATATATTGCACGCCACTGGTCTTCGCCGTGGCGGTCACTTCGGCGCTCGGTTTCCATTCGGTCGCGTTGAGCACGCCGAGCACCACGCAGGCCACGGCCAGCAACCCGAGGATCGGGGTGACCACGCCTCGCATGATGACGGCGTGCCTGGTCGGGCGTTTGCCAACGGCCTCGACCGGCGTCTCGTTTGTCTGTTCCTGTTCGCTCATAACCCTTCCATTCTACAATCCCGAGCTGAAAGTCAGCCGGCCGGCGTAAATCATGGTTGGCCGGTAGGCTGGTGAGCCATGCGCAAATCAAAGAACGCTTCCATATTCAAATCCATGCTGGCCGCGGCATGCTCGCTTGCGATGTGCGCCACGCTCGCCGCCTGCGGAAACACTTCGAATTCCAACGATTCCAAGGATTCCTCCTCCAACTCCTCGAAGTCCGGCGACACCTCGCTGGACCAGATCGCCGGAGTGACCGCCAAGGGCGAGCTCGGCAAAAAGCCGGAGATCGCGCTTGCGAAGACCCCGATGACCGTGCAGAACAACACCTATGCTGTACTGCAAAAGGGCAACGGCGATGTGATCGAGGACGGCGACCGCGTGTGCGCGCAGGGCATCGCCGTCAACGTCAAGGACGGCTCCGAGCTGATGAGCACCTGGGAGAAGAACACCCCCGACTGCTCGCTGGTCGTCAGCAAATCCTCGATGAACGAAAGCTATTACAACCTGCTCAAGGGGCAGAAGCTCAACGCCACGGTTGCCGTCGGCGTCAACGATTCCAATTCCTCCGGCACCTCCTACATCATGGCGATGACGCTGGTCTCCAAGTCGAAGGATCTGAAGCGCGCCGAGGGCGAGAAGGTCAAGGACATCCCGGCGGATCTACCGAAGGTCACGCTCGACAAGGACGGCAAGCCTTCGATCGATATGAACGGCCAAGGCGACGTCGACAAGCTCATCGTCCAGCCGCTCATCAAGGGCAAGGGCAAGAAGGTCAAGGAAACCGACACCGTCAGCGCCAACTACACCGGCTGGCTGACCAACGGCAAGCAGTTCGATTCCTCGTGGGACCGCGGTCAGCCCGCGGACTTCTCGCTGCAGCGGGTCGTCAAGGGTTGGACGCAGGGCCTGGCAGGCCAGACCGTCGGCTCCCAGGTGCTGCTGGTCATCCCGCCGGATCTCGGCTACGGCAAGGACGGCTCGGGCGACTCGATCCCCGGCAACGCCACCCTCGTCTTCGTCGTCGACATCCTCGCGGCGTATTAAAAATACTCCCCTTGCGAGGGGAGGTGGCGGCACGCAGTGCCGACGGAGGGGTAGCCTCACGAGACTAGGTACAACTTAGATCCGTGGGGCTACCCCTCCGTCATGTCTGCGACATGACACCTCCCCTCGCAAGGGGAGGATTAAAAAAACTCAGAACAGCCGCAGCGAATCGTCCTCGGCGCCCTTCATCTCCTCGTAGTCGAGGATGAGGCAGCGGAAGCCGCGATCCTCGGCGAGGACGCGCGCCTGCGGCGTGATGGTCTGCGCGGCGAAGATGCCGTGGACCGGCGCAAGCAGCGGATCGCGGTTGAGCAGCTCGCAATAGCGGGTCAGCTGTTCGACGCCGTCGATGCCGCCGTGCCGCTTGATCTCGACCGCGACGTGCTCGCCGTTGGCGTCGGTGGCCATGATGTCGACCGGACCGATGGCGGTCGGGTATTCGCGGCGCACCAGTGTGGCGCCCTCGCCGATGCGCTCGATCTGCTCGGCCAGATACCGCTGCAGATGGTCCTCGACGCCATCCTTGATCAGCCCCGGATCCTCGCCGAGATCGTAGGTTTCGTCGGAATAGATATGCTGCAGCTCGACCTCGAGGATATCGGAGGATTTATCGGCCGACACCCGCAGCCGTCGCTCGCAGACCGGAGTGTCGACGTCGGCGTCGGCGTTGTCCGGCACGATCTCCTTCAGCGTGCAGGGCGCGGCCATCCAGTTGAGCGGTTTGTAGGAACCGAGCTCGGAGAATATCAGCAGGCTGTTGTCGGCTTTGATCAGCAGCACCCGCTTGGCCAGCGGCAGGGAGGCATTGAGGCGTCCGGAATATTCGGCGGAGCAGTCGGCGACGATGATGCGCATGGGGACCTACGATAACAGACCAGCGTTACCGCCACGCCACTTACCGGCAAGCAGGTAACGGATGGGATCTCCTCAGCGTTACATAGATGCCAGTAAGTGGAGCACTAGGAACGCTGGCAATCATCAGCGTTACCGGCATGCCACTCACCGGCTTGCAGGTAACGGATAGATCCCCCTCAGCGTTACATGGATGCCAGTATGAGGAGCACCAGGAACGCTGACGGCTCCCAGCGTTACTCGCGTGCCACTTACTGGCATGCGGGTAACGGATGGAACGTCCTCAGCGTTACATAGACGCCAGTATGAGGAGCGTAGGTAACGCAAACCGCCTCCGCAGCGTTACCTTCGCTCCTGGATATGGAGCCTAGGTAACGCCACGGAGGCGGTCAATGCCTAAGGCGCGCGTCAGTCCTCGCTTACTTGCGCGTCCTTGGCGCGCTCGACGGCGATCGTGAGCTTGTTCGAGTTGAAGGAGATGAAACCATCGGTCACGTAGAAGGCGTGACGGGTTCCAGCCGCCTCCACCACGGTGACCGTGCCCTGCTTGATGACCGTGAGCACGGGCTCATGGTCGGGCAGGATGCCCATGCCGCCTTCGGAGGCCGGGATGGTGACCGATCGCGCCGGGCCTTTCCACACAGGATGGTTGGCGGCGACGATGTTCACCTGCATCGTGGATTTCTCGTCCGCCATCACGCACCGAGTTCCTTCTGCATGTTGTGCCACTTCTCCTCGAGGTCATCGATGCCGCCGATGCCCGAGAACGCCTGCTCCGGCACCTCGTCATAGTAGCCGTCGCAGATGCGGGTGAAGGCCTCGATGGTCTCGGAGGCCGGCACATACGAGCCCGGGCGACCGGTGAACTTCTCGGCCACGTAGAAGTTCTGGCCGAGGAACTGCTCGATCTTGCGGGCGCGGTTGACGGTGGTCTTGTCCTCTTCGGAGAGCTCGTCGATGCCAATCAGGGCGATGATGTCCTGCAGCTCCTTGTTACGCTGCAGAATCGCCTTGACGCGGTTGGCGCACTCGTAGTGGTCCTGGCCGACGTAACGCGGATCGAGGATTCGCGAGGTCGAGCTCAGCGGGTCCACGGCCGGGTAGATGCCCTTCGACGCGATGTCACGGGAAAGCTCGGTGGTGGCGTCGAGATGGGCGAAGGTCGTGGCCGGGGCCGGGTCGGTGTAATCGTCGGCGGGCACGTAGATGGCCTGCAGCGAGGTGATCGAGTGGCCGCGGGTCGAGGTGATGCGCTCCTGCAGGGCGCCCATCTCGTCGGCCAGGTTCGGCTGGTAGCCCACGGCGGAGGGCATGCGGCCCAGCAGCGTGGAGACCTCGGAACCGGCCTGCGTGAAGCGGAAGATGTTGTCGATGAACAACAGCACGTCCTGGTTCTGCACGTCGCGGAAGTACTCGGCCATGGTCAGTGCGGTCAGCGGCACGCGCAGACGGGTGCCCGGCTGCTCGTCCATCTGGCCGAAGACCAGAGCGGTCTTCTCAAGCACGCCGGCCTCGTCCATCTCGCCGATCAGATCGTTGCCCTCACGGGTGCGTTCGCCGACGCCGGCGAACACGGAGACGCCGCCGTGGTTCTGCGCCACGCGCTGGATCATCTCCTGGATCAGCACGGTCTTGCCAACGCCTGCGCCGCCGAACAGACCGATCTTGCCGCCCTGCACATACGGAGTCAGCAGATCGATGACCTTGATGCCGGTTTCGAACATCTGGGTCTTGGACTCCAGCTGGTCGAAGGCGGGGGCGTTGCGGTGGATGGGCCAACGCTCGGAGACGGTGATGGTCTCGCCGTCCTTCTTGTTGAGGATGTTGCCGGAGACGTCGAAGACGTGTCCCTTGGTCACGTCGCCGACCGGCACCTCGATCGGGCCGCCGGTGTCGCGCACGGAGGCGCCACGCACGAGGCCGTCGGTGAGTTTCAGGGCCACGCAGCGCACGGTGGAGTCGCCCAGGTGCTGCTCGACCTCAAGCGTGATCTCGGTGAGGTTGGCCTCACCCTCCTCCTTGGCGCCGGTGTTGGAGATCGTCACCTTGAGCGCGTTGTAGATGTCAGGCAGATGGCCCACCGGGAACTCGACGTCGATAACCGAGCCCTGGATGCGCGTGACGCGCCCGTTAATCGGCTCGACGGCCGTCTCGGGAGCCGCTGTGGTCTGGTTCTCAGCCATATGCGTTCCTACTCTTCCTTTGTGTTCAGCGCGTCGGCGCTGCCGATGATTTCGGTAAGTTCCTGGGTGATCGCGGCCTGGCGGGAGGCGTTGAGCTTGCGCGTGAGGTCATCGATCAGGTTGCGGGCGTTGTCCGTGGCCGTGTGCATCGCGTTCTGGCGCGAGGCCGTCTCGGAGGCCGCGGCCTCCAACAGGCACTCATGGATGCGCGACTGGATGTACTTGGGCAGAATGGCGTCCAGCACCTCGTCCAAGCTCGGCTCGAAGGCGTAGAGCGGACGCGCGCTGACCGCGTTCTCATCGCCATCCTGGGGAATCAGGTCCGACAGCTCCGGATTGATGATCTCCACCGGCAGCATGCGCAGCACACGCACCTTCTGGGTCACCATGTTGATGAACTCGGTGTAGACGATGTACAGCTCGGAGACTCCGCCCTGATCGGCCGGCTTCATATAGGCGTCGATCAACGCCTTGGAGATGGCCTCGGCGATTTCGACGCCCGGCTTGTCGGTGTCACCTTCCCATGTGTCCGCGATGTCGCGGTTGCGGTACTTGTAGTACGTCACGCCACGACGGCCATACACATAGAGTTCGGGCCGCTTGCCCTGCGCATCAAGGCGGGTCAGCAATTCCTCGGTCTCACGGATGATCGACGAGGTGTATCCGCCTGCCATGCCTCGGTCGGCGGTGAGGGCGAGGACAGCCACCTTGGGGTTGTCCTCGTCCTTCCGCGCGATCGGATGGTCGATGTGGGTGTGGGCCACCACAGCCTGGACGGCATCGAAAATCGCATCGGAATAGGGCCTCGCCTCCATGGCCACCTTGCGGGCCTTGGCGATATGCGAAGACGCAATCATCTCCTGCGCGTTGAAGATCTTCTCCAACGAGCTGGTAGAGGCGATCCTGCTCTTCAATGCGAGTTGCGATCCCATGGGCTACTTCTTTTCTCCGTGCATCGGGTGCTTGTTCGGGTCGGTCTCGCCCTTCTCGGCATTCGCGACGATCTGCTCCTGCTCGACGGGCGTCGGCTTGGCCGGCGTCACCTTCTTGTCGGCCAGCGGCTTGCCCGCCTTGGTCACGAAGGTCGTCGCGAAGGCGTCCACCGCCTTGTCGAGGGCGGCCTCCGTGTCGGCGGTGAAGTCACCGGTGGTGCGGATGGTGTCGAGGATGTCGGTGTTGTGAGCGAGGTAGTCCAGCAGACCATGCTCGAACGGCAGCACGTCGGCGATCTCGAGATCGTCGAACTTGCCGTGGGTGCCGGCCCACACGGACACGACCTCCTGCTCCATCGAATACGGCGAGAACTGGGGCTGCTTGAGCAGCTCGGTCAGGCGCGCGCCGCGGGCCAGCTGAGCCTTCGAGGCCGCATCCAGATCGGAGGCGAACATGGCGAAGGATTCCAGCGAGCGGTACTGCGCCAGCGAGATCTTCAGCGTGCCGGAGACCTTCTTCAACGCCTTGGTCTGCGCGGCGCCACCGACGCGGGACACGGAGATGCCCACGTCCACGGCCGGGCGCTGGTTGGCGTTGAACAGGTCGGACTGCAGGAAGATCTGGCCGTCGGTGATGGAGATCACGTTGGTCGGAATGTACGCGGACACGTCGTTCGCCTTGGTCTCGACGATCGGCAGGCCGGTCATCGAGCCGCCGCCGAGGTCGTCCGAGACCTTGGCGCAGCGCTCCAGCAGACGGGAGTGCAGGTAGAAGACGTCGCCCGGGTAGGCCTCGCGCCCCGGCGGGCGGCGCAGCAGCAGGGAAATCGAACGATAGGCCTCGGCCTGCTTCGACAGATCGTCGAAGACGATGAGCACATGCTTGCCGTTGTACATCCAGTGCTGGCCGATGGCCGAGCCGGTGTAGGGGGCGATGTACTTGAAGCCGGCGGAGTCGGAGGCCGGGGAGGCGACGATGGTCGTGTAGGCCATGGCGCCGGATTCCTCGAGGCTCTGCTTGACGGAGGCGATGGTGGAGCCCTTCTGGCCGATGGCCACATAGATGCAGCGCACCTGCTTCTTCGGGTCGCCGGACTCCCAGTTCGACTTCTGGTTGATGATGGTGTCGATCGCGATGGCGGTCTTGCCGGTCTGGCGGTCGCCGATGATGAGCTGTCGCTGGCCGCGGCCGATCGGCGTCATCGCGTCGATGGCCTTGAGGCCGGTGGACAGCGGCTCGTCGACCGGATGGCGGTGCATCACATCGGGGGCCTGGGCCTCCAGGATGCGGCGGCCTTCGCTCTTGATCTCGCCGAGACCATCAATCGGGTTGCCGAGCGGGTCCACGACGCGGCCGAGATAGCCGTCGCCAACGGGCACGGACAGCACTTCGCCGGTGCGACGGACCTCCTGGCCTTCCTCGATGCCAGCGAAGTCGCCGAGGATAACCACGCCGATCTCGCGGGCGTCAAGGTTGAACGCCAGGCCGAGCGTGCCGTCCTCGAAGGTCAGCAGCTCATTGGCCATGCAACCAGGCAGTCCCGTGACATGCGCAATGCCATCGCCGGCCGTGGCGACATAGCCCACCTCCTGGGTGGGTGTGCCGCTCGGCGTGTACGACGACACGAAGTCGTCGAGGGCCTTGCGTATCGAGGCGGGATCAATGGTTAGTTCTGCCATGATCACTCCTTTTATTGGTTAAATCTTGTCTGGGCCGTTCAGGCGGTGGCCTTCACGGTCCTGTGCAGGTTCTCCAGCTGCGCGACCACGGTGTTGTCCGTGACCTCGTCGCCCACCTGGACGCGCATGCCGCCCAGCACGGTGGGGTCGACCACCGAGTTGATGTGCACCGGGTGCCCGGTCTTGGCCGTGTAGACCTCGATCAGGCGCTTGATCTGCGCATCGGTCAGCGGGGTGGCGGTGGTCACGGTGACCATCGATTCGCCCATGTGGCGCGAGAACTTGTTGATCAGCCACTGGATCGTCTCCAAGTAGCGGCGACGACGCAGATTGTCCGTCGCGTGCTCGCCCAGGCGCATCGTGACCTTGTTCAGGCCCTTGCCGTCGAACAGCTGGTGGAACAGCGCCACGCGCGCCTCGCTGGTGGCCGTCGCGTCATACAGCTTCGAACGCACCACCGGCAGGTTGAGCAACGCGGAATGCAGCTGCGCGAATTCGATGGCGACCTGCAGAGTGGCGTCGGTGGCGTCCGCGTAGTACATCATCGCGTCCACGCCGAAGTCCTCCACCGCGTTCGCGATGTCGGAGGCACGGCTCCAACGGCGGTCGACCAGATCGGTCATGATCTCCATCGTCATCGGATGGACGTCGTCGCCGAGCAGGGTCTTCAGCGCCGCGGCCTTGTCCTCCAGGGGACGGGACGGATCGGTGAGCGCGCGCTCGAGCGCGATGCTGTCGTCCAGCACCTGCGTGATCGTGAACAGTTCGTTGCCGATCCGCCACGCATCCTCACGGGTGTCACGCAGCTTGGGGGCCAGCGAGTCACGGGACTGCCGGTCGGCTATGCGCGATGCCTCTCCACGCATGTGTCACCTCCCTTTCGAAAACGTGCCGGTCACTTCTTGTCGTCCAGGCCGTCGATCATCGAGTCGATCATCGACGACTGCACGTCGGCGTCCTGGAGCTTGGCGCCCAGGATCTTGCCGGCAAGGGCGGTGGCCAGCGCGCCGACCTCGCCCTTGAGCGAGACCATGGCCTGCTGCTGCTGGGATTCGAGCGAACGCTGCGCGTTGGCGGCGATCTGGGCCGCCTCGGATTCGGCGCGGGTGCGGGCGTCGGCCACGATGTGGGAGGCCTCGGCGCGGGCATCATCGCGGATCTTGGAGGCCTCGACGCGTGCGTTGCTCAGCTGAGCCTCGTACTTGGCCTTGGCTTCGTCGGCATCCTTCTGGGCCTGCTCGGCCTTGGCGATGCCACCCTCGATCTTCGCGGCTCGTTCGTCGAACACAGCCTGGAACTTGGGCATGAAGAACTTATAGAAGAACACCGCGATGATGGCCAGGATGACCAGCGACCACACGATGTCGTAGACCTTGGGGATGAACAGCGAGATGCCGCCTTCTTCCGCAAAAGTCATTGCGTTCTCCTTTCATTGCTTCTTCGTCTGATGCGTTCGGTGCGCGGCGGGCGCCGCGCGGTCACGCTCAGTTGAAGATGAAGCCAGCGACCAGACCGAGCAGGGCCAGGACCTCGACGAAGGCGAGGCCGAGGAACATCAGGGTCTGCAGACGGCCGCCCAGCTCGGGCTGGCGGGCAGTGCCCTCGATGGTCTTGCCGATCAGGATGCCCAGACCGATGCCAGGTCCGATGGTGGCCAGGCCGTAGCCAATGGCGTTGAGGTTACCAGCGACCTCGGCGAGGGTGATGATATCCATGGTTTGTCCTTTCTGGTTTTTCTTCGGTAACGAAGGAAATCTCTATTGGTTCCGCCTGTGACCCGATGTCACTCGGCCTCGGAATAGCTCATGTTGATGTACGCGGTGGTGAGCATCGCGAAGATGAAGGCCTGCAACGCGGCGACCAGCATCTCGAAGGCCGTCATCAGCAGACCCGCGAGGAAGGTGCCGGCGCCCAGCACCGACATGACGCTGTGGCTTTCGATGAGGAACCACTGCGTGGCGGCGAGGCACAGGGCCACCATGATGTGGCCCGCGACCATGTTCGCGAACAGTCGGATCGTCAGCGAGACCGGGCGGATGATAAGCAGCTCGAGCAGCTGGATCGGCGTCAGCAGGATGTAGATCGGGGCGGGCACGCCTGCGGGGAACAGCTCTTCCTTGAGGAACTTGCCGAGGCCCTTCTCACGGATGCCGGCGATCCAATACTGGCAGAAGCACCAGCCGGCGAAGACCAGCGGCATGGTGATGGTGGCCGTGGCCGCGATGTTCAGACCGGGGATGATGCCGCACAGGTTGAACACCAGAATCGTCAGGAAAATCGTGGTGATCATCGGCACATAGCGGCGTCCGCGCAGCTCGCCCATTACCTGATAGACGATGTTGTCGCGCACGAAGTCCAGCACCCATTCGACGGCGGCCTGCCAGCGGCCGGGGATGAGCTTGACGCGCGCAGCGGTGATGCCCAGCACAAGCAGGAGCAGCACGGTGGCGATGATGCGCACGAGGATGATGCGGTTGATGGCGAACGGAGTGCCTTGGAACAGGATCTCCGGCGGCAGGAAGTCCTGCACGGTGGGCAGTTCCGGCCCCTCGGCCGCCAAGGTGAGCCCCATGCCGAACAGCTCGGTCATTCTCTCTCCTCCTGCTTCATATGAGTAACAGATTCAGTCTAGCCCAACGCAGGCGGAAAACGTAACAAATGGATGAACGCCTCCGTCACTCCTCCGCGGCGCGCGTTGCGCTGCCCGGAACCCCCTGCCCGGCGTGGCGTGGATATCGGATACCGCGCGTCATCGTCTATGGCATTCGGCTCCGAATGACTTCATGTGATTCTAGTACTGCTTCCGACAAGCGCGACACGGCGTCCATAGAACGGTCCGGCGTGGGAGGCGCACACCGGCGGTACCGTCCGCGTGTTCCCCATATGGGCACCATATGCCCGTCCTCGCCGACGGTCGCCGCGGATGTCAGCGCGCGGCGTCCCGTATGACGCCGTATCCGTCGCGCGCGAAGGGCGTGAAGCAGTCGGCGCGCGGGCCGCCGGGCTCGTGTCGGATGGACCGGTCCGTCCCCAGCCGGCCCTCGGCCCTGAGCCGGGGCACTTCGGTCAGGTCGTATGGCGTGGTCTGGTAGACCCAGTTGAGCCAATTGCGCCACAGCAGGTTGGCGTGCGCGCGCCAGGCGAACAGCGGCTCGAGACTCGGGTCGTCGTGGGGGAAATAGTTCTCCGGGAACGGCACGTTGGTCATTCCCTTGGCCATGTCGCGCTCGTATTCCTCCTTGAGCGTGTCCTTGCCGTATTCCCAATGGCCCAGGGCGAAGACCTCGGAGAAGTCGCGTGTTGCGATCAGGCCGGGGCCGGATCGCGGCCCCCAGGTCAGGATCTGCAGCTCGGGGTTGGCGCGCACCTGCGCCTCGTCGACGCCGGCGAGCCTTGAATGCGGCTGGAGCGCGATCTCGTCGAAGCCGTTGGTCAGGAAGCAGTATTCGTCCTGCAGATACTGCGGGAAGACGCCGAAGATCTTCTCGTCGAGATCGATTTTGTCGATGCCGTGGCGCTGGTGGAGCGCGGCCATCGCGCCCCAGCACAGGTACATCGTCGAGAAGACGTGCGTGGAGGCCCAGTCGAGGATGCTGACGAACTCATCCCAGTAGTCGACGTCTTCGAAGGCGAGATGTTCGACCGGCGCGCCGGTGACGACGAAACCGTCGTAATAGTTGTTCTTGAAGGCGTCGAGGTTTTCGTAGAACTTGACCAGATGGTCGTGGCTGGTGTGCGTGGCCTCGTGCGTGGATGTCTTCATGAAGTCGACGTCGACCTGCAGCGGGCTTTTCGAGATGAGACGCAGCAGTTGGGTCTCGGTCTCGATCTTCTTGGGCATGAGGTTGAGGATCACCAGCCGCAGGGGGCGCACACGCTGGCGCTCCGCCTCGGGCTTCTCCAATGCGAAGATGCGCTCGGAGTCCAGGATGTCACGGGCAGGCAGCCCGCCGGGAATCTTGATGGGCATGGTCCCTCCGCATCCCGATGCGAACCGAACGGTGCTATGTGGTCGCGCATCCTTATGGTCGTATATCTGTCGTCTGTGTTGGGTTGTGCCCGCGTCGATGCGGAGATGGCTGCTGTTGCGAGCCGCGAATGCGAAAGCCGCCAGCCTTATTGAGGCTGACGGCTTCGTTCATTGGTAGCGGGGCATGGATTTGAACCTTGGACCTCTGGGCTAGAGGTCCAAGGTCCAAATCCATGCCCCGGAACCGGAATAAAGCCGCCATTCCACGTGTCGGCGCGTCCGTTCGGACAGCGTTCTACTGATTTTACTTTAGCGGCGTAGGCGTACAGGTGGTGTGATGGTGTGCCATGAGTATGCAAAAGACGCCGCCGCCTGACGGCTGGCAAGATGAAGTGGAACGGTGGCTTGAATCATTGAGGGCCGGAGGGTTGAGCGAGCAAACGGTGAATTGCCGGCGCGCGAAACTCTGCCATGCCGCGCGAAGCCTTGGCGCGGCGACACCGTATGAAGTCACCGGAGAAGCCCTGTTGAAATGGGTCGCGGCACAACATTGGAAGCCCGAGACGCTGAAAGGGTACCGGAACACGCTTGTGACGTTCTTCAGGTGGTTGAAGGTGTCGGGGAGGCGCGATGACTGCCCGGCCGATGAACTGCCGAAGGTGCGGCGTCCGCACGCGCACCCGCGCCCCTGCCCCGACAAATACATAATCGCCGCTTTGCATCGAGCGACGGAACCTGAACGGTTGATGCTGCGTCTTGCCGCCGAGTGTGGTCTAAGGCGCGGCGAGATAGCCCAATTGCACAGCCGCGACGTGATGGAAGATTTGGTGGGCCGTTCCCTCGTTGTGCGCGGCAAGGGCGATAAGCAACGGTTGGTGCCGTGCCCGGACGATCTGGCCGACGCCATAGAGGCGCGGCATGGCTATGTGTTCCCGGGCCGCTGGTCTGGGCATGTCGAGCAAAGCTATGTCAACAGGCACATATCGGCGTTGCTGCCGGACGGGTACGGCACACATTCATTGCGCCACCGGTATGCCACGGTGACGTATGCGGCAACGCACGATCTGTTTCTGGTCGCGCGTCTTCTCGGGCATACGTCGGTCGAAACGACGCAAATCTATGTGGCCATGCCGGACGAACGTTTGCGGGCCGGCATGGCCGCCGTGGCCTTGGCCGTGTGATTATTTCGACGCCATGCGTAGGGGGTTGTAGGCCACGCCCATGCCGGCGGCGATCAGGCCGCCGACTGTGGTGATGTAGTCGCCTATGGTGGGGTCTCCGAACTTGGTGAAGCCGAAGCCGACGGCCACGGCGATGAGTCCGAGCACGTACACGATTGTTCGCACGGTTTCGTTGAACACGGGTGTGTATCCGGTGTTCTCGCTGGTGGCGTGTTGTGGCTGGCTCATTGCTGTGTTCCTTCCACGGTGATTTTGAGGGTTTCGAGTTTGGCTTTCACCGCGTCGGTGACGGCGTTGGCGATGGTGCCGGGGTCTGCGCCCATGCTGTTTGCCAGTGTCTCGATGGCGGCTTGCTGGGCGGTGACGGTGGCCGTGAGTTGCGGCACTTGGATGGCGTCGAGGCCGTAGAGTCGGTCTATGGCTTTCACGCCGTTGAGGTCTCGCGCCCACACGGCGTCTGCGATTTCCTGTGCGCTTGGCATGGTTTCTCCTTCTACTAGTTGTTTGAATTGTTCCCAGCTGTATCCCCAGCGGGAAAAATAGGGGTGCGGGTCGGTGTGGTCTGTGCCTCCCCACATTTGCCGGGCGTCGTCGTGGCAGATAAGCCGGTCGATGCCCCAGCCGTGCGCGTCGAGTCGTTCCCTGACCACCTGCGCGGCCAGTTCGATGCCGTTTTGGAAGTCGGTCTGGTTGGTGGCCTCGCAGATTTCCAAGCCTTCCACGTAGGCGTTGCCGTTGCCGACCTGCCAGCACAGGGCGTCGTATGGCACGGTGTGGTATGCCTCCGTCCAGTCGCTGACTAGGTGCGCGTTTGGCACGTCGTTGTTGCGCCAGTAGTTGACGTGGTTCGCGGCGGTCGCGCCGGGGTTCGCGGTCGAGTGAACGCAGAAATAGGTTGGGTTCAACGGCCCGTGCCCGGCCCTGACTATGGCTTCCTTGATGACGCTCATTGCGTGTCCTCCGTCGTTTTGGCTATGTGCGCGGCGCGTATGTCCTCGATCATCTGGATGCCCAAGCCGTTGCCTCCGAGCGCGGCGTAGGCGTTGTAGATGGTCTCTGCGGTTTGTTTGGTGTCAACGTCGCACACGCCGCCGTTGGCCACCATCGCGGCCTGTATGTGCTCCAGCTTGCAGAACAGGAGCACGCGCAGGCCTTCCTTGGTCGGGGTGTCGCGGTCGAGCCGGTTCAGCCACCATTGCACAATGCTGGTAGCCGTGCCGGAGCCGATGACGGCGGCCAGCAGGGTGATGATTTCGCTGTTCATCGCTTCTCACATTCCCGCCGCCCAGCTGGCTTCGATCATCACCCATTTGTCGGTCGGCAGGTTCGCCATTTCGACCTTCAGGCCTTGCGTGCTCACGCTCAGGTAGCAGTTGGTAACGGCGTTGACGGCCAGATACTTGGTCTGGATGTTGCTGCACAGGTATTTGTCCGCCGTGAACGCGGTGAAGCCGGCGTCGATGGCGCGCCCGGTGTGGGCGGTGATCTGCAACGTGATGACGCCGTTTGCCTCCGCGAAGCGTTTACGTTGAATCTGGTCGAAGATGGGGTCGCCGCTGATGCTGGTCACGTTCAGGTCGCTCGCGTATTCGGGCCAGAACGTGTTGTGGCCGGTCAGCATGAGCTTGGTTGCGATGCTGGCCCATTTGCGGTAGCCGGCGGCCTTCATGTGTATGTATCCGTCGGCGTCGCTTTCGGCGATCATCTGTCCCCACCGGTGAACGCCCTGCATGAGCACGACGCGCGGGTTCGTGGTGTCGGTCAACGCCAGCGCGGCGTTGTTGATGGAATGCAATGCGGTGTAGTGTTCGTGCAGGCCGAGGCCAAGGCCTCCGGCGATGGGGAACACGTAGGTGGTCGCGTTCGGCGCTTCCTGCCTGATCTTGTT
>NZ_JBKETB010000006.1:0-193601 GCF_056355835.1 Bifidobacterium sp. LH_730
ACCCACCCAAAGGCGGGCGGCCAGTGAACTGGCAATCATTGACTATAAAGAAGTAGTACAAACACACTCTTGAGTTCTCAAACCACCACCGCACCAGCAGACTTCCTCATCTCTCGGAGAGGAGGCCGCCGTGCTGAGCAGCAAGAGATAAACATACTCCCGAAGGGGACATCGCGCAAATCAAGGCATGGGAAGAAGACGAAAAGCGTTGGAAACACTGGCCTTCATCGGCGTGTCGAAATCGCTCTTTTCGTCTTCGATATGACCAGTGTAACGCCCTGAAAAGCGCTTTTCAGGCATGAAATTCATTCTTCACCGGCGTGTCGCGAGCTGTTCACAAAAATTGAAACGGCCGCGTGGCCGGAGCGCCTTGCGTATATATGGAGATCTCTCCGCCGCCGCAGGCGGCCGCCGGGCCCTCGGCGGCCTTCGCCGAACTAGGATGAAGGCATGGCTAAGAAGATTGCTGTATTGACTGGCGCGGGGATCTCGACCTCCGCAGGTATCCCCGACTTCCGCGGACCCGACGGCGTGTGGACGAAGCATCCCGAGCAGATGAGCGTCTATGACATCGATGCCTTCCTGTCCGATCAGGAGGAGCGCGAATATTCATGGCGCTGGCAGAAGGAATCGCCGGTGTGGAACGCGCAGCCCGGCGCCGCGCACAAGGCGCTGGTGAAGCTGGAGCAGGCAGGCATGCTCACGCTGCTGGCCACGCAGAACTTCGACGCGCTGCACGAGAAGGCCGGCAACAGCGCCGACGTGATCGTGAACCTGCACGGCACTATCGGCACCTCGCATTGCATGAAATGCCATATGGAATATGACACCGCCGATATCATGGCGCGGCTCGACGAGGAACCGGATCCGCGCTGCCATCGCAAGCTGCCGTATCGCGGGGATATGCCATGCAACGGCATGATCAAAACGGATGTCGTCTATTTCGGCGAAGCACTGCCGGAGGGCGCGATGGAGAAGTCCTATCGGCTGGCGACCACGGCCGACGAACTGTGGGTGATCGGTTCGACGCTGGAGGTTATGCCGGCGGCGAGCATCGTGCCGGTGGCCGCGCAAGCGGGCGTGCCGATCACGATTATGAATATGGGGCGCACGCAGTATGACCGCCTGGCCGCGCGGCTGATCCGCGAGGACATCGCCACCGCGCTGCCGCAGCTCGTGGACGAAACGATTGCGGAAGGCTGACGGCTTCAGTAGATGCGCTTGGGGGAATAACCGGCGGCGCGTAGGGCGGCGAAAACCTGGTCGATGTGCTCGGGGCCGTTGGTCTCGACGGTGACGCCGAGCGAGACGGCATCCGTGTAATGGCCGGAGGCCTTGAACTGGTCGTGGTCCAAGGCGATGACGTTGGCGCGCTCCTGAGCGAGGATCGTGGCGACCTTGACCAGCTGGCCCGGGGTGTCCGGCAGCTCGACCTCGAAATTCATGATGCGGCCGCGGGCGATCATGCCCTTTTGGATGACCGCGCCAATCGACACCGTATCCTCGTTGCCGCCGGACAGAATCGGCACAACCACATGGTCGCCGCCGGCCGCGGCGAATTTGCGCGAGCGCAGATTGAGATGTTCCAAGGCGGCCAGCGATACCGCGCCGGCGGCCTCGACGACCAGCTTGTGCTTTTCCAGCATGAGCAGGATCATCTCGTTGATATCGCGCTCGGTGACGGTGACCACATCATCGAGGAATTCATTGAGCAACGCGAAGGTCAAATCGCCCGGACGCTTCACCGCCACGCCCTCGGCCGAGGTGAGCACCTGGTCGGCGGGCACGACGCGGCCGGCGGCCAGCGAATTCTTCCACGCGGGACTGCCCTCGGGAATCGCGCCGATCACACGCACCTCGGGCTTGAAGGTCTTGATGGCAAGGGCCACGCCGGCACCGAGGCCACCGCCTCCAAGCGGCACGACCACATCGGTGACATCCGGCACGTCCTCAAGGATCTCCAGACCGATGGTGCCTTGGCCGCAGAGCACTTCGTAATCATCGAAGGGCGGCACATAGATCATGCCCTGCTTCGCGCTCAGTTCCTGCGCGTGCGCGGCGGCCTCATCGAAGACCTCTCCGAACAGCACCACATCGGCGCCGTAGGCCTTGGTGGCATCGACCTTAAGCGGCGGGGTGATCTGCGGCATGCAGATCGTGGCCTTGGCGCCACGTTCGCGCGCCGCATAGGCCACGCCCTGCGCATGGTTGCCGGCGGAGGCGGTGACGATGCCGTGGGACAGTTCCTCGTCGCTGAGGGAGGCGATCTTGTTATAGGCGCCGCGGATCTTGAAGGAGCCGGTGACCTGCAGGTTCTCCGGCTTCAAACGGATGTCATGCCCGGTCATCTCGCTCAGCACTTGCGAGGGGATGATCTCGGTGTGCCTTGCGGTGCCCTTGAGCCGTTCGGCGGCGAGCTTGAGCTCGGCCGCATGGTCACGCTGCAATGCCTTCAACACGTCCTTCTGTTCCATAAGCGCCTATTCTAAGGTCGGCGGCGCACAAGCCGTCAGCGGTTCTTGAAATATCGGAACAGGCGCTGCTCGCGGATGAATGCGGCGGCCAGCGCCGAGCCGACGATGACGCCGACCATAGCCGCGACGGGCACGCGCAGCAGCGTATCGGTCAGCGGCGCGGCGTCCGCGCTGCCATCGGCCAGCCGCACCCAGGCCAGCAACGGACTTTCCAGCAGCATCGCGCACGCCAGCCATGCGCAGGTTTCCACCATCAGTTGGGCGATCAGCGCGCGCTTGGGCACGCCGCAATGCAATGCGGAGGCCAGTTCCAGCCGACGCATACGGATGGCGATGGCTCCGAGTAACAGCCCGACGGCGAGCGCCACAACCGGCGCCCACGCGGTGAGTCGCCGATGATACAACGCCACGGCATCGAGATCGGCGCCATGCGAGGTATTGAGCTGCGAGATCACGGCCCGCCCCTGTTGCTCGACGCTGCCCGACGCATCCCCGACGGTGGCCAGGTGCAGCAGGCTTTCGATATTCTCCGGCACAGGCCAAGCCTTGACCCAGCAGGAATCGAAGCGTTCGGCGCGGTCGGTGGGCACTGGTTCGAGGGCCGCGTAGGAATATCCGGTTGAGCGTCCGTCGTCCGGCCATTGGTAGATTCCGCCGACGGTGGCTTGCCGGCCGTCATTCAAGGCGATGGTTTCGCCGGGAACGGCGTGCAGCGGATCCGCCGCTTCGGCGGACAGCCAGAGGCCGGAAGACGCAAGGCTTCCGTTGCCTGGGACGCTTGAGGCAGTGGCAAGGTCAGCCGCGGCATCGCCCGATGCGGCGTCTTCACTTGACGCCGCGTTTCCACCGGATACGCCTCCGCCTGACACCACGCCGGTGGCGGAGTCGGCGAAGAGCGCGATCGCGCCTTCGGTCGCCTCATAGGCGGGGACGCTGGCGGAGGGAAGCACGGCGAAGGTGATCCGGTCCTTGGACTGCCGCAATGCGCCGGCAGCACGCACGCCGCTGACCGAGGCCAGCGATTCGCAGGCGACCGGATCGATGCGCCCCGCATAATCGATGGCGTAGGTGGAGGAGCCCGATGCCACGAATTCGTCCACCTGCGTCTGGATGCGGCCGATGGCGAGCAGGTCGGCTCCGGCCAAAAGCGCAACCGACAGGGCAAGCGCAAGGGCAAAGGCGCAGGCGTGCGTGGTGCCGGTGATGAGATTGCGCCACGCTTCCGAGATGACGCCGGCGAGCCGCATGACGGGACGGGATGCGTTGCCGCTATGGCTCTGCTCAGACAAGGTATGCGGATTATCATGCATCGTCATTCCGCCACCTCCTCGCCGGATTGCGCATCGGCGGAAGATTCGACGCCCTGATAGTTGCGCAGGTCGATGAGGTCGGTGCAGGCGTCCCGCGTGCGCGGATCATGCGTGGCGATGACGACGATGGCGCCGGACATCGAGAGGGCGTTGAGGCGTTCGTTCACCGTGGCCGCGGTGGTGAGGTCGAGTTGGGCGGTGGGTTCGTCCACGAGCAGCAGTCCCGCGCCCGAGGCGACGCCGCGCGCCAGCATCAGGCGTTGCGCCTCGCCGCCGGAGAGGTCTTTGAAAGGCTTATTGGCGACCTCGGCGAGGCCAAAGGCGTCAAGCAGCTCCCGCGCATGGAGTTCGGCGTCACGGCGGCGTTCGCCGCGTGCGACGAAGGGCAGCGCCACATGGTCCAGCGCCGCTCGACGGGCCACGCCATGCGGGTTCTGCAACACCCATGCCACGCGCCCGCAGCCAACGCACCTCACCTCGCCCGCATAGGGCTTCGTCCAGCCGGCGATAATCGACAGCAGCGTCGATTTGCCCGAGCCGCTGGGGCCGGTCAGCGCATAGACATGCCGCGGCAGCAGGGTCAGGCTGAGATGTTGGAACAACATATCCTCGCCGGTGCGGTCGAAGGTGTGCCCCACGTCGCTCAGAATCACGGCGCGTGGTTCCGGCCACCCGGACGCAGAGGCATCGGGGGCCGCGTCACCGGGCATAACTCGCACCGATGCATCAGGCGTGGGCGTGTCTAATACAGACATATCAGGTGTGACAGTGTCGGGGGACGCAGACATGGCAGTCACCTGCATGGCTTCGCGGAGGCGGGTTTGACCTCGACCGTGGTGATGGCGGCATCGTTTTCGGGAGCGACCATGGTTTTGCCCAGCTGGCTGGAGATGATGCGCACCGGCACGGATTTCCCTTCGGATGCCACGCACCCCACGCCGTCGGCGGCTTGGATCACAGCCGAGGGCGGCACGGTGATCGCGTCGATCGGCGTTTTCAACTTCCATGTGTAGGAGATGTTGATGGAGCCGCCGGCTGATGCGCCGGAGGACGCGCCGGACGCGCCACCGCCGGATGCGCCGCCGCCGGAACCGCCAACGCCACCGGTGAGCATGGCCACGCGATATTCATTGCTGGCCGTGATGGCCGACAACAGCGATCCATCCGTAAGTTCGGTGGTGCCGGCTGTCACGTCAAAGGTCTGTCCATTGATATCAAGCATGCGGTCGCCCGCCACGACGCCACTCAAATCGGCGGGCAGCGTGGCCTTGACCGGCGTGGCCGCGGAGGCGAATGCCGCCGCCCCAGGCTCGATCCGCTGGCCGACGGCGACGGAGCAGGAGGCGATGCCCAGCGAATCCGCGGGCAGCCACATGAAGGAATCCGGCCCGATGGCCCAGTTGTCCGCGGCGACGAGCTGCCGCGCGCCGATGGTGGCGGCGAGCGCATTGTAGGCGGCGACGGTGTCCCAGGTCATCCAGTCGGAATCGGGTGCCCCATATCCCAGCGAGCGCAACGCTTGGTTCAATGCCAAGGCGTCAGCGCCGCTGGTGCCACTGGTCAGGGTGCGGTAGAGAGGAGTCTGTGTGTGCAGGACGAGCACCGGCACGGCGTCGAGTTCCATCAGCGAACCGCCGGAGGAGATCACGCCGCCAGGCGCGCAGGCCGAGGCCGTCACCATGCCGCCCTTGGGTGCGGCGACGGTGGAGGAGGAGCCGAGGCTCACCTTCAACGACACCGAACGCGCATCGTCAAATGGCGCCGCGCTCACCTGAACGGTGCCGGCGGCGGTCGACGAAGTCAATGACGATGGGATGCGCGATCGCGTGAGCAGGAATCCCCCGCCCAACCCCACGGCCAGCATGACCAGCGCCAATAGCACGACAATCGATGCGGAAACCGCATTGCGCGAAGCCCTGCGCTCCGCACGCCCCGACTTCGGTATCTTCCCCTTCATCCCAGCCTCCTTGCTCGCCGCCACCACCGATCATGCCCCACGCATCATCGCGCGCCAATCACTGTTGTCATCCGTATGACGACAGCCAAGTGATATGGGGCTTCAGTGAAGGTTGTCAAGGAGTCCGTTGCCCAATCCGAGAAATGGACACGCATATGAAACGCCGGGCTGCCGAAGAATCATCGGCAACCCGGCGCAGAGTATCAGCGAGATACTGAATCGTCACAGCTCGACGACGACGGCCTCCCAAGCGGCCAGCTCGCGGTTGGCCAGGGAGACGACGGCGTGGGAGGCGCCGTGCGTGGACAGGACGATCCGCGGTTCCTCGACGCCGGCGGCGACCAAGTCGGCGGATTCGGCGGGCAGATCGACGGTGCGCCCGGAGAGGTTGGCCACGACCAGCAGCGTGCCATGCCCCTCCAGCGTGCGGACGAAGGCATAGACATGCTGGTCCCCCGCGTCGATCAGACGCCAGTCGCCGGCGGCGACCACCGGATTGTCGTGGCGCAGCGCGATGAGCTTCTTATAGAAGGCATACACGGAGTCCGGATCGTCGAACTGGGCGGCGGCGTTGATCTCGGCATGGTTCGGATTGACGGAGATCCACGGCTCGGTGGCGGCGTCGGCGGCGGTGAAGCCGGCGTATGCGGAGCCATCCCACTGCATCGGCGTGCGGGCATTGTCACGGCCGCGCGCGGCGAAAGCCTCCATAATCGACTCGGCCGACTGCACCTTGGCCTCCTCGACACGCTGACGGAAGGCGTTGAGGGTCTCCAAGTCGCGGTACTGGTCGAGGGAGGTGAAGTGGGCGTTGGTCATGCCCAGCTCCTCGCCCTGGTAGACATATGGCGTGCCGCGGTGCAGGTGCATCGTGAGCGCCAGCGCCTTGGCGGAGGCCACGCGCGCCTCCTCGGTGGAGTCGTCTCCCCAGCGGGAGACGGAACGCGGCTGGTCGTGGTTGTCGAAGAACAGGCTGGCCCAGCCCTTGTCGGCGACCGCGGCCTGGTAGCCGGCCATGACGGACTTGAAGCGCGGCAGATCCAGCGGAATCGGATTCCACTTGGTGCCATCGTTGTCGACGTCGACATGCTCGAAGAGGAAAAGCATATCGAGCTCGCGATGGGCCGGGTCGGTGATGAACTCGTTGCGCCCGGCGGTGATGCCGGGGGCCTCGCCCACGTTCATATAGCCGTCGCGGCCATCGAAGACCTCGCGGCGCATCTCGGCGAGGAACTCGTCGAGGCGGGGACCGTCGGCGCTCCACCGGCTCACGTCGGAATAGCCTTCCTCGCCCACAGGGCCATCGGCGATCAGCGAACCATCCTCGCCCGGCAGGCGGCCGTTCTCGTCCAGCGTCTTGGAGATCAACGTGATGACATCCATGCGGAAGCCATCGACGCCGCGGTCAAGCCACCAATTCATCATGTCGTAGACCGCATGGCGCACGGCGGGGTTCTCCCAGTTGAGGTCGGGCTGCTTCTTCGAGAAGATGTGCAAATAGTATTCGCCGCGCTTGGGATCGTACTGCCATGCGGAGCCGGAGAACACGGAGCCCCACTGGTTCGGCTCGGCGCCCGGGGTGCCCGGCTCGTGGCCCTCGCGGGCGGGGCGCCACCAATACCAATCCGCGTGCGGATCGTTCTTGTCCTTCGATGCCTCGAACCAAGCGTGCTCGTCGGAGGTGTGGTTGACGACCAGATCCATCACGATCTTCAGGCCGCGCTTATGGGCCTCGGCCAGCAACTCGTCCATATCGTCGATCGTGCCGAAAAGCGGGTCGATGTCCCGGTAGTCGGAGATGTCATAGCCGTTGTCGTCCTGCGGGGACTTGTAGACGGGGGACAGCCACACGACGTCGACGCCGAGGTCGGCGAGATAGTCGAGGCGGGAGGTGATGCCCTTGAGATCGCCGAATCCGTCGCCATTGGTGTCTTGGAAGGAGCGGGGGTAGATCTGGTAGACGACGGCGTTCGCCCACCACGGATTCGGAGTGGCGCCGTTGGTGCGCACGTCATCGGGCAGCGCGGAGCGGTTGAAATCGGTCATCATCGGCCTTTCTGATTTGTTGTGTTTTCATGTGAGGCCAATATAAAAGCCCGATGGGTTTCTTTCCCATCGGGCTTATCTGTTGGCGCGTCGGAAAGTAATTCCGGGCGATGCGGCAGGGAACGCGAAGTCCGGTGGGCTTTGCTTTATTTCACCGCGTCCTGCAAGAGCGGACCGCCTTCGGCGGACTCAATATTGACGAGCGGGGCCCCAGCCCCGCTCGGAGCCGTCAACGGAAAGCCCACAGGCCGAACTGTAAAAAGGGGAAGCCCAGTGGGCTTCCCCTAGGCGAGGCGAGCGGTTTACCGCGAGGGACGAACGTAGTTCGTCACCTCTACTTCACGGCTCCCCTCATCACGCCGCCGACGACCCACTTTTGGGCGAAGACGTAGACGATGAGGACGGGGGCCATGGCCATGAGGTAGGAGGCGAAGGCCATCGGATAGTTCGAGGTGAACTGGCTCTGGAAGATGTACTGCGCCATCGGGATCGTCTGGTTGGTCTGATCGGTCAGGACGATCAGCGGCAGCAGGAAGTCGTTCCAAGCCCACAGGGCGGTCATGATCGCGATGGTCGCGTTGATCGGTCCCATGAGCGGGAAGATGATCTTCCAGAAGATGCGCCACGTGCTCGCGCCGTCGATGCGAGCCGCCTCTTCGAGCGAAACCGGAATCGAGCGGATGAAGCCGATGCCGATGAACAGGTTCGTGCCCAGGCCGAGGATCGTGTAAAGCACGATCAGGCCCGCCTGGTTGTCCAGGTGCAGAGCACCCATCTCCTTGGCGATCGGCAGCATGATGACCGTGAAGGGCACGAACATCATGGCCAGGAAGAAGTAGTAGCAGAAGCGGAAGAAGCGCTTGTCCATGTTGCGGGCCACCGCATAGGCCACGAAGGTGTTCGTCAGCAGCGTGAGCACGATGGCGCACACCGTGATGATGGCCGAGTTGAGGGCGGCGCGCGGATAGTCGACCTTGTTCCACGCATCGACGAAGTTGCTCCACTGCCAGGTGGTCGGCAGGCCGAAGGTGCCGGCCTCGGCCGGGGTCTTCAGCGCCGTGACGATCGTGAAGTAGAGCGGGATCAAAATGGTCAGGCTCAGCACGGCCGCGACGGCGGTCAGCAGCCAGTTGATCTTGTGGTCCTTGCGGAACTTGAGCGGCTTGGGATCCTTCGACTCCGGCCTGCGGCCTTCGCTCAGGATGACATTGTTGGACGTTGCGGCAGTCATATCAGATCTTCTCCTTGGAACCGAAGAACTTGAGCTGGACGAAGGCGAGCACGGCGAGGACGATGAAGAAAGTGACCGCGTTGGCCATCTGGTACGAATATTCGCCGTTGTTCAAGCCGTTGTTGAAGATGAGGTAGGAGACGGTCTCGGTCTTCGAGTCGGGGCCGCCCTGCGTCAAGGCCATGATCTGGTCGAAGGCACCCAGCGAGCCCTTGAGGCTCAGCACCATGTTGATCGTGAAGAAGGGTCCGATCAGCGGGAAGGTGATCTGCCAGAAGTTCTGCCATGCGTTCACGCCGTCGATGCTCGCGGCCTCGTAGACCTCGGTGTCGATGGTCTGCAGGCCGGCCAGGTAGAGCAGCGTCGTGTAGGCGACGCCCTGCCACACCGACAGGAAGATGATCGGGAGCCAGGCGAGGTCGGGGTTGGTCAGCATCGATTCGGACAGCCAGCCGATGCCGAGCTTGGCGCCGAGTTCCGGCAGCGGCACCATGAAGATGTACTTGAACACGTAGCCGATGACCAGCACCGACAGGGTGTAGGGGATGAAGTAAATGGCGCGGAAGCCGTTCTTGAACCCGATGCGCCCGTTGAGCATCACCGCCAGGAACATGGCGATGATGTTGGTGAGCACGGTGATGCCGATGGCCAGCAGGATCGTGAAGATATAGGCGTGGCCGACGCGCCCATCCTGGAACATCGCGATGTAGTTCTTGAACCCGATCCACTCGAAGCTGCCGTAGCCCTGCGAGTTGGTGAACGAGTACGCCGCGCCCTGCAGGAACGGCCAGTACAGGAAGACGCACACGAAGACAAGCGCGGGAATGACCATCCAGTAGTAGGCGCGGTCCACCTTGCGCTTGGAGTACTTGCTCACGCGCGGCTTGCGCGCGGTGTGGGACGGTTGGGATGACATATTCTCTCCTTAGATCCTTCTATCCTTCGCTCAGCGAAAGTTGCGCGCCTGGACTTTGTCGTATTCGGTCTGCATGCTCGCGGTGAACCGGTCCACGTTGCCGGAGTTGACCAGCGACTGCAGGTAGCCGGCGATGTTGACGCTCGACGGCACGTAGTGATCGCAGAAGTCGGCGAGGTTGCCGGCCTTGTAGAAGTCGAGCACGCCCTCCAGCGCCGGGTCGCCGACCGTCGTATCCTTCTTCGGGGAGAAGGAGGCCTGCGCCTTGGAATATTCCTCGATGTTCTCGTCGGTCATGAGGAAGTCGATGAACGCACGCGCTTCCTTGGGATGCTTGGTGTGCGCGCCCATGGTCAGCAGCACATCGTCGCCTGCGACGAGCACCTGCTCATCGGGGTCGTCGGTGGCCGGCATCTGCGCGAAACGCAGGTTCATCTCCGGGTTGATCAGTCGCACCTGCGGGATGGCGAAGGTGCCCAGAGTCAGGATCGCGGCCTTGCCGTTGGCGAAGTCCTGCGTGGCCTGCTGGTAGGTGGTCGACGGGTTCTTCTGCGTGTAGTTCTGGTACATCTCGACCAGCTTCTCGGCCACCGGGCTCCACAGCTCGGAGAAGGTCTTGGTGCCGTTCTTGAGGTCGGTGTATTCGGACTCGGGCACGAGCGTGCCGTTGAGGCTCGACAGCGGGGACTGGAGCGTCCATGCGTCGGCGAAGCTCGCCTCGATCGGGGCGATGCCCTTGTCCTTGAAACGCTGCAGGAGGTCGATGAACTCGCTCCAGGTGGTCGGCGGGTTGTTCGGGTCCTCGCCGGCCTGCTCCCACAGGTCCACGTTGATGATGTATCCGGAGGCATTGCCGGCGAAGGGCAGGCCGTAGAGGCGCTGGTCGGACTTGTCGCCGGTCTGCACCAGCGCCTTGGCGATGTTCACCAGGCCCGGGTTGAGCTCGTCGACCACCGGATCGTCGGTGAAGTCATGGAAGACGCCGGCCTCGGCCAACGGGCCGAAGTTCGTGTCGCCGTTGAGGGTGAGCACGTCGGGCTCGCGGTTCTTGACCAAGCGGGTGCGCAGGTCTCCCGCATTGTTGATCTTGATCTTGATATTCGGATTGGCCTCGCTGAACTCGGCGGCCTTGGCCTTGAACCAATCGTTGGCCTCGGCCTTGTACTGGAAGAAATCGAGGGTCACGGTGCCGGCGGTGTCCGAACCGCAGCCGGCCAGACCGATGCCGACCGCAGCCGCGCACACCACCGCGGCCGCACGGCGCAGCACGGCACGACGCCGCTTGCCGACCGATGTCATTGGGGAATCCTTCATACCTGACTCCTTTGTGCTTATACCCAATATGCTTTCGTCGCCGGCAACTGCGCCCTGCGGCGGGAAGTGGCTCCATTATGTCGAACCGGTTTTTTCATTCCCAGCGACTGCGCGTCTTCTTGCGCAGGAAAACTAAAGAAAGGTATTTTTGATACCAAGGAAAGAAAAACATCGCAAGGGAGCTGCCATGGCGCACGAAAACGCGATTCCCGCATGGTTCACCGGCTCGGAGCACACGCATCGCGTGGCGGCGGCGATCGCGCAATACGGGCCCATCGCACGCACGACGCTGGCGCAGATGCTGGGGCTGTCGCAGGGCGCGCTGTCGCGCATCACCAGCGACCTCATCTACGCCGGCGTCGTCAAGGAGCTGCCCAGCGAGGCCGGCGCAGCGCACGGCGCGCTCCCGGAGGGGTTCGTGCCGAAGGAAAGCGCCGAGCGCCGCGGGCGCCCGCAGACGGCGCTGGCCCTGTGCGCGGACGCGAAGACCTTCATCGGGGTGAAGGTGCACGGCACCTATGCCGTGGCGGCCGCGATCAACGCCCACGGCGAGGTCGTCTCCGGGCGTCATGAGCAGACGTTTCCGGACCAAGGCCCGGAAACGGTGACGGGGACTATTGCCGCGCTGGTTGCCGAATGCACGGAGGATATCAAGGCCTCCGGCCTGCCGGCGCCGACGGCCGTGGGCGTGGCGGTCGGCGGGCATGTGCGCGACGATTCGGTGGTCACCTTCGCGCCGTTCCTGCACTGGGACGGGGATGTGGATCTCGGGGCGAAGGTGTGGCAGCGGACCGGCCTGCCGTGCGGCGTGTTCAACGACATCGACTCGTTGCTGGTCGACGCCTGCTGGTTCGGCCCCGGCGTGGGATTGGAGATGTTCGCCGTGGTGACGATCGGCGTGGGCATCGGCTATTCGCTCGCCGTGCACGGGGAGCCGGTCACCTATCCGGACAAGAGCTATGGCCTGTGCGGACATGTGCTCATCGACCCGGAGGGACCGCAATGCGTGGCCGGGCATATCGGCTGCGCGCAATGTTTGACCGATGTGTCGATTGCGGAACAGTATTCGGCCATCGTCGGCCGACCGATGAGCTTCGACCAATTCGCGGCGGATGCGCGCGCCGGAGTGGCGCAGGCCGCCCAATTGGTGAACCGGACATGCTTCCGGCTTGGGACATTGATCGCCACGGTGGCGAATCTCGCGATGCCCAGCCGCGTGATGATCGCGGGCGAGTCGGCGTTTTTGGCCAAGCTCGCCCCCGATTCGGTGCGCGACGGCATCAACCGCTATCGGCACAGTCAGGCGGCGCCGGTGCCGTTCACCGTCGCCGACCACGACTGGCAGCTCTGGGCCAAAGCCGCCGCCTCCCGCGTCATCGTGCGGCATATCGGATGAGCATGGCCGTTCTGCGACGAGAACGGAGTTCCCCGTCATGCTGAGCGCTGGAGCGTAGCCCCTGAAGTTCCTGTCATTCTGAGCGTAGGGGCGTAGTCCTTGGAGTTCCTGTCATTCTGAGCGCAGGGGCGCAGCCCCGGAGTCGAAGAATCTCATTCCGCACGATTGCGTGGTGATGAGATTTTTCGACTCGCTCCGCTCGCTCAAAATGACAGGGGAAGTCACTCCGGCCAATGGCGGGAAAACGCTCCGCAAAATGACGGGGAGGGAAAACCCGGCCAGGCCTTGGCTTACTCCGCGACGACCGAGAACAGCACCGCCTGCGCCGGGTGGAGGCTCGGCGGACGGAGGCCGTAGTTGGCAAGCGTGGCACCGGAGATGACCGCACCCTCCTCATTCCACCAGCCGAGCAGGCTCTGACCGTTACCGATCCAGCTGACATCCATGCTCGGCGGCAACGGCTTGACGCGATAGTTCTTATCGGGGTCAAGTCCAGGCAGACGCACGGGCGCGGCCGGATAGGTCTGGCTGGTGGTCAGCTGGGTGAAGCGGTAGATCGCCGCGTCCCGCTCCGGCTTGACCATGCCGTCGAGGCGCACGGCCGGGTCGGGGGTGTCGCCGTGCACGCAGGTGTCGATGGCGAACCATTCGCGATGCTTCTTGAACTCCTCCACCCACACGGCGAGCTTGTCCAACGCCTCGGCTGGCTCCTTGAGCAGATTCCATTCAATGCCCATATGCCCGAAGAAGGCCATCGCCATACGCAGTTCCTGGCTGGCGGGGCGGTGCGTGGAGTGGGCGGGGCTGGCACCGACGTGCTGGCCCATCATGGCCGGCGGCACGAGCAGCGAGGTGTAGCGCTGGATGTCGGCGCGCTCGACCGCGTCCACGCAGTCGGAGGCCCAGATGCGGTCGGCGATCGACAGGATGCCGAGGTCCACGCGGCCGCCGCCGGAGGAGCAGCTTTCGATCTCCAGGCCGAGATGGTTGCGCTTAAGATCGCGGAAGATCTTGTAGACCGCCAGCGTCTGCTCGTGGATGGCCGGGCGGCCGGTGCGCGGTGAGACGCCCTCGGTGACGAGCTTGTTGTGGTCCCACTTGATGTAGTCGATGCCCAGCTCGCCCACGAGCTTGTCCATCGCGCCGAAGACGTAATCGAAGGCGTCCGGATTGGTCAAATCGACGACCTGCTGGGTGCGGCCCTGCATCGGCAGACGGCCAGGGGCCGGGGCCATGATCCAGTCGGGATGGTTGCGGGCCATGTCGGAGTCGGGGTTAACCATCTCCGGCTCGAACCACAGGCCGAACTCCATGCCCTTGGCATGCACATAGTCGGCGAGCGCCTTCAGGGACTTGTCGCCCTCGGGCCAGACCTCGGACGCGATCCACCAGTCGCCCAGGCCCTTGGTGTCGTCACGGCGCGCGCCGAACCAACCGTCGTCAACGACGAAGCGTTCGACGCCGGATTCGACGGCCTTGTCGGCCAAAGCCTTGAGGGTGTCGAAGTCATGGTCGAAGTAGACGGCCTCCCACGTGTTGAGGATCACCGGGCGCTTCTTGGCGAACAGGGCCGGGTGCATCTCGCGCAGGTAGGAGTGGAAGCGGGCGGAGACCTCGTTGAGGCCGTCGCCATAGGAGCCGAAGACCCACGGGGTCTCGTAAGTGTTATCCGCGGTGCCTTTGACCAAGGTGACTTCGCCGCCGAACAGCAGCTCGCCGCCGCTCAGCACGGCCTGGGTGTAGGGCAGGCGTTCGACGGCGGACACGGCGTTGCCGGACCAGCCGACATGCAGCGACCACACCTCGCCATGCTCGAAGCCGAAGCCGGGCACGCCGACCGAGGTCAGCAGCGTGGCGTCGAAGTCGGGACGACCTGCCAGCTGCGGCTTCTCGAAACGACCGACGGTCAGCGGCTGTCGCTGCGGAGAGCGTTCGCGCAGATGATGGCCGGTGGTGGTCATGATTTCGGTGGCGACCGCCGGCAGAGGGAACCCGAGCTCGACCTTGCCGACCTCAAGATTGCCTGTGCTCAGATTCGTGATCCTTGCCTTCTGACGAATCAGACCGCCATCCAGCAGCTCGATATGCCATTCGAGCCCCACGCCAAGCTCGGCGTCCTCGGCCTCGACCCACACACCGGGCACGCGCCGCGGCTCACGCACCGGCGTCGACGGCAGTCCTTCGCGGGCTTCGAACTCGCACGGGACTTCCAGCACACCGGAATAATCCTCGTTATTGTCTTTGTCCCCGAACGCAATCTTCGTCACCACGAACTTCGGGAACAGTTCGACGCCGTCACGGCGCAGCGTCAGACGCGGCTCGCCAATCCAGCTTTCAGACTGCGTGGGCAGGATGGACGGCCACGGAGTGTCATCCAACGCGCCGGAGACACGCTGCGGTTTCAAAGCGTCGACGGCGGAGACCAAGGTCTCGGGATGCGGGACAGGACGTCCCCAATGGATGAGGCGCGGCAGGTCGTTGCCCGGGAAGGCAAGCGCGAAGGCCACCCCGGCCTGCGGCTGTTCGGCATAGACAACCGCGATGGCAGTGCCATCGGCTGCGGTTCCCTGGAATTGATTGATGCGCGGCATTGCGTACCCCCTGATGATTGTGGTGGTGTTCAACGTGATTTCGATGGTACGCGATGGCCGGTTTGTTGCCTTGTGCCGGAGTGTCCGTCACATCAGGAAAGTTATTCGGGCAAACAGTTGGCGGTTTTTGAGGCAACAGTTGGCACTTGGCGACGCGTATGGTCCCCAAGCCGATTGTATGGAACCGCGGTGTTAAGCCGTTTTGGGAGACAGACCCCGCGCCCGGCTCCGCCGACGACCGCCAACTGTTGCCCTCAACCGCCAACTGTTCGTCCACGGAGCCCGTCTCAGCGTCTCCCGGCGAAGAAATCGGCGAGCAACGCCGCGCATTCGGCCTCGTTCACCCCGCCGATGACCTCGGGGACGTGCCCGATGTGCGGATCGCGGGGAATGTCCCAGACCGAGCCACAGGCGCCGAGCTTGGCATCCCACGCGCCGAAGACGATGCGGCCGATGTGCGTCTGCAGGCAGGCGCCGGCGCACATCGGGCAGGGCTCGAGCGTGACGACCAACGTGCAGCCCGCCAGATTCCAGTCGCCAAGAGCCGCCGCGGCCTCGCGCATGGCGACGATTTCCGCATGTGCAAGCGGATCCCCGTGCGCCTCGCGAGTGTTGAAGCCACGCCCCACGACGGCGCCGGTGCCATTAAGCACAACGGCCCCAACCGGCACATCCCCTGCTTCTCCGGCCCGGCGGGCCAGCAGCAAGGCCTGTGCCATGGCTTCATGGTCATTCATATCGTTCAGTCTACTCACAGCGAATCATTCTCAATAAGAAAAGTGCGTAACATCACACTCACCAAATCGCACACGCACGGACATATATCGGCTCTGTTTCAACGAAACGATATATGTGCGCTTGTTGAGATATGTGCATTTCTTCGCATTTTTCTTATTGAGAACGATTCGCTGCAAGCAGAGGCCGTGCCCCTCTTAAAAACATCCGCACGTCTCCGGCATCTTCGCGGTCGCCGCGACCGGGTTGCCGGCGCCACGCAAGGCCAAGGCCGAGGAACTCGACGAAATGCTCGACGCGGGCGAGATCACGCGGGCGCAGGCCCGCGCGATGCGCCATAACGTCTATGTGATGAGCGTCGACACGGACTCGCGGCGGTAGCGTCAGGCCGTGCGGCGGCTGGCTTTGACGGCGACCCACAGGGAACGGACGAGCAGCGCGGCGAGATAGACGGTGAAGAGGATCGCGCCCATGCGCGGCGAGATGGCGCCGGCGGCCCATGTGCCGAAGGGCGTGATCAGCGCGGCGGTGACGCCGATGATCAGCGCGGCCTTGGCATGCACCATCCGGCGGCGCACGTTGGCCACGGAGGTGGTGATCGCGTTGGGGAACATGGCCAGCAGCGAGGTGCCGCGAGCGATGAGGTCGGAAGCGCCGAACAGGATCGACAGGGCGGGCACGCAGATCGCGCCGCCGCCGATGCCCAGCAGACCGGCCAGAAGTCCGGCGACCACGCCGAAGGCGATCAGTCCGACGATGGAACCGAGATGCAGGTGGATCTGCGCGTCACGCGACGGCGACGACATGGCCTGGTTGACGATCACGAAGACCAGGAAGACAACGAAGGCCCAGCGCAGCACGAGTTCCGGCAGACGCGCCAGCAGCCACGAACCGACCTGACCGCCGGCGAGCATGCCGAGGAAGACCAACAGCGCCGCCATCCAGTCAACATTGCCGTTGACCGCATAGGAGATGACGCCCGATATCGAGGTGGGCACGATGGCCAGCATCGAGGTGGCGGCCGCGTGCCGCTGGGTCAGGCCCAGCCACACGAGCGCGGGCACGATCACCGTGCCGCCGCCGATGCCGAACAGTCCGGAGAGCATGCCGACGGCCACGCCCACCGCGACCATGATCGCGAGGCCGCGCGGCGACTCGTCGATATGGTTTTCGTTGGGATTCATCACCGCTGGACTGGTTTTGGCCATGGTCATCCGCTCCTTGCATCCGTCGAAGCCCATGGAAGGGCCTCCGCCTCAGTCTACGGCCGCCGCGGACGCATCCTGCCACCGATTCCGGCCCATCCTGCCGCAAGCGAAAGCATCACGGAACGGGAAAACCCGCCCCAGGCCTCCGGGCTCAAAGCACCCCGGAGGCGATGTTGTTATCCGACAACCACTGCCGCAGGTCGGAGAACTCGCTCAGGCTCACCGCATGGTCAAGCCCCGGGTAGCTGTTGGTTTTGAGCCAAGTGTGCTCCTCCATCCACGCGGCCGCCGCGGACAGCTCGTATTTGGGAATCACGGTATCGGCCCGCCCATAGGCAAAGAAGACCGGGATGTTGAGCTCGGCGACGCGCTCGTCGGCCGGCGCAGCGCCTTCGACGAGACCGGGCGCGAGGAAGCCGGACAGGCTGATCGCGGCACGGTAGCGTTCGGGATGCACGCGCAGCAGATGCACGGCCAGCAATCCGCCCTGCGAGAAGCCGATCGGCACCACCTCGCGCTCCGCGGGGATATGCTCGGCCACCCACGCGTCGATGGCGCTGGCCGCGGCGAAGGCATCGCGGTCGAGATCCTCTCCCGCGGGAACGCAATCATGGAACCAGGAATACGCCCCCGGAACGAATTCGTTCGCCGGCTGCAGCGTCAGCGGCGCGCGCAGGGACACGTAGTCGCTGTATGGCGCGACATAGCGCATCATATCGGCCAGATCGTCCTCGTTGGATCCCCACCCATGCAGGCAGAGGAACATGGGACGGGCCGGCTGCGCGTTGCCGCCGCCGCGCGAAGTACGGACATGGGTAACGGTCAGGGGCTCGCCGAATCGGCCGGGCACGACGTCGGATTCACGGCCGACGAGATTCGAAGCTTCGCTCATAGGGCCCAATATACCCGTCATTCCACCGGCTCGAGCGTGCCGCCCCACTCATATTCGAGGGCCCCCATGGCGGTTTTGTCACCGAAGGCCATCCACTTTCCGCCGGTCAGCAGACGCCAATCGCCCTGGGCCCGCTCGTCGTCGGCATATCCCTCCAGCAGCCCTGCGATCTTCGTCTTGACCATCGGCTTGCCGAGCTTGGCCATGGCCTCGCTGTCGAAGGTGACGAAGGCCACGCGCGTGTCCGGGCACACCGAGGCCGCATCGACCCCGGGATAGCCGCTCACATCGATCGCCTGCCATCCACCGGTGCATTCGCCGGTGACGCGCGCCATGCTCCATTCCATGCTCTCCGTGTCGCCGACGGGCGCCTCGTCGCGTACATGGGGCCGGATCAGTCCGTCGCGGAAGAGCACGCCGACGACGAGTCCGAAGGTGAGCAGCAGCACGGCCATCAGCATGGCCACGATACCGCCGGAAGCAACGCCATGGCGGCTGGCACCGGGCGGCAACACACGCCGCGCCGCGATGATCAGCACCAGCGCAAGCACCATAAGAGAGACGGCGACGACGGCCAACACCCGTTTGCCGATCGGTTGCAGCAGGGGGACGAAGGCCGGCGCGGTGGCGCGCACGGCCAATGCGGCCGCCGCCACGATGGCCAGCACCCCGACGATGGCGGCGGCCGCGGACAGCGCGCGGCTTGCCGGGGTGTCCGCCCTGGCAAGTCTGCCGCTCCCCTGCGGCACCGCGGCCGGACCGCCGACGGCACGGCCGTGGCGCCCCCGGCGGGGACGGTTGGGCACGCGTGCGCCGCGCCGCCCGTCGTATCCTTCGGGTTCTCCGGCGAAGAAATCGTAGTTGTCGTCCATATCCATCCCCTTCCGGCCGCATCGCCGTCTTTCCCCTAAGTCTACGCCGCAAAAAGAAACCCCGGCGCTTGCGACGCCGGGGAGAGAAAGGAGAGAAGAAGAAAGGGTTCAATTGTCGGGAACTGCTGCGGTTCCTGGTCGGCTTCCGTCGACATGTCCCATATAAACATCCGATGCTGGGGCTAACTCTGGCGTTATCTGATAACTTCCTGAGAATTCGTGCTCCGGGGCGTCGTCGCACTAGACTGAGGGTCGGAATAGGCAAGCCGTCAGGAGGTTCCCATGCTGCTGTCCGACCGCGATATCCTTGCCGCGCACGAAGCGGGGCACATCTCGCTCGACCCCTGGACCCCCGAGATGGTGCAGCCGGCGTCGATCGATGTGAGGCTCGACCGGTTCTTCCGCCTGTTCAACAACCACGCCTACACCTATGTCGACCCGGCCGAGAACCAAGGCGCGCTCACCGAGCAGTTCGAGGTGGCTGCCGACGAGCCGTGGATCCTGCATCCGGGCGAATTCGCGCTCGGCTCCACCTGGGAATACGTCAAGCTCGATGCGACGATGGCCGCGCGCTTGGAGGGCAAGAGTTCGCTGGGGCGCCTCGGCATCCTGACGCACTCGACCGCGGGCTTCATCGACCCCGGTTTCGAGGGGCATATCACACTGGAGCTGAGCAATGTCTCGACGCTGCCGGTCAAGCTGTGGCCCGGCATGAAAATCGGCCAGATGTGCTTCTTCCAGCTGAGTTCGCCGGCCGAGCATCCCTACGGATCGCAGGGCACGGGCTCCCATTACCAGGGGCAGCGGGGGCCGACGCCGAGCCGTTCGTATGTGAACTTCTACCGCGCCCATATCGAGGACTGACGCGCGGCGCGGGGCACGGCCGGATAGTTCCGGCCGTGTCGTCGTATTCGGATGACTTTGGCCCGGGCTTCGGTTTACAGAGCCGGGCTTGTATCGAAAGGAAGGGACGATGACCAATAGCGACGGGGATTTCCAGTTCGATTTCCAACGCAAGGAGGCGGCGGGCAACGCAATGCCGCCGGCGAGCGCCGACGCGCCGACGCAGGCGCAGGGATATGCAGCCGATGGACAGCCCACGCAGGCGTATGAGGGGCCAGCACAGGCCGAACAGCCGACGCAAGCCATGTCTATGAGCGGCGTATGGACGGGCGCAACCGAACCGATGGCAACCATGCCGACGACTCAGGCAGGGCAACCGACGCAGGCGTTCGATGTGCCCGCTTTGATATTCCCGTCCGCAGCTACGGCGCAGTCGACTCCGACGATGCCGATGGGCCAGGCGACGCCGACGGCACAACCGGATCAACCAACACAGGCGTTTGGCATGCCCGGACCGGCATCGACGTCCTCGGCTCCGACTCAAGTAAGCCCGACAATGCCGATGCCTCAGACTGTTCCGGCGATGCAACCCACGCAACCAACCCAGCCCACGCAGACGTTCGGAGCGCCCTCGGTCGAGGATGAGCCCACGCAGATCCTGCAACCGACGCAGCCCGCCGCCGCGCCATCGCAGGGGCGCAGCGCGACCTCGGCGTCCCAACCCGCGGTGCCGCCGCCGGCGCTTCCGCCTGAATACGGCCAGCCGGCATACGGGAACTCCGGCGACGGAAACGGACATGGCACGCCGCGGAAAAAACACACCGGCAAGATCGTCGGCATCGTCATCGCGGCGCTCGTCGTGATCGCACTGATCGCCAGCGGCGTGGTCTGGCTCACCTCCAAGGGCGGCAAAACGGTGGCGCTGACCGAATGCAAGGTGGCGTCCGCCGCCTATAAACGTGCGATCAAGGACTTCGACAAACAGCTGGCCGCGGCACAGACGACGGCCAGCTCCACGTCCGCCGATCAAGTGGCCGACCCGAACACGCTCACCACGCTCAACCAGGAAATCGCCGACGCCCAGTCCGACGTCGAGGATGTGGCGAAGACCTGCTCGTCGAATATGACCAAAGGCCGACTCAAGGACACGGCCGAGGACCTTAATGATGCAGCCGAGGATGCCAAGGAAAAAGCCCAGGAACTCAAGCAGGCCATGAATGCGGTGACCTCAAGCCAGAGCACCCAGAGCGACCAGTCATCCAATGCACTCAAGGAGTCGCTGACCGGCACCATCGAGCAGGCGCAAAGCATGCTCAACAACTCAGCCGGACTCGTGGCCGACGAAGGCACGCGCACCGCGTTGCAAAGCGCCATCGCGGACGCGAACAATGTGGCCGCCAAGGGCAATCCGTCGCAGGCCGAGGTGAGCAATGCGCAATCCGCGCTGGAGAAGGCGATGGCCGATGTGAATGCCTCTATCAGCGCCAGGCAACAGGCGGATGCCGCGCAGAACCAGACCGAGCAGCCCCAGACCCAGCCCGACAACTCGGGTCAGAACGATCCGGGCGCCGGCACCGGTGATTTGGGGCAGAATGGCTCGGGCAACGGCATGGACCAGCCCGGCGGCGACAGCGGAAATGGCGCCAACGGCACGAATCCGGAGGACATCTCCGGCCGCGCCGGCGGAGCCAACTGAGGCGACTGCTCAGAAACGTACGCTGAGCGCCGCCATGCGTACGTTTGTGCGCAGTCTGACGGTGGGGCTGCTCAGAAACGTACGTCCACGGTCCCGTATTGTACGTTTCTGAACACACCTTTCGTCACCCTGCGCATAAACGTACCCGTGCGGATGCCGAACGTACGATTGTGCGCAGTCCCTGCGTCAGACTGCTCAGAAACGTACGGCGCCTGATCTGCCGGCAATCCGATGAACAGACTGGCAGCAGATCAGGCGCGTAGACAACAGCGACGGCCAATCAACGAACCGGCTTGCGCGTCACCGCCGCTTCGCCATCGCACGGAGCACGCATTTGCGCAGTTCCGAGGCGATGAGCACGAAGGCGGCCAGGCCGAAGCATTCGGCCCAGGCCAGCGGCCCCAGCGGCACCGTGCCGAAGGCCGAGTTGAGGAACGGCACGTAGATCACAACGAGCTGCAGCACCGTGGACAGACCGATCGCGCCCCACAGCCACTTGTTCGCGAACATGCCGACGAAGGCCGACTGCAGATGCGAGCGGGCGGCGAGCGCATTGAACAGCTGGGCGAACACGAGGATCGTGAAGCCCATGGTGCGCGCCTCGACGATCTGCGCCTCGTGACCGAGCGCGGCGACCGAACGGTCCTCGAACAGGCCGCCGGCCAAATGCATATCCATGCCGATCAGCGTGACGGCCGCCATGATCAGACCGATGAAGATGATGTCGCCCCACATCTGACCGTCGATCACGCGATCGGTGAGCTTGCGCGGGCTGCGGTTCATCACATCCTCGGTCTGCGGATCGACGCCCATCGCCAATGCGGGCGCCGCATCGGTCAGCAGATTGATCCACAGCAGCTGCGTGGCCAGCAGCGGCACGGTGACGCCCACGGATTCGGGCTGTCGGATGCCAAGGAAACCGGCCAGCATCACGCCGAGGAACACGGTGAACACTTCGCCGACGTTGGAGCTCAGCAGATAACGCAGGAATTTGCGGATGTTGTCGAAGATCACACGGCCTTCGCGCACGGCGGCGACGATGGTCGAGAAGTTATCGTCGGCGAGGATCATCTTCGCGCTTTGCTTGGTGACCTCGGTGCCGGTGATGCCCATCGCCACGCCGATATCGGCGGATTTGACGGCGGGCGCATCGTTGACGCCGTCGCCGGTCATCGCGACGATATTGCCCTGCCGTTGCAGGGATTCGACGATCTGCAGCTTGTGTTCGGGAGCGACGCGCGCGTAGACGGACACTTCGGCGGTGGCCTCGTCGAAGGCCCGCTCGCCTTGGGCGGCGATGCCGTCGAGCTGTTCGCCGGTGAGGGCGCGGCCGCCGGCTTCGATGATGCCGAGGTCGGAGGCGATGCGTGCGGCGGTGAGCGGATGGTCGCCGGTGATCATCACGGCGCGGATGCCGGCGCGGCGCGCCTCGACCACGGAGTCGCGCACCTCGGTGCGCGGCGGGTCGATGATGCCGACCATACCGGTCCAGATGAGCTTGGTTTCGATGGCCTCGGCCTGGTCGGCAATATCGACGACCTGCCCGGCCGCGTTGGCGCGGATGCCCGGCACATCGGACAGACTCGCGGTTTCCAGCGGACGATAGGCCTGCCCCAGCGTGCGGTAGGCCTGCCCCGACAGCCGTTCCACGGTGGCGAGGATATCCTGCCGGTCGCCGTCGGTCAGCGGGCGCACGGCCCCGCCCACGGCGATGCGATCGCAAAAACCGAGCAATACGTCGGGCGCACCCTTGGCGAAGACGGTGAGCTTGCCGCCTTCGGCCTCGTCCTTGGCGATGATGGACATGCGTTTGCGCTCCGAGGTGAACGGCACCTCGGCCACGCGGTGGAACTGGACGTATCCCTTGTCGGCATGCGTTTTGCGGGCGGCGACGATCAGCGACACCTCGGTGGGGTCGCCGACGATATCCCATGAACCCGGCTGTTCCCCGGGCCGCAGGTCGCCGTCATTGGCGAGCGCGCCGATGGCCAGCGTGGCCAACGCATCGGTTTCGAGGGCCGGCTGGTCGGCGAGCGCGGAGCCATCGACGCCGACCATCTTGCCTTCGGGAGCATATCCGGTGCCGGTGATCGTCACCTCGCCGGAGGCCGTGACGACCCGTTCGACGGTCATCTCGTTGCGCGTGAGCGTGCCGGTTTTGTCGGAGCAGATCACGGAGGCGGAGCCGAGCGTTTCGACCGAATGGAGTTTCTTGACGATGGCGTTGTGCATGGCCATGCGCTGCACGCCGAGCGCGAGCACGACGGTGAGGATCGCGGCCAGACCCTCGGGCACGGCCGCCACGGCCAGCGATACGGCCAGCAGCAGCGAGTCGATGACGTCGTGGATGTCATGGAAGCCTTCCATCACCGCAAGCGCGACGAGCACGATAACGGCGATGGCACACACCGCTATTCCCAGGATCTTGGAGACGTAGTCCATCTCCTTTTGCAGCGGGGTTTTCTCATCCTCGGTGGCGGAGAGCATATCGGCGATTTTGCCGACCTGCGTGCCCATGCCGGTGGCGGTGACGATGGCGCGGCCGGTGCCCTGCGTGACGGAGGTGCCGTTGAAGATCATATTGGCGCGGTCGCCGAGCGCCTTGGCCTGGCTCAGGAGGTCGGGTTTCTTGCCGACGGGCACGGATTCGCCGGTCAGGGATGCCTCGGCGATGCGCAGCGAGGCGGCGGTGAACAGTCGGCCGTCGGCGGACACCGAATCGCCTTCGGCCAGCACCAGCACGTCACCCGGCACCACGTCGGCGGTGTTGATGCGCACGACCTGCCCGCCGCGCAGCACGGAGGTGGTGGGGGCGGTCATCTGCGCCAGCGCCTCAACGGCGGCCTCTGCCTTGGCTTCCTGGATGTAGCCGAGCACGGCGTTGACGATGAGGATGAGCACGATGACAATCGCGTCGAAGGGCAACGCCTCGCCTCCCTCGCCGCCGGGGACGGCATTGGCGCGTTCGATGAACCATGCGATCAACGAAATCACGGTGGCGCCGAGCAGCAGATAGACGAGCGGATCCTTGAACTGTGCGAGGAATTTCTTCCATTTGGGCACTGGTGGCGCGCCGGCCAGTTCGTTGGGCCCGAATCGTTCGAGACGGCGGGCGGCCTCCTCCGCGCTCAAGCCGACGTTGGGATCGACGTTGAGCGCCCGTGCCACATCGACCGCGTCGACCAAGCTGGGGTCAACGTCAGCGGGCAAGGCAGAGGGGGCGGTGGACATGACCGATTGATCGTTCCGTTGATCAACCATGGCATTCTCCTTTGAGATTGCCGCGGAGTAGTCAACGCCAGCGCTCGCCCGGCCCTTCCCGGTCCGTCCGCGCGCCCGCGCTGCGCGGTTATGGACGCCCGCGGCTCATGCCACTGGCGCGTATCCCACAATTATTTCATATCGTGATATGCAACCGGCGAAACGCCCGGAACCGCGGGCCTCACACGTCGATCTCGGTGAGGTTGCGGGCGATCTCGCGTTCGCGGGAGTTCTTCGTGGCCCACAGGCCGAGCGTGACGAGGACGAGCGCCACGGTGCAGCAGATCCAAAGGGTGCGGCCGCCGGCGGCGCCGATGATGCCGCCGCCGACCATCGGGGCGAAGGCCAGCGCCAGCGACATCGCCACGTTGTAGAGGCCTTGGTAAGTGCCGCGCGCGTCAGCCGGAGCGAGGGCGGCGACCGTGGTCGCGGCAATCGGGAAGGTGCCGAGCTCGCCGAGCGTCCACAGCACGACGGCGAGCGCGAAACCGCCCCATGAATCGGCCATGATCTGCACGCCGTAGCCCACGGCGGTGATGGCCAGACCCACAATCATCACGCGCGAATTGCCCATACGCTTGAACACCTTCATCGCTGGGATCTGCAGCAGGCACAGCATGCCGCCGTTGATGGTCAGCAGCACCGAATACTCGGCCGTGCCCATGCCCAGGTTGGTCATCGCGATCGGCAGGCCGGAGGTGGATTGGTAGTAGACGAGCAGATATCCGAAGACAAGCGCGACGAACAGCACGAAGGGCACATCGGTGACGGCGCGCAGATAGTTGCGCGCCATCGATACGCGGCCGGCGGACGGCTTGCCCGAACCATTGGCGGCGCTGTGAGGCACTCCGGGAACCACCACTCCCAGATGGCGAGCCTCACGGAAGAACGTGACAAGTAGCAAAGTGACGCCTATCAGCACGGCGGCTTCGACGTAGAACATCAGCGAATAGGAGATCTTCACCAGCTGGTTGGCGATAATCGGGCCAATGGCATAGCCGAAGTTGAGCGCCCATGATTGCAGCGTATAGGCGCGCTGCCGGTCGCGGGCAGGTACCACGTCGGCGATGTAAGCGGCGATGGCAGGAGTGGGCAGCGAAGCAACCGCGCCATAAACGAACAAAGCGCCGCCCAACGCAAGCGGCTCAGTCAGGTGCGCGATGGTCACGAGCATCGCGGCGGCGCCGACCTCGCCAATCACAATCATCGGCTGGCGGCCGAAGCGGTCGGACAGCGCACCGCCAAATAGGCATCCAATAATCGCACCGAAGCCATACATGGACACGACGGTGCCGACCACCGCCTCGTCGATATGCAGTTGGGAAACCAGATAGATCGACAGGAACGACATGACGAAGCGTCCCATCCACAGGATGAGGATCGCCAGCCACAGGCCCCAGTACAGCAGCGGCAAACCAAAGAGACTCCGCCCGGCCCGCATCCGCTCCATCGCCTCTCCCACCGCTCTTCCACATACAGACAGCAAGCACTATACCGCCGGCCATGGCGGAAAACCCGCCCATACGAGAACGCGTCCGATTGGCGGCTTCCTCCCCGCAGGTCATCGGATCGACCGGCGACGCATCGATGCACGGAACGGACGGATCAGTGACGGCGCACGGCGATGACGCGCCCCTCCCCTAAGCTGGGGAGCACTATGTCACTTGGATTGAACATCGTATTGATATTCGTATTCCTTCTGATAGGCGCTGTGTTCGCCGGCACTGAGCTGGCGTTGGTGTCCCTGCGTGGCTCGCAGATCGAGCAGATGGAACAGGAGGACGCCCGCGGCGCACGCGTGGCGAAAATCGCCCGCGATCCGAATACCTTCCTATCCACCGTGCAGATCGGCGTGACGCTCTCCGGCTTCCTATCGGCCTCCTTCGGCGCCTCCTCGATCGCCCCGTTCATCATTCCGGTCGTGACCGGCTGGGGCGTGCCCGCCGGCGTCGCGAACCCGCTGGTCACCGTGGTGCTCACGCTCGTGATCTCCTACTGCTCGATCGTGATCTCCGAGATGGTGCCCAAGCGCATCGCCATGCAGCGCGCCGAACAGATCTCGCGCGCCGTCGTGCCCGCGATCAGCGCCTTCGCCACCATCTGCCGCCCGATCATCTGGCTCATCGGCAAGAACACGAACGGCATCGTGCGGCTGCTCGGCTTCGATCCGAACGAAACCGATTCCGAGGTCTCCGACGAGGAGCTGCGCGTGCTCGTCAACTCCAACTCGTCCCTGAGCAAGGACGAGCGCACGATCCTCGACGACGTCTTCGACGCCTCCGAAACCATCGTGGCCGAGGTGATGCGCCCGCGCGCCGACGTCACCTTCATCGACGGCGACCAGCCGATCGAGGAGGCCGCCGCCTTCGTGCGCGACAAACCGTATTCCCGCTATCCGGTCATCGGCCGAGATTTCGACGATGTGCTCGGCTTCGTGCATGTGCGCGACCTGCTCGACGTGCGCGACCCGGAGGCGAAGGTCGTGGCCGACGTCACCCGCGAAGGCATCTCGCTGCCCGGCACCTCGAAGCTGCTGCCGAGCCTTGGGTTGCTGCGCAAACGCGGCATCCACCTGGCCGTCGTCATCGACGAATACGGCGGCACCGACGGCATCGTCACGCTCGAGGATATGACCGAGGAGCTGGTCGGCGACATCCGCGACGAATACGATCTGCCGACCGAGAAGGGCGGCGAGCGCACCTCGCGCACTGCCTTCGTCAACGGGCGCGCCACCATCGAGGGCGGTACGACGCTCGAGGATTTCGAGGACCTGACCGGCATCGAGCTCGAGGACGGCCCCTATGAGACGGTGGCGGGGTATTTCCTCGCGCACACCGGCAAGATGGGCGCGGTGGGCGATGTGCTGCATTCCGACGACGGCTACGACATGATCGTCACCGCGGTCGATGGACGGCGCATCGAAACGATCGAGGTGCGCAAGGCCGGCGCTCCGGATCATGCGCCGCTGCCGGATGACGCGGAAGCGTGACCGCCACCCGTCATGCCGAGCGAAGCGCGCGGCGCGGAGTCGAAGAAATTCCAGGATGGCAATATGGCATATTCCCGGCGCGTTCCGCACAGCGGAAACGGAGGCAGCGCCGTAGACTGGAAAACGCAACCCTTCACCGAAAGGAAGGATATTATGACACTCGCTTTCGTTGTTCCGGGGCTGGACGAGGCCGCCTCGGAGAAGGCAATCGCCATTCTGCAGAACCGCCTGAGCCAGGAGCAGGAGGCTGCGCTGATCCTCAAGCACGCGCATTGGAATGTGACCGGCCCGAACTTCATCGCCGTGCACGAGATGCTCGACCCGCAGGTCGAGGCCGTGCTCGCGATGGCCGATGAGACCGCCGAACGCATCGCCACGATGGGCGGCGCGCCCGACGGCCGCGCCGATGACATCACGCGCAACCGCACCTGGGGCACCTTCGACCTCGAAGGCCGCCAGTCGACTGAGGCCTATCTCAAGGCCCTGATCGAGTACTACGACGCCTTCATCGCCGACGACCGCAAGGCCATCGCCGAGCTGGACGAGCTGGACCTCGTCTCCTCCAACATCATCCAGGACCACGTGGCGGAGCTCGAAAAATTCCAGTGGTTCATGCGCAGCCACCTGGTGTGAGGGCTCTTCCCGACATCTTGATCAAACTGTTGGTTGTTTTGGCCTTCTGTTGGTAGTTGGCCGTTGAAACCTGAGTGGGATTGGCTTGATTTCAAGCCAATCCCATTTGCGTTTTCGGACGGAACCACCAACAGAAGGCCAAAACAACCAACAGTTTGAGAATCATGTCATTAGCAACGCTTCCACATGCCTTGTCGCCGTTCGCAAAGACATGAAACCGCCTGGCGCGGCATAGACCACGCCATGAATCCGCCGCAATCCGCCTGAATCGGCCCCTCGACGTCTACATCACAACGCGGCGGTTGAGCTCGCGCCGCAAGGCTCGCCAGCCGGGCAGATAGCCGTCCATGCGCCGCTGAAAGCCCACGCCGTGGCCATGCTCCCATAGATGCGTCATCTCGTGGACAAGCACGTATTCAAGGAACTTCGGCTCCATCAGCCCCAGCTGCAGGTTGAGGCGGATGCGCCCGGTTTTCGGTGTGCACGAACCCCAGCGCGAGGACATGATGCGCAACGTGATATGCGTGGGCGCGCGGCCGACCACCGGTTCCCACTGCCGCAGCAATCCAGGCAGGGCCGCCTCGACGTTGCTTTGTGCGCTGCGGCGCAGCTCATCGGTCCATACGAAGCCGCCGGGCTTGGTCTGCTCCATCACACGTTTGCGCTGCCGGTCGATCCACTCGCTGCGTTGCCGCACGAACGCGGCGATGCGCGCATCATCCATCCGCAACGGCGCGGATGCCTCGATGGCCCCGGTCGCAGGGCGCACGCGCAGATAGAGGTTCTTGATGGGCTTTCGTGTGACGGCCACTTCAAGACCGTCCACCTCCATCATCACCGTTCGCGCGCTTGGCTTGTTCACTCCTCCATTGTCCCGCCTGCCATGGTCCGCGCTGTGCCCTCCGGCGAAATCGGGAGCGCGCCGTCCTCGGGCATGATAGGCTATGTGTTGGCTGTTGGCCCATTCGGGCCATTTCCATCAACGGCGCCCACAGGGAGGATTCGGCATGCTTGTCTGGCAGTCACCGTCCCGTGTCCGCGCGCTCGCGCAGGCAGCCGCCGAACCGGCGCGCCGCCGCATCCCCACCCGCTTCATCGCAGCGGTGATGGGAGTCTGGTTCAATCGCCGCCGTCGCATGCATGCATTCGGATACGTGGGTCATCTGCCCTACGCGATTCCGGCGATGGCGCTCAGCGCGATGCTGGTCTAGAGTCCGCCCGTTTCGAGCGTCTCCTTCGGCATATCCGGCTCGCTGCCCGCCGATGCCTTTCCACACTCCCATGCCATTTCCGCATGCGTATTCGTATTCCATAATTGCAACTTATTTCGAGGTATGTTGTGACCACATCAACCAAGCCCTATACCGACCCATCCCAAGTGCCGGGACGCGACCGGGTGCTCATCGTCGGCGCGGTGACGCTCGGCGCGTTCATCGCGCTGCTCAACCAGACCGTCATGTCGCCCGCGCTGCCCAACCTGATGCGCGATTTCGCGATCTCCGAGGGCACCGTGCAGTGGGTGACCAGCATCTATATGCTCGTTTCCGGCATCATGGTGCCGATTTCGGCCTATTTCATCGACCGCTTCTCGACGCGCAAGCTGTTCTTCACCTCGATGGCCGCGTTCATCGTCGGCACGCTGCTTGGCGCGATCGCACCGAATTTCGGCGTGCTCATCCTCGGGCGTGTGCTGCAGGCCGCCTGCTCCGGCGTGCTGATGCCGCTGGTGGCCGTGGTGCCGATGCTGGTCTACCCGCCCGAGCGGCGCGGCATGGCCATGGGCATCGCAGGCATCGTGATGGCCGCAGGGCCGTCCATCGGACCGGTGGTCGGCGGCGCCGTCATCGATTCGCTTGGTTGGCGCGCGATGTTCATCGGCATCGCCGTCGTCGGCGCGCTGATTCTCGCGGCCAGTGTCTTCATGCTCAAGAACGTCGGCGAGCTCAAGCATCCCAAGCTCAACATCCTGTCCATCGTCCTGTCGACCGTGGCCTTCGGCGGACTGCTGTATGGCTTCTCCACCGCCTCCGACGCCGGCTGGGCCAGCCCGGTCGTCATCGTGCCGATCATCGTGGGCGCGCTGGCCTTCGCCGGCTTCGTCTGGGAGCAGATCAAGCTGGACGAGCCGCTGCTGCGCGTCGATACGCTTGCCACGCGCAATTTCCGCAACGCCGCGATCATCGTCACCCTGATCAACGGCTCGGTGGCCGTGACCAACGTGACCCTGCCGCTGCTGCTACAGAACGGCCTGGGCGTCTCCGCCACCGTCACCGGCGCGGTGATGCTGCCGGCCGCGCTGATCGGCCTGGTGATGAGCCCGATTTCCGGCGCGCTGTTCGATAAATTCGGCGCTCGCGCCGTGTCCATCATCGGCACGCTGCTGATGGCGCTGGCGATGGGCGGGATGGGCCTGCTCGTCCACGGAGGCTCCTCCGTGCTGCTGGTGGCCGTGTTCTGCGCGCTGCAGGCGCTCGGCCAGGCCTTCGCCAATATGCCGGTGAACACCTGGGGCATCAACGCGCTGCCGAACGATATGATCGCGCACGGCAATGCCATCGCCAACACGGGCCGCCAGGTTTTCGGCGCCATCACCACCGCGCTGATCGTCACGGTGATGTCCAGCGTGCAGAAGGGCCACGTCTCGCAGGGGCAGGCCGCCGCGACGGTCGCCGGCGTGGGCATGACCTATCTCATCTGCGCCGCCATCGCGTTCGTCACGATGATCTGGTGCGTCGCCACCGTGCGTGACCCGCGCAGGAATCATACTGTTATCAAGGCAAAGGAGGCCTGATATGGCTGATATCAAGAAGAATATGGGCGGTGCCGACGCAGGCGCTTCCGCGCGGCGCGAGCACCATTACGCGGGCGGCTACGTCGCGCCGGCCGATTCCCTGTTCGAGCAGGCGAAAACCGCGACGATCGGCGATCTCATGGACAAGCAGCCCTATGCCGTGCGCGACACCGCCACGATGATGGAGGTCGCGGACCAGATGATCCGGCTCAAGGTGTCGAGCCTGCCGGTGGTGGACGAGGACGGGCGCGTGGTCGGCTTCATCTCCGACGGCGACATCATGCACGCGCTGAGCTCCTTCGAGCCACGCTCGATCTTCACTGGCGGCACCGATTCGATGGTGTTCTTCGACGACGAGACGACCGATGAGAAAATCGGGAGGCTCAAGAACCGCAACGTCATGGAGCTCGCCACCCGCCGCGTGGTGGCTGCGCGCGCCGAGCAGACGATTGGCCAGATCGCGCGCACGCTGTCGAACAAACGCTTCAAGAAGCTGCCGGTCGTGGATGGGCAGGGGCGGCTGATCGGCGTGATCCGCCGCAAGTCCATCGTCAAATTCGCGTTCAATGTGATGTTCCACAACGAACTGCCGGAAGGCGGAGCGGAAGCGGCGGGAACGGAGCGGTGACCCGTGGCGCGAATCGCCGGCATCGCCTGCGCATCCGCGCCACGGAGGCACCTATAATTGAACATGCTCCTGCGCGACACGCGCAAGCAAGCGGTGTTGACATATCGGCTAGGGACGGTATTATAACTGCTTGTGCGCTTTTGGCGCGCAGGTTCGGGCCCGTAGCTCAGGTGGTTAGAGCGCATCCCTGATAAGGATGAGGTCGGAGGTTCAAGTCCTCCCGGGCCCACAGGAAAATTGCAGCGGCTTCATGGCCGCTCTTTTTTTCTCAGCTGATACCGCAGAACGGCGGAATCACGGGGCATTAGCGCAGTTGGTAGCGCATCTGCTTTGCAAGCAGAGGGTCACCGGTTCGAGTCCGGTATGCTCCACTTTCAACCCCTCTCCTTCTTGCGCCTCATATGACATTGATATCGCGTTGTCTTCGTGCCACTCACTGGCCTATAACCCGTAACGCTTAGAGGCCCCTCAGCGTTACCAGCACGCCATCTGATGGCGTGCGGACCACGCTCACTGGTCTTAGCGTTACCATAGCGCCAGCCACTGGAGTCGCGGTAACGCTGAGCGCATTCCCAGCGTTACCAACGCGCCATCACATGGCGTGCGGACCACGGTGGGCGCGACGACGATATGGCGGCGAATAGGAGGCGAGGGATGGATATGCGGCGGGAACGGGACCGGTTGGTGACCCGCGATGTGGCGCTGGTGATGGCGGCTGCGTTCTGTTTCTTCGCCGCGAATATGCTGGTCACTCCGCTGATGGCGGGATATTCCGAATCGCTTGGCGCGACGGGTGCCGTGATGGGACTGGCCTCGGGAGCGATGAGCATCGTCTCGCTGGTGTGCCGCCCGATCGCAGGGCTGCTGTCGGATCGCGCGAGCAAGCGCATATTGGTGGGCGCGGGCGCGGCGCTCTATCTTGCGTCGAGCATATGGTATGCGGCGGCAGCCTCGCCGGCCTCGCTGATCGCGGCGCGCATGCTCAACGGCATCGGCTTCGCCTGTTGCTCGGTCTGCCTGGCCACCTGGATGTCGATGCTGCTGCCGTTGCGGCATATGGGCGCGGGCATGGGGCTTTACGGCACGATGAACGCGCTGGCCATGGCTGTCGGACCGGCCATTGGCATCAAGGCGCAGCAGATCATCGGATATCGCGCGACCTTTCTGATATCGGCTGCGTTGGCGGTGCTGATGGTGACGGCGGTATTGCTGGTGAAGAACGGCGGAAGGGCGGCGGATGCGCCAAGTGGTGGCCCCGCCCGCCAACAGCCGACGTCATCGCCGGCAAACAGTGATTCGACGCCCCGCACTACGCAGCGACCCGCTGGAGCATCGCCCTCCGACGACGCCAACAGCACGCCAGAAGCATCCCAACCCTCCGCCCCGCGCCGTATCCTCCGCGCCGTCGTCGAGCCGCGCGTGGTGCCGCTGGCGCTGGCGTTCATGCTGTTCGCGCTGCCGTATTTCGCCAACCAATCATTCCTCGTCACCTATGTGGGCGCGCGCCACCTGCACGTCGAGGCCAGCCTGTTCTTCCCGCTGTATGCCGCCGCGCTGTTCGTGCTGCGATTGACGATGTGGGATTTGTTCGACCGATGGGGCTTCCGCCGGTTCCTGATCTGCTGCTCGGTGTGTTTGCTGGGCATGCTCGCATGCCTGACTGTGATGACGAATGACTGGATGATGTTGGCCGCCGGCATCCTCACCGCCGCAAGCTACGGCATCATGAGCTCGGTCACCCAATCGCAGGCGGTGCTTATCGCCGGACGCGAGCGCAGCGGCATCGCCAACAGCACGTATTACATCGGCATTGATCTGGGGATGTCTCTGGGGCCGTTGATCGCCGGCTTCCTGTATGAGCACGCGCCGATCGCGTGGTTCTACCCGACGATGATGCTGGTGGTGCCGGCCGCGCTGGCGCTGTACGCCGTCTCGGCGCATATGATTCATGCGCGTGATGCGCGAAACTAGGTGATTCCAGCCGTTTCATGGCAACATGCAAAAGCCCGCGGCATCCGATCGAAAGCATCGGACACCGCGGACCGTTCATACGCCTAGAAGCGCGGCCTCACTCCACGTTGGCATGGTTGGCATTGGCGTCGGCGTCGGAGACGTCGTCGCGACGGGAGATCATCAGACACAGCGCGTCGAGCGCGATATGCACGGACTGGTCGAACAGGGAACTCAGCAGCTGGATGGAGCCACCGGCCTCGCCCTTGACGCGCCCGGGCACGACGATCACGGCGTCGGCGGTGGCCGCGAGCGGCGACTCGGGCTTCGAGGTGACGGCCACGACCTTCACACCGAGCTTCTTCGCGGCTTCGGCGTCCTCGACGGTGCGGCGGGTGGTGCCGGAGCCGGAGATCGCCAGCAGCACATCGCCCTCGTGCATGGAGGGGCAGATGGTTTCGCCCATCATATAGCTCGTGTAGCCGATGTGCATCATGCGCATCGCGAAGCTGCGCGCTTGGAAACCGGAGCGGCCTTCGCCGGCGGCATAGACGCGCGAACCGCGGGTGATGACGTCGCGGGCGGCGATGAGGTCGCCTTCGTCCATTTTGGCGATGACCCCGGCGATCTCCTCCTGGATCTGGTCAAGGATACGCGGCTCGCTCGCGGCGTCGGCATTAGCGGTGGTGGTAGTGATGTTCATTGCAGCCCCTCCTTGCAGGCTCGGCAGGCGGCGGTGACGTCCTCTGCCTTGGTGATGGCCGATCCCATGATGACGATGTCAACGCCCTCGGCCGAAAGCGCGGCAAGCTGATGTGGTTTGATGCCGCCTGCGACGGCGATGCGGCGCACCTGCGGGAAACGCTCGCGGAACGCACGCACCTGCGCCACGGGGTCGGAGGCCCCGCCCGAATCAACCGACGTATGCAGGCAATAGACGGCGTCCGGGAACCCGGCGATGGCCGCCGTGCGCTCCTCCGAGCATTCCAGCAGGTCGATCATCATCGTTCCGCCGTGCGCGGCCGCCGAGGCGGCGCATGCCTCGAGCGTGCCCATCGACGACGATCCCATGATGGTCAGATAGGCGAATCCGCAGTCGAACCCGAGGTCGAATTCGTATTTACCTTCGTCGCAGGTCTTGATATCGCCTAGCACCGGCACGCTACCGGCCGCTTCGATTATCGAACCGAGAGCACGCACGCCGAATTCTTTGGTCAGGGAGGTGCCGACCTCGATCACGTCGGCGCCGCCCGCCACGGCCTCCCGCGTCAGCTCGCAGGCCCGTTCCACAGTCACTCGGTCAATGGCCACTTGCAGCTTCACAGCGACACCTCCTTGCGCGGGGTGCCGGCGATGAACGCGGCGAGCTCATCGGCCGTGGGCAGGCCTTCGGAATCGGAGACGCTGGTCACCTGGATGGCGCCGACCGCATTCGCGCGTTCCAGCAGCTTCTCGTCGTTGAGTCCTTCGAGCAGCGCGGTGATGACGCCGGAGGCGAAGCCATCGCCGGCCCCCACGGTGTCGACCACTTCGACCACGAAGCTGGGCACGACGGTTTCCACGCGCACACCGGACGCATCGCGCTCGAACAGCGCCGAGCCGGCGTCGCCGAGCTTGATGATGACCTTGCTCACGCCCATGTCGAGGTAGAAATCGGCGATGGCGCGCGGATCGTCAAGTCCGGAGAACAGGCGCCCCTCCTCCAGGCCGGGCATGAACACATCGGCTTTGGCGGCGAGACGGTTGGTCGCCTCGATCATCGCGGCCTCGCTCTCCCACAGCGTGGGGCGCGGGTTCGGATCGAAGCACACGGTGACGCCATGCGCCTTGGCCTCGTCGACAAGCCGGGTGACGGTGTCGTAGGTGTTCGCCGCAAGCGCGGAGAAGATACCGGTGACATGCAGGATGCGCACTCCGGTGAAATCGAGTTCGTCCACGATATCGGGGGTGGTCTGGGACGCGGCGGAACCGGCGCGGAAATAGATCACCTTGGGCTCGCCGTCGCTGGAACGCACCTTGAGCTGGTATCCGGTGGCGGCGCCGTCCTTGCGTCGGATGCCGGCGGTGCCGATGCCGGCGCCCTTCATATAATCGATGATGAGGTCGCCCTGCCAATCGTGGCCGAGCGTGGTGACGTAATCGATGGAATGGCCCTGGCGGCTGACGCCGATCGCGACGTTGAACTCGGCGCCGGCCATCTGCCGGGGCAGTGTGCGGGCTTCCATATAGGTCTCGGAGGAGTCGGCGATGAGATTCACCATGGGCTCGCCGATGGTCATGACTTCGGACATGATGCGCTTCTTTCTGGGATTACGTGGACTGACGTGAGGTTGTGCGGAATTACACAGGGTTACGGATTGGAGCGATTCAGGCGACGGCATCGCGCACCAGCGCGACCTGCTCGCCCACGCGCTCGGCGGGGATCGGGAATTCGAGGAACACCGGCACATCGCTGCCCAGTTGCGGGAGCATCGCGCGCCAGTCGATCACTCCATCCCCGAGCATCGTGGTGGTCAGATCCTCGCCCGGCATGCCGCCGTTGACGTTCTTGAGATGGAACACGGTGATGGCCGGCTTGAGCTGCGCGAAGGCCGCGGCGGCGTCCTCGCCGCGCCAGAACCAGTTGCCGAGGTCGAAGGTGTAGCCGATATGCCCGCCGACTTCCTTGATGTGCCTGAGCGAGGCGAGCGTGCAGGCGAGCGTGCCGTTTGCCGGGGTCTGGTCGTTCTCGATGGTGAGTGTCAGCCCGCGGGAGGCGGCAGCCGCGTCGATTCCGGCGATCACCTCGGCCGGCACGTCCTTCACATCGCCCTGGTTGAACTTGACGTTCCTGACGCCCATGCGCACGGCCTCATCGAGGAATCCTTCGAATCCGGGGTGCGCCCGCCCGTCGATGGTGATCGATTCGGGCACGGAGTAGAACAGGTCGAGGCCGTGTTCCTTGGCCGCGGTGGCGATGGCGTCGAATTCGGCGTCATCGGCGATGTATTCACGGCGCACCTCCGCGAGGGTGACGCCGTGGCCGGCGATGACGGGCAGCAGCGCGGACTGCGGGGTGCCGGCCGCGAGCTCGGCCATGTAGACGAGGGTGTTGATGCCGATGGTGGTCATGGAATGCTCCTTTGCGAGTTGGGTGGATGACGTTCAGAACGAATCAGAGCGGATCAGAACAGCAGCAGCGCGGCCAGTCCCATGATCGGGAAGGTGCACAGCCAGTAGACCGGCACGCCGTTCTTGAGGAAGGTCTTGGGCTTGAGGCCGGCGTATTCCACGGCCCACATGTTCCAGGACTGGGTCACGCAGCTGGAGATGCAGGTCATCGACGGCACGACGAGCATGGCGAACAGGAACCAGGCGTCGAAGATGCCCATGCCCATGAGGATGCCGATGACCGCGGAGCCGGCGCCGTAGAGCTCGAGCGGGCCGCGGAACAGGGCCAGCGGGGCGAGGATGCACACGGCGATCGCCAGGATCATCTCGTTGTTCGGCACGATGGAGGTCAGGGCCGGGCCGAAGTCGCCCATGACGGTGACGGCGGTCTGCTGGAAGAAGCGCAGCACCAGCAGCATGATGATGAGGCTGCCGATGTCGCCGATGGCGGTTTTGGCGGTGGAGTTGAGGATGGAGACGAAGCCCTTGTAGGTCTTCATATGGCCGGTGCCGAGGAAGGCGATGATGGAGGCCAGGAACAGCGCGGGCACGGAATCCCACTGGAACAGGATGCTCAGCGCGACGGGCACGATCGGCAGCACGTAGGTCCACACCGGCACCTGCGGGATGTCGGCCGGGCGTTCGCTGGGATCGCCGACCTCATACGGAGTGCCGTTCTTGATGGCCTTGGAGTTGATGAGGATGAAGATGACGACGGCGATCATCTGCACGATCATGGCGGGGATGCCGAAGCCGAGGTAATGGTTGCCCCATTCGATGACCTGACCGTCGGGGGACTCGTAGCCCTGGTAGAAGGCGGCGAACTGCACGAACATCACGTTGTTGATCCACATGGCCGCGCCGATGGAGAGGGTGAAGACGGGCACGGCGACGCGCTTGGGGACGCCCAGGCGGCCCATGATCGGGAAGAGGATCACACCGACTGCAATTGCCGAGCCGACGCCGTAGGCACTGGAGAAGATCAGGCAGGTGACGAAGGCGACGGCGATGGTGGCCAGCAGCGGGCTTTTCTCGCCGACCTTGGCGGTGCGGTAGGAGATGGAGGCGGCGATGCCGGTGTCGACGAGCACGCGGCCGAACCACGCGCCGCAGATGATCTGGATGATCGTCGGGCCGTAGGTCAGGGCCGGTTGAGCGAATATTTCCTCGATGACGTCAAAGGATTCGCCGACGCCGAAGGGCACGCCGAGGAAATAGATCGAGGTCCACACGATGGTCAGGATGAAGAAGCCGACGGTGAGGTTGCCGCCGCGCATCGCGTAGATGACGAAACAGGCGAACGAAGCGATGAGCAGTATGCCCATGATCCACATGATCATTGTGCGCTCCTCCTTGAGCTGGAAGGGTTTCGATTACTGTCCTTCGATTCCGTTTACCGATTTAGTGTATCGGTTACGTTTATCGGTTAACAATCATCATACACAACAGGACGTGTACCGGTTAACTACGGCGTGTCGCAAGCAGAGGCGCGCATATATCGATGCCGCCAACGACTGCAATTGGATGACGACTCAGGCGCCGGTCGAAGCGAAGGCGTTCAGCGTCGCCGGGATCTCGGCGAGCTCGTAGGGCGCGTCGGCCCCTTCATAGGCGCGCGCGAACAACGCTTTTGCGGCGGTGCGCCCCATGCGCACCGGATCCTGGTCGAGGCAGGTGATGCCGCGCCCGCTATACCGCGCCCACTCGGCGTCGGCGAACGCGCACAGGCCAAGCGACCCGTCGGTGGCGGCCGGCACGGCGGACAGGATATCGCGCGTCGTTTCCTCGTTGTTGGCGAACAGGCATATCTTTTCGCCCGGGTGAGTGGCGATGATGCCCGCGACCCGCTCCCCCAATTCGGAGGGCTCGGCACGATACACCAGCGTCTCGCCTTCCAACCGATTGTCGAGCAAATATTGCTCCACGGCTTCGCGGCGCATCGTGCGGGTGCTCACGCCGTCGGCGGGCCGCGTCACGAACACCACGTACTCATACCCTTGGGCGACCAGATGGTCAAGCATCTCGAACGCACCGCCATGGTTGTCAGTGACCACGGCATCGCACACAATCGGTTGCACGAAACGATCGAGCATCACCATCGGCTTATGGCCTGCGGCAGCGCAGAAAGCGCGCAGGTAATCGTCGTTGCCCCCCACGGTGTTGACGATCAGGCCGTCGACCTGAGCGTCGAGCAGCGATTCGATATTCGCCCGTTCAATGCCCGACTCATCATCGGAATCGCTGACCAGCAACTGCACGCCGCGCGCACGGCACTCGGCCTGGATGCCTTTGATGAGCTGGGAGCTGAACGGATTGCCGATGTTCGCGATGGTCACGCCCACCATGTTGCTCACCGTGGATTTGAGCCCCTGGGCCATCCGGTTCGGCCGGTATCCAAGTTCGGCGATCACCGCCTCGATGCGTGCCTTCGTCTCATCGGACATATAGCCGAATTCGCCATGCAGATACCGCGAGATCGTGGTCTTCGACACCCCCACCGCGGCGGCCACATCACCCATGCTGGCCTTGCGCTTGCCCGTCTGCCTATTCGCCATGTCCTTACCTTCGCTCGTTCCGAACGCCTACCTGCCACAATACCGCACGAGCGCATCGGGGACCCCGAGGATGTGAAGCACATGATGGGGCAGATCAAAGGCAAAGTAGTGCCGAACAGTGTGTCACATGCTCAAGGCAGACATCCATCCCTGCTTTGAAGAGGAATACACAGATCCATAATTTCGCTAAAATGCTATTTCAACGACTATTAAATCTTGGAAAAATGCCATAATGACAGTTCCAAAATTATGGAAAAATGTTGTCGCGGATTCATACAATATGAAGAAAGCCCATTGTGAGACTGAGGAGGAGGTCGATGCTCAGACGAAAGGCCTTGGAACGCTTCCGTTTCTGGAAATCCCATAAGACCAAGCAGGCCCTGCTGGTGACGGGCGCCCGGCAGGTCGGCAAGTCATATCTCATCCGTCAGTTCGCCGAAACGGAATACACGCATGCGGTGTTCTTCGATCTCGTGGAAAACGACAGAGCACGCCGCTCCTTCGCGCAGGCCGAAAGCGCCCAGGATCTCGAATTGCGCATCTCGGTGATGGCCGACGCCCCGATGGAACCGGGACGCACGGTGATTGTGTTCGACGAGGTTCAGGAATGCCCGCAAATCGTCACCTATATCAAATATCTGGCGGACAAGGGCACCTACGACTACATCCTGTCCGGTTCGATGCTGGGCGTCGCGCTGGACAACATACGTTCCATTCCCGTGGGATATCTGTCCGAGATCCGGATGTTCCCGCTGGACTTCGAAGAATTCTGCTGGGCGAACGGGTTGCCTGACACCGCGTTCACCATGCTGCGCGACTGCGTCTCCTCGCTGAGTCCAGTGCCTGATTATCTGCACAACCGCCTGTTCGACCTCTTCAAAAGATATCTGCTTGTCGGCGGCATGCCCGATGCGGTCAACACATTCCTTACGTCAAATGACGTCAATCCCGTTCGCGTCGTCCAGAGCGACATCCGCAGATTCTACGGACAGGACATCAGCAAATACGCCCCACGCGACAGACGGCTGGTCATCCAGAACATCTATGATCTGATTCCCTCCGAACTATTGCATCCCAACCGGCGTTTCCGTCTGAGTTCGATACCTGAGGTCAAGCGGTTCACACAGGTGCAGGACGAGTTCCTCTGGCTCATCAACGCAGGCGTGGCCTTGGCGCAATACAATATCGCGGAGCTGGCGCATCCCTTCCTGCTTTCCGAGAACCGCAATCTGATCAAACTGTTCCATTCCGATGTCGGGCTGCTGACCGGAGCCTATTCCAAGGAAGCCAGTCAGGATATCTTGGATGACACCCCCAGCGTCAACCTCGGTGGCACATACGAGAATTTCGTGGTGCAGGAGCTCACCGCCCATGGACTGCCCCCGCGGTATTTCCTTTCGAAGAAAATCGGAGAAATCGACGCCGCAGTGGAACGTCCCGACGGCACGGTCGTCGCCTTCGAGGTGAAGTCCGGCAAGTCATATCGGACCCACGCCGCCCTCGACAATGCCCTGGCATCCGCTGCCTGCCACGTCGATGAAACCTACGTGCTGTGCCGTGACAATATCGAGACGGATGGGCGCATCACTTATCTGCCTGTGTATGCCATCGGACTGTTCACCGCAGAGCCGCTGAGATGACGTCCTACAGACGCCCGGCATCGGCGGGAGCGATGTGGATGCGGGCGGCGACGGTGGCGGGGTCAACGGCGAAGGCGATGGGCTCGGCAGGGGTGACGGTGGCCTCGGAATCGGCGCCGAATATGACCAAGCGCAGACGCGAGCCGGACGGCACGATGGTGTCGATCGGCTCGGTGGTGAGGCGGTAATGGTAGCGACGGCCGGGTAGCAGACGCTCCTTGCGGAAGGCGCCGTGGACATTCTGCGCGTTCGTCCACCCCCTGGTGAGGATGCGGTAGCGCGACGGCGATTCCTCCACGCGGAAGCGCTTCAGCCGTGTGGACGGCGTATGCTCACCCCACTGCACCGGTTTCCCCGGCGCATCCTCGACATGCGCGGTCAGACGGCACCGCTCGCCGAGCTCGACAAGCATGACGCCGATGGCGGCGGTGGGCGTGGAGAAGCCCGCGTCGAATTCCACCAGCAGTTCGCCGCGCAGCCGCATGTCGGCCGCCAGCGGTTCGCCGGTCAGGCGCAGCGCGTCATGCGGCCGCGCGCCGCGCCCCAGGGCCATGCGGTCGCGCCACTGGCCCAACAGCAAGGTGTCCGCGATGCCATCTGTGTCGGACAGCCCGCAGGTATCGTCGATGATCGTGCCCAATGGCAGTTCGGACGCATCCTGGGGCAGGGGAAGCGCAGAGACGCATCCGCCCGGGAACGGCGCAGCCTCGCCGGCGCTCGGCGCCGCGACTTCGTCGGCGCTCAGCGCCAACGTCGTCGCATCGGCGAACACGGCGTCGATGTCGGCGTCATCCACACGGCAGGCGGTGGCGGTGACGCCGGGCATGCCGTCCGACGCCATCCAGACGCGTTGATCGAGGTTGCTTTGCGTGATCACGGCCGGCACATCATCAGGCACGCCGTTGTCGACGCCGAGCAGCCAGTGGTCAAGCCACCGGTGCATCAGCTCGTGCGCCGGAGAGCCCTTCAGATCATGCGCGTAGATATGGTCGCCCTGATGCAGCAGCATCGAGCACACGGCGCCGCGCTCATGCCAGGCGCGCGCCATGCGCATGGCCTGCGAAGGCTTGACATTCCAGTCGTTGAGCCCCTGCACGATCAGCGCCGGGCAGGGATGGTCGGTCATATGCCGCAGATAGTCGCGGCGGTTCCACCATGCCGTGTATCCGCCCTCGTCACGGTTCTGCGCCGCGCCGATGCCGATGAGATGCGCCTGATATCCGCGCAGGACGGCCTCGTCGAGGCCCGGGGTGTTGCGGCGGGAGAAGCAATACGAGGCCAGCAGGTCGATGTCGTCGCCCTGCCAACCGAGCGCGGGGCGTGCCAGGCCGTTGCATCGGTAGTATTCATACCAATTCGAGATGCCGGCGACGGGGATGATGGCCTCCAACCCCTCGACGCCTGTGGAGGCCACGGCCACGCACATGGTGCCGAGATAGCTTTTGCCGGTCATTGCCACCTTGCCGGTGCACCAGTCGGCTTCGACCAATTGCGAGCCCGCCGGGTCGGCGTAGGCACGCGCCCGTCCGCACATCCAGTCGATCACGGCGCGGAACGCTGCGGTCTCCTCGGGTGAGCCGCAGTCGTTGTATCCCTCGGAATCCAAGGTGCCCAATCCGGCGCAGAAAACCGTCGCGTATCCGCAGCAGTTGTAGTAGCTGTAATACTCGCTGATGCACTCGAGCTCCCGCGGCGCGCAGGACGGCGCCGGCACCGGCTCGCCGGCGCATGTCGGCCGCCGGCGGGTCGGACGATGGTCGGGGTCGATGGCGCATGGCCCCTCCCCCTCGCTCACGTCGGCCCAGGTCGTCTCGGAAGGCGGGAAGGCCTTGAGCCGACCGACCGTCGCATGCGGGCGGTAGCCGTCGTCATCGCAGCCGAGCATGTATGGATCGGCCACATACAACACCGGAACCGGGTGCGCGGCGTCCGCCCCCTCGGGAAGGCGCAGATACACGGCCACCAGATCGGCCAGTCCGTCGCCGTCGGTATCCACCGGGGTCTCGACCCACACGCGGGCGAAACGGCAGCGCGCCCAGTCCCGCGTGGGACGGGTCGGTTCCGGGAAATCCGGAGCCGCGGAGACGTCAGGGATATCGGTGTGCGTGGATTGCGGCGCGGCGACGTACTGGTCGCTCATCAGACCTCCGTCACTGCGTCGGCGGCTGGAGCGGCGGCGCCGGGAGCAGCGGCCGCCTTGCCCATGCCATGGCGCTTGAGATACTTGCTCCACACCACCACAAACACGGCGCCCAACAGCAGCATGCCGATGAGGAAGGCGAAGAACAGACGGTATCCGGTCGGGCCGGGGTGGGCGTCGATCAGCGCGCCGGCCAGCAGCGAGCAGAAGATCTCGGGCAGGTAGCCGATCGTCGAGATGATGCCGGCGGCCGTGCCGGAGACGCGTTCGGGGATCGCGCCCTCGTCCATCATGGCCCAGGTGAGCGGATAGTTGACGTTGTAGAAGAAATAGACGACGAGGAACAGGATCACGAACCACACGACGGAGGCCGGGCCGATCGGCAGCAGCAGCATGACGAAGATGCCGACGGCCATCGCGATGAAGGAGATGAACAGCAGACGGCTGGTGCCGAATTTATCGGCGAGATAGCCGCCGCCGACATTCGAGACCGGCGTGACGAAACGCTTGCATGCGGCGAGCACCGCGCCGGCCGTCACGCTCATGCCCAGCAGCGAGGTGCCGTAGGGCGTGAAGTAGTAGACCGACATCGTGTAGACGTAGTTGCAGAAGGTGACGATGCCGATGATCCACACGGCGGGCATGCGCAGCACCGTGCCGAGATCCTTGAAGGTGACCTTCTCGCTGTCCTCGATATGGTCGGACTTCGGCATCTTCCAGAGGACCAGCAGGCCGGCGAGCACCGTGAGCGCGGAATAGTAGACGATGACGGCCATCATGCCGGTGACGTCATCATTGCCGCCGTGTCCGCCGAGGCCGACGCCGATGCGGAAGGCGAGGATCGCGGCCCAGGCCATCGCGGCGGCGACGATGCCGCGGGCGCCTTCGAACCAACCGAAGGACTTGCCCTTGTCCTCGGGGCTGGAGAGCACGCGCACCGCCTTGACGCAGGCGGGCCAGAACGCGAACAGCGAGGTGAAGCCCCAGAAGGCGTAGAGCACGACAAGCGAGACGAAATTAAGCGGCAGCAGATGCAGGAAACCGCCGAGACCGGTGCCGATCAGCGACACCGACAGCAGCAGACGGATGCTCACCTTGTCGGCGAGGAAACCGCCGAACAGATAGGAGATCATGCCGAAAACGCCGATGACGCTGCCGAGCACGCCAATCTGCGTGTTGGTCAGGTGATAGACGGAGGCGTAGGCGTCGTAATAGTCATAGTGCACATACGGCAGGCCGTAGATGATGGCGCCGCCGGCGGCCACCAGCAATATGGTGACGAAATTGCGCCGGGTTTTGTCCCCCATGCCGAGTTGGGACAGCTTGCGGGCGATTGGGTTCATGCGTTCCTCTTCCCTAGTTCTCTGTAACGCAGATCGGTCGGTTCGGAGGATGTTCCGCCGCCCCCGAGCTCACTGGTCCGGCCGACATTATATGGGACAAACCGGAAACAGCGCGGCCATGGTGTCCCTATGCTGGATACCGCTTTTTGTAAGCGTTTACAGACACGGTATGATGGATCTTCGTCAACGCGACTCAACGTCGCCGACAACCCTTCGCCACGGGTGCCATGAGAGAAAGGCCGATCATGGTTCATCCGCATAATCCAACTCATTCAACGCAACCCCGCACCCGGCGGCTCATCCCCAATCGGGGCCGCAGGCTGATCCGCGCGACGGCGCTCGGGCTCACCTGCGCCACGCTGGTCGCCACCGCCGCATGCGGCTCGACGAACGCCGACAAGCAGTCCGTCACCATATGGGCCTGGGAGCCCACGCTCAAGCAAGTCGCCGACGACTTCGCCAAGGCGCATCCCGAGATCAAGGTCTCCCTGACCAACGTCGGCACCGGCAACGACGAATACACCGCCCTCAACAACGCGATGTCCGCGGGCTCGGGCGCACCGGACGTCGTGCAGGTCGGATACGAGTCCATCCCCGAGTTCGCGCTCAAAGGAAGCCTCGTCGATCTCAAGGACCGCACGAAGGGCTGGGATGACTTCTTCACCCCGGGCACCTGGTCGCAGGTCAACTACGCCGGCGGCGTCTACGGCCTGCCGATGGACTCCGGCCCGATGGCGTTCTTCTATAACAAAACCGTCTTCGACAAGGCCGGCGTGACCGAGGCGCCGAAGACCTGGGACGAGTTCTATGAGACCGCCAAGAAGATCCGCGCCACCGGATCGTATATCATCAACGACACCGGCGATGTGGGCATCTTCGAAAGCATGGTGTGGCAGGCCGGCGGCACGCCGTTCGTCACCAAGGACAACGCCGTGAGCCTGTCGCTGACCTCCGACGCGGGCGTCAGGAAGGTGCTCGACCTATGGCAGAGACTCATCGACGAGGACCTCATCGACACAACGACCAAGGATTGGACCGACGACTGGAACCGTGGCTTCGGCGACGGTTCGATCGCCGCGACGATCAAGGGCGCGTGGATGCCCGCCAACCTCGTCTCCGGCGCGCCATCCGCGGCCGGGCAGTGGCGCGTGGCCCCGATTCCGCAATGGTCGGCGAGCGGCCCTCGGGTCAATGCCGAGAACGGCGGCTCAAGCCTGCAGCTTGTGGCCGGCTCCGAGAGCAACGAAGCCGCCTGGCAGTTCCTCGAATACGCCACGCATAGCCGCGAGGGCATCGACACCCGCGTGAAGCTCGGCGCATTCCCGGCCGACAACGGCACCTTGGAAAGCGAGGACTTCCTCAAGGCCACCACCATCCGCAACTCGGATGGCAAGGATGTGGACTATTTCGGAGGCCAGGCCTTCAACGAGGTGCTGGCACAGGCCGCGGCCGAGGTCAAGCCCGGCTTCGAGTTCCTGCCCTTCGAGGTGTATGCGCGCACTGTCTACACCGACGCGATCGGCCCCGGCTTCATCGACGGATCCCGTCTGAGCGACCATATCAAGCAGTGGCAAGATATGCTCGCCACCTACGGCAAGTCGCAGGGGTTCGAAATCACCACGAAGACCACAAAGTAAGACGCGGAACCGGTGCGGGTGCGCTGTGAATTGCGCGCCCGCACCAGCCTGTGTTAACGGCAGTTTTCGGGCATATTACATCGGCGCACGGCGTTTCCCGAATGATGGGCGGGACATTGTCGGCGGGGCGGGGCGCGCTTAAAATCAAGGGCGTATTGATAGCCCAATCCAAAAGGGGATTTCTATGTTCACCAACGAGTACGTCAAGCGCGTCTATGCCCAGGTCGAGCAGCGCGATGGCGACCAGCCCGAGTTCCTGCAGGCCGTGCGCGAGGTCTTCGAGACCCTGCAGCCGGTCGTCGAGAAGCACCCGGAGTATGAGAAGGCCGGCGTGCTCGAGCGCATCGTCGAGCCGGAGCGCGTGGTGAAGTTCCGCGTCGCCTGGACCGATGACGAAGGCAAGGTGCAGGTCAACCGCGGCTACCGCGTGCAGTTCAACTCCGCGATCGGACCCTACAAGGGCGGCCTGCGCTTCCACCCGACCGTGAACGAGGGCGTCATCAAGTTCCTCGGCTTCGAGCAGATCCTCAAGAACTCGCTGACCACGCTGCCGATGGGCGGCGGCAAGGGCGGCTCCGACTTCAACCCGAAGGGCAAGTCCGACGCCGAGGTCATGCGCTTCTGCCAGGCCTTCATGACCGAGCTGTGCCGCCACATCGGCCAGTTCACCGACGTGCCGGCCGGCGACATCAACGTGGGCGGCCGTGAGATCGGCTACCTGTTCGGCCAGTACAAGCGCATCCGCGACGAGTATTCCGGCGTGCTGACCGGCAAGGGCCTGGAGTTCGGCGGCTCGCTCGCCCGCACCGAGGCCACCGGCTACGGCGTCTGCTACTACACCCAGGAAGCCCTGCGCGTGCTCAAGAACGATTCCTTCGAAGGCAAGACCGTCGTGATCTCCGGCTCCGGCAACGTCGCGATCTACGCCTGCCAGAAGGCCCAGCAGCTCGGCGCCAATGTCATCACCATGTCCGATTCCAACGGCTATGTGGTCGACAAGGACGGCATCAAGCTCGATGTGGTCAAGCAGATTAAGGAAGTCGAGCGCGGCCGCATCAAGGAGTACGCCGAGCGCGTGCCGGGCGCCGAGTATCACGAGGGCTGCTCCGGCGTGTGGACCGTGCCCTGCGACATCGCGCTGCCCTGCGCCACGCAGAACGAGATCAACGGCGAATCCGCCGAGGCTCTGGTCAAGAACGGCTGCAAGGTTGTGTGCGAAGGCGCCAACATGCCGTCCACTCCGGAGGCCATCGAGACCTACCAGAAGAACGGTCTGCTCTACGGCCCGGCCAAGGCCGCGAACGCCGGTGGCGTGGCCGTCTCCGGCCTGGAGATGAGCCAGAACAGCTACCGTCTGTCCTGGACCTTCGAGGAGGTCGACGCCAAGCTCAAGTCCATCATGGAGTCCATCGTCGCCAACTCCCTGGCCGCCGCCAAGGAATACGGCCACGAGGGCGACCTCATGCTCGGCGCCAACGCCGCCGGCTTCGTCAAGGTCGCCAACGCCATGGTCGCCCAGGGCGTGCTGTGACGCTATTTTGTTTGTTTGCCTAAACAAATGGTGGCTGGATATCGCATTGATATCCAGCCACCATTTTCATTCATCTTACAAAGATTCTAACATGTTAACTAAGAATTTCAACATGCTAGAATTTTGTAAATTCAGTGCAAGAAGGGCACCCACGAAGCTTAACCACGAACGTCATGCACTTGCCCACAAACCTGCATACCACCATCACGTTATGACATACCTCGACGAGGGACCGTTGCCTTCATGACGCAACTTACCCTCGCTTTCCATCTTCTTAAGTAACCGATACGCGCTGATGTAGCTCAATCCCAGCAGCTCCATAACCTCCGAAGAGCTTACTCCATCGCCGTTTTTCTCAGCCAATTCAAGCACCAGACCCCTGCGCCTAGTAGCAGCGATGTTGCTTTGCCTCACATATGCCGGCAAGGCATTTGCCTCCTTATACACCTTGGAACTCAAGATATATGAACGCGATACGCCACTCCCTGATGCCTCGACCACACCGGATTCCACCAAATCTTCCGTGGCACCCACCACTCGGCGTTTCTCCAGTCTAGAGAACTCACACAGCTGCGACATGGTGAGACGCCGATGCTCTTTCAACAAGGACAGTACGATAAGCGCCCACACTGAAAGCTCTCCGCCACGCCGTTTTTCCTCCTCGGAGACCATCAGGATAAACGCCTCGTCCGGAACGGCCCTGCGAATGAACAAATTGACCTCACTAGCAGTGGATTCCGAGTAATCGGGCATCGCACCACCACTGGCCAACGAACCACTATAGATCTTATCCACGCCACGCCCGGTGCGTTCAGCAAAGCCGGCCGCCTTCAGAATCAGCGCCAGTTGCGGATTGCGTGACCGAGGCTGTGCGGTCAACAGATTGTCTTCAGTTACCCCTTCGATGAATCCGCCGGGATTGGAAATGGTCAAACCATCACCATCGACCATGAACCGTACACTGCCGATGCGCGCATAATCGCGGTGGCAAAAAGCGTTCACCATAGCCTCACGAAAAGCCTGATGGTCGAAATCCGGCACACTCACATGCACCAGACCGCTCATCACTTCATGATCGGCATTCCACGGCTGCATCAAGTCGCTAATCTTATCGAACATATCAACTAAAGGCAGAACGAACGGATCGATATTGACTCTTGGCTTCGTGCCATCCATGACCTGAAACACAGCCGAAGCAGTGGGCACACATCGCTTGATGGATTCCGCAGTGCCGATGGTCAGCACACCCGCGATAGTCGGCAATTCCTCGCCCTCAGGACCTGACACCAGACCAAGTGCCCGGTCAAAATCCTTATCGTCAAACGCCAGCAAAGCATTCTGCGCATTAGTCTCACGAATACGGCTTCGTAGCCGGTTACGACATTCGCCATCCAAATCTGAGAGACTACCCTCAGGAGCGGGTTGTTCACTGTAATCGTAGTTGCGTTGCTGCGATAAACGACTGATAAATTGGGCAACGAATAATGGCACCACTTCAGGTTTGCCATCAGCTTTCAATCGGCGTTGCAGAGTCTTGCCTCCACTGGTCGACACAATCTGCTGGCTGTTATCTACTTCAATTGCCACCACAGAGTGACCCTGTTCATGCAATAATTCCGTGCGAACCGTTTGTTGCGGCACTGTTTTGTTAAACACAAAGGCCGCAAGTCCGTTGAGATTACCATGCTCTTTGGAAATGCCTGTAGGCGTACCATCATCCTCGACGCCAAGATACAACGTGCCGCCTTGCGTATTGGCAAGGGCAACGACATTCTCCACAATCTCATCATCGGATTGCGGACGTTTACTCTCACTTTTAAACTCAACCGTCAAGGATTCCGTATCCGGCAGCACCGTCCACTCCTTTCACCAATCTTGCAAAATGCTAACATGTTATATTAATATTCTTACATGTTAGCATCACGCAAAGAAACCTTGCAAGGAACGAGCAGCATATTCCTGTAATCAAAACACCCTTCAAATTCCTCAAACGCGCGCTTGAAACACACCTCACAGATAGCGCACGGCAGTGCGGATGGTGGTGGTGCCGGCAGGGATGCCGTGGTGGACCGCGGAATGACGGTTTTGGGGACGATGAGATTGGCATTGGGGCCGGAACGGATGACCACGGCTTCGCCGGCCGCACCTTCCGTCAGATCCTCGACCTCGCAGGCCCGCTCGGCCTCGATTTCATGCACCCGCTCGCGCCCGTCGGCGGTCGCCTCGACGCGCGTGCGCACCCGCACGCCCGGGCACGGCGACCAGACGACCCCATAACCAGTTCCGCCCATCGATATCTCCGGCCACCCGGAAGCATCGACCGCAGCCGCTTCCTTGCCGTAAAGACGCCCGTCCACACGCACCGCCAGCATGCTGTCGGGCGCGAACTCCTCCAAAGGCGGGTTCGAGCGTGTGATGGAGAACCCGAACCGCGAGGAATACGCGAACTTCGAATACTTCTCGCACCCGTGGGAGTAGCCAGGATGGGCGAGTCCGACGGTGAGCATAGTCACGGTCGCCCGCCGAGGCCGCCGAACGCTGGATGAGCATGCCCGCCGCCCTGTGTATGGCGCGAGGTTTCACCGCCGACTTACGCGAACTGACTGTTGTAGAGGCGGGCGTAGGCGCCGCCGGCGGCCAACAGGGAGCGATGGGTGCCCTGTTCGATGATCGTGCCGTGGTCCATGACGAGGATCAGGTCGGCGTCGACGATTGTCGACAGACGGTGCGCGATGACGAAGCTGGTCCGGCCGTGCATCAGCGTGTTCATTGCCTTGCCGATCTCCTGCTCAGTGTGCGTGTCGACCGACGAGGTCGCCTCATCGAGAATCAGGATCTTCGGATCGCATAGAATCACGCGCGCGATGGTCAGCAGCTGACGCTGGCCCTGCGAGATGTTCTCCGCGTCATTCGCCAGCTTCGTGTCGTAGCCGTCAGGCAAGGTGCGCACGAAATAGTCCACACGCGCCATCTTCGCGGCGGCGATGATCTCCTCGCGCGTCGCATCGGGCCGGCCGTAGGCGATGTTCTCGGCGATCGTGCCATCGAACAGCCAAGCATCCTGCAGCACCATGCCGAACTCGCCGCGCAGCTCGGTGCGGTTGATCTTCCGCGTATCCACGCCGTCAAGCGTGATCCGCCCGCCATCGATCTCATAGAACCGCATCAGCAGGTTGATCAGCGTGGTCTTGCCCGCGCCGGTGGCGCCGACGATGGCCGTGCGATGACCCGGCTCGGCCGTGAAGGTCACATCCTTCATCAGCGGGCGCTCCGGGTCGTATCCGAATCGCACATGCTCGAAGGAAACCTGTCCGCGCAACGGTTCGGCGACATGCTGCGCCTCGTCCTCGGCCGGCTCCGGTTCGATCTCCTCCTCGTCCAGGATGTCGAAGACGCGCTCGACCGACGCCAGCGCCGACTGCAGCGAGTTGATCGTGAACGACATCTGCGTCAGCGGTTCGGAGGCCTGGTTGATGTATTGGAAGAACGCCTGGAACACACCGACGGTGAGCTGCCCCGCGGCGAGCATCAGGCCCGCCATCACGGCGATGAACACCTGCGACAAACGCACGATCAGGCGAATGGCCGGGCTGATCGCGTTGGTCATGAAATCGGCGCGGCGCATCGCATCGGCCACCTCCTGCGTGGCCTTGTGGATGCGCGCGGAGCTGGCCTCCTCCTGGTTGAAGGCGCGGATGATCGAGCGCCCGGAATACGCCTCCTCGACATGCCCGGTGAGGATGCCGACGACGCGCTGGCGTTCGGCGGCCAGCACCAGCGTCTTGGCCGCGACGATCTTCGTCACGAAGCTCGACCCGACGGCGAAGACGACGAACACCAACGCCAGCCACACGTTGATATACACCATCATCACCACGGCGCCGGTCACCTGCCCGATGGCCACCAGCAGGCGCAGCAGACCGGTCTGCATGACCTCGCTCATCTTGTCGAGATCGTTGGTCACGCGGCTGATGATGCGGCCGGGCTGATGCGCGTCGTAATACTTGAGCGGCATCTTGGTGAGCTTCTCCCCCACCTGATTGCGCAGCACCAGGTTGATGCGCTCGGCGAAGCCGGCCATCACGAAGGTCTGCATCGAGTAGAAGGCCCATTGCAGCGTGTAGATCACGAACAGACCGAGGATCTGCACGCCGCCGTCGAGCCATCCGATGCGGAAGGTCTCGCCGCCGGCCCACGCCACCTGGATCTTCTCCCACAACAGATCGATGAGATATGCGGTGTACATCGGTCCGGCAAGCGTGATGGCCACATAGAACACAATGCCGGTGCACACGGTGAAGATGCGCCAGTGCTGCGCCTTGGCAACACCCCACAGGCGCCGCACGGTGGCCTTCAAATCGCGGGGAACTTCGAGCTCCTCTTCGTAGGCATCGGTCTGTTCGTTCATCGGGTCACCTCCTTGGTGTCTTCGTTCTCCTCCCCCGCCTTCATCTGGCTGCGGGCGATCTCCTGATATGTGGGGCAGGTTTCCATAAGTTCGTCGTGCGTGCCGCGCCCCCGCACCTTGCCGTCGACGAGCACGATGATCTGGTCCGCCTTGACGATGGTGCTCACGCGCTGCGCGATGATGAGCATCGCCGCGTCCTTGATCGCCGGTTCGTCCGCCAGCGCGCGGCGCAGGGCCGCGTCGGTGGCGAAATCGAGCGCCGAGAACGAATCGTCGAAGATATAGAGATCCGCTTTCTTGACCAGCGCGCGGGCGATGGCGAGGCGCTGACGCTGTCCGCCGGAGAAATTCGTGCCGCCTTGTGCGACGCGGCTGTTGAGCCCGTCGGGCAGTTCGCGCACGAAAGAGCCCTGGGCCACGTCGAGCGCATGCCACAGGTCATCGTCGGTGGCATTGGGGTCGCCGTAGCGCAGGTTCTCGGCGATGGTGCCGGAGAACAGCCAAGCCTTCTGCGGAACGTAGGCGATATGCTCGCGCAGTTCGGACTGCGTCATGCCGCGCACGTCACGATCCTCGATCTTCACCTGCCCGTCGGTGGCATCGAGCAGGCGCAGCATAAGCCGCGCGATCGTCGACTTGCCGGAACCGGTAGGGCCGATGATCGCGGTGGTCTGCCCGCGCCGGCACGAGAAGGTGAGATCCTGCAGGGTGTCCTCCGCACCGTCGGCGAAGCGGAACGAGAGATGATCGAAGCAGGCGATTTTCTCGCCGGCGGCTGGAAGAGATCCTTCGACTCCGGCCTGCGGCCTCCGCTCAGGATGACAAATTGCTTTATCGTCATCCTGAATAGCGGCTTCACTGTCATCCTGAGCGGAGCGCAACGCCACTTCACCGTCATCCTGAGCGGAGCGCACAGCGCGCAGTCGAAGGATCTCCCCCGCCGGATCCTTGATCGACGGCTCGCGGTCGATGACTTCCTTCGCACGCCCGAGGCAGATGAACGCGCGCGGCACCATGAACATCACGAAACCGGCCATCATGATGTAGAAGAGAATCAGGATGGCGTATTCGATCAACGCGGTGATATCGCCGATCTGCATCGCGTGCACGCCCACGCGATCGCCGCCCAGCCACATCACGGCCACGATCACGATATTGATGAAGAAGAACGAGAAGCTGTCCAGCCCGGCGAACAGCAGGTTCACGCGGATGGCGCTGTCGGCATAGTCGGAAAAGGCCTTATCCAAACGCTTGCGCTCGTGCCGGTCGCGGCCGAATGCGCGGATCACGCGCACGCCGGTGATGTTCTCGCGCAGCACGGTGTTCATGCGGTCGATGAAGCGCTGCAGCTTGTCGAAGATCGGCGCGGCCTTCGCCACGATGACGACGGTGAGCGCCACGACGATCAGCACGGTGCCAAGCAGCACCCATCCCATCAGTGCGTCGAGCATGAAGGCCAGCGAAATGCCCATGACGAACATAATCGGCACGGGGATGAGCATTTGGAAGCTCATCATCACGGTCTGCTGGATCACGTTGATGTCGTTCAGCGTGCGCGTGATCATCGATCCGGTGCCGAATTCCTTGAAATCGCCGTCGGAATACTTCAGCGTCGAATCGTAGATGGCGTTGCGCATATCGCGGCCGACATTGGCGCACAGCTTCGCGCACAGGTAGCTGCCGACCAGCGCGCCCACGCCGGAGACGACGGTGATGGCGAGCATCACCATGCCAGTGGGCAGGATATGTTCGGTGCCGCCGTCGGCGCCCACATTGATCATCTCGGCCAGGATCGTGGGCACCAGCAGCGCGCCGGCCACGTCGAGCAGCAGCGCGAACAGCGTCGCGGCCATCAGGCCTTTGTATGGTTTGAGGAATCTCAGCAGCAATCTCATGCGGGCGTCACTCCTTCCCTCGTTTCCGCATTCGGTTACATTCGGTCACATTCGGTTATGGTTCCGTTTGCACACTCAAAGACGTATCGAGCAGCTGCACATACAGCCGCATCATGTCGATGAGCCGTTCGGCGTCATCTCCCATGCCTTGCAAAGCCGTCTGTTCGGCGAGGACGACCGGGGCCACGTATCGTTCGACGAATTCCGCGCCTGCGTCGGTCAGTTCGATCACCTTGTCCCAGCGCGATCCGTCGGCCAGCCGCACGGTGATGAGCCGGCGTTCCTCCAGCTGACGCAGGGCCGAGGCCACGGTCTGACGGCTGTATTGCCACGATTGGGACATATCCTTCTGCGGCAGCGGCCGGTCCATGTTCATCAGTCCATACATGATCCAGAACGCGCAGTCCGACAGCCTCGAGCGACGGGCCACATCGTGGTAGATCCGGTCGCTTTCCTTCCAGATCCGGTTCAGTCGTTCCAGCGGCGATGCATCCGCCTCAGCCATACCGCCGCTCCTTTCGACATTCATATGACGGTTCATTCCGTCCATCTCCGCACTTTTGTCTGATTACAGACAATTACAGCATAATAGTCCGATTTCAGACAAACGCAAATATAGCCGAGTCACGCCGCATCACCCGTTCACAACGACACTTATCCACAAAGTTATCCACATTGTCCACATTTATCCACAATGCTGCGGGAAGTGTGGCATAACATCCGTTCGACACGCGTGGCAGACGACAAGCGGGGCGCTCCCGAAGGAACGTCCCGCTTGCAGAAAGGAGATTCAGATGAAGTCGAAATCAGTGATGTGAGGCTCAGCCCTCCTTGATGGTGAAGCCCTGGTTCTTGCCGTAGTCGACGAGGGACTTCTGATAGTCCTCCATGGACTTGGTCAGCTTCTCCTCGCCACGGTAGGCCTTGCCGGCGAAATCACCGAAGGTGTTCTGCGCCTGGGCCCAGAAGGGAAGGAACTGGAAGTCGCCGATCTTCTGGGAGGCCGCCTCGGCGAGCACCTCGTTGTAGGCCTGGCCGCCGAAGTAGGTCGTCAGCTTCTCGGTGCCCTTGAGGAAGTAGTCTTCCTTCAGCGTCTCATTGTCGGCCGGGAAGGCGCCGTCGTTGACGCGGAGCTTGATGCCCTCGGCGTCGTGCGAGACGTAATCCATGAACTTCCACGCGGCGTCCTTGTTCTTAGTGCCCTTGGGCATGACGAGCGCGGAACCGCCGTTCTCGGAGTTGACGTTCTCGCCGTCGGACCACTGCGGAACAGTGGCGACGCGGAACTTGCCGGAGGCGCCGGGAGCGCCGTTGAGCAGGTTGGTCGGCATCCAGGCGCCGATGACCAGCGAGGCCAGCGTGCCGTCGCCAAGGCCACGGTTCCACTCGTCGGACCACGAGGTCACCTTGGTGTTGATCAGGCCTTCGTCGATCATCTTCTGCCAGTAGTCGACGGTCTTCTTGGTGCCTTCGTCGCCGGTCAGGTTGATGCCCACGTTCTCACCGTCCACGGTGAAGGGCTCGCCGCCGGCCTGGGCGACCAGCGACATGAACGTCGTGGACTGGCTGTTGTCACCGGCGTCGGAGGTGATGTAATAGTCGTCGCCGAGCGCATGGATCTTCTTGGCGGCCTCATAGAACTCGTCCCAGGTCTTCGGCGCCTCGGTCACACCGGCCTTGTCGAAGACCTCCTTGTTGTAGAACAGGGCGTTCGGGCCGGAATCCAGCGGCATGCCATAGGTCTTGCCGCCGACCTGCACGCCCTTCCAAGTGCCTTCCTGATAGAAGTCCTGGTAATCGCCGGCGAGATCGGTGAGATCCTCGAGTCCATCGGACAGGGCGAACTGGGTGATCGAGTGGTATTCCATCTGCGCCACGTCCGGCGCGCCCTTGCCGGCGGCCAGCGCGTTGTTCAGCGAGGTCTGCGTCTCGGCCGAGGTGCCGACGTTGGACAGCTTGACCGTGATGTCCGGATACTTCTTCTCGAAGCCCTCGATGACCTCGGGCAGCGTGCCGTCCCAGCCCCAGAGGGTGAGCTCGGTCTTGCCGCCGTCGGACTTGGCGGCGGAGTCGCCGGAGTTCGCGGTGTCGGAGCCACAGGCGGCCACGGACACCAGCATCGCGGCGGCGCCAAGCAGCGCGATGGACTTCTTCGCAGAGAATGCCATGATATTCCTTCCCTTCCTTGGGCGTCACACGCAGTACAACATCGTTTGTGTGACCGGTTACATGCGATAGTATATACTGGCTTGTGACCGGTTACACACCGGCGTGTCGCAATAGGAGCGAACGATGATCGACGACGATATGATGACAACCATGACGGAGCGCAAGAAAACGACCATCCGCGATGTCGCGAAGCTGGCCGGCGTCTCCTATGGCACCGTCTCCCGGTATCTCAACGGCAGCGCGCATGTCTCGCAGGCCGCCGCCACGCAGATCGCGAAGGCCATCGAGGACACCGAATACACCCCCAACAACGCCGCCCGCTCGCTGGCCCACCGGCGCACCTCGACCGTCGCCCTGATCATCCAGGTCGAGAACAACACCACCATCGTGCAGGCCAGCGTCTCCATGGCGATGTCCGGCGCGAACCAGGTGCTCGGCGACGCCGGATACCAGATGGTCACGCTCATCGCCAACACCGACCAATCGACCGAGCGCATCACCCAGCTGGTCCACAGCGATTTCGCCGACGGATATCTGCTGTTCTCGATGAGCAACGACAACTCATTGGCACGCACCTTCCTCGACACGCGCCGGCCTGTCGTCCGATCCGAGGTCAGCAATCGCGGCGATCTCAACTATCCGGCGGTCGATTTCAACAACGAGGAGGGGCAGGCCAATATCACCCGGTATCTGCTCGACAAGGGTCGTTCGAGGCTTGCCTACATCTGCGGCCCCGGATATTCGCCGACCTCGCTGAACCGTCTCAACGGGTTCAGAACGGCGATGGGGGAGCGCTACGACGAGAATCTCGTGTATTACGCCGACGACTGGGAGATCACCAGCGGCGAGTTGGCGGTGCTCGCCTTCGAATCGAAGCTGGATGACATCGATGGCATCGTGTGCGCGAACGACAGTATCGCGGTCGGGGCGATGAACCAGATCAACCGCATGGGCCGGCGCGTTCCCGAAGACATCGCAGTCACCGGCTTCGATGATTCGCAGATGGCGCTGCTGGCCAATCCCAAGCTCACCACCGTGCATCAGGACTCCATGCTGCACGGCGAGACGATGGCCAACCTGTTGCTCAGGCAGCTGCGCGGCGAAGCGATCCAGGAACAGACCGTGATCCTGCCGACGCGCATCGTCGCACGCCAATCCGCCTGACCAACCACACAAGCCAGCATACGGCCGCGGCCCGCAGTCCGATGAGGGACTGCGGGCCGCGCGAACAGTTGCGGTAGAAAACGAAACGCCGTAGAGATCAGTCGTCGCCCAGCGTCACATGGACACCACCGACCAGCGAGGCGACGACGTTATAGAGCAGCGCGCCGATGGTCGCCAGCAGTGTGATGATGACGATCTCGACGATCGAGAAGATCGTCACGGCGCTCAGCACGGTGCCGAGACTGAACACATTCGCCAGGTCGAAGCTCTCGGTGTCGAGGCCGGTGGAGGAGACGATCTGCGTGATCTGGTCGAAGACGCCGACGAGATTGAGCAGCACCCATACCAAGGCCGCGGCCACGATCTGGATGATCGCGCCGGCGATGGTCAGCAGGAAGGCCACCTTGGCCACGCTCCAGGCGCTCACACGCGTCACCGACAGACTCATGCGGCGGGCGCGGGGCGTGGAGCCGGTGCGGCGCACGGCCGGACGCGACTTGATGGCGCCCGATTCGTCGGCGGCCTGCCCGGCATGGTCGAGCAGTGGCTCGCTTGACGCGGAACGGGCCATGCGCGGGGCACGCTCCCGCTCCATCCCTTCTTCAGGTGCGAAGGACTCGGCCTCGTTGGTCTCCTGGTTGTCGCTCATTCTCGCTCCTATCCACCTCGGTTTTCCATGCCGAGGCTACCAGTATTTTTCGACGATTACTCCGCGTCGCTTGCGTTGTTCACGCTTTCGTCAGACGGGGATGCCGTTTCGGGGACAGAACCGCCGTCCGAGGTCACAACGACCGCTTCGGAAGTTTTCTCCTCGGCCGTGCTTTCGGCAGTCTCAGCGCTCTCGGCCTCATCCTCGTCCTTCTCCGCATTCAACGCGATGGACAGGATCTCGTCGCCCTTGTCCGGCTTGGCCAGCGTCACGCCCTGCGTGTTGCGGCCGGTGCGCTTGACCTCGGCCACATCGGAGCGGATCACCTTGCCGGACTTCATGATGGCCATGACCTGATCGTCCTCGGAGACCACCAGCGCGCCGACCAGCGAGCCACGGCCCTCGACCAGCTGCACGGCCTTGACGCCGAAGCCATTGCGGCCCTGCAGGCGGTATTCCGAGATGGCGGAACGCTTGGCGAAGCCCTCGTCGGTGACGACGAGCAGATCCTTGTCGGAATCCTCGGGCACCACGTCCATCGCAAGCAGCTCGTCGCCCTCGCGGAACTTCATGCCCTGCACGCCGGCGGTCTGACGGCCCATCGGGCGCAACGAGGCATCGTCGGCCTGGAACTTGAGGCTCATGCCCAGGCGCGAGACGAGGATGATGTCGTCCTCGGCATTGCACAGCGCGGCGCCGATGAGTTCGTCGGCGTTCGACCCATCCTCGTCGGCCATGAGGCGCACGGCAATCAGGCCGCCCTGACGCGGGGAATCGTATTCGGCCAGAGCCGTCTTCTTGACCTTGCCGGAGCGGGTGGCGAGCACCAGATACTTCGACACCTCGTAATCCGGAATCGACAGCACGGTCTGAATCGTCTCGTCGGGGCCGAATTGCAGCAGATTCGCCACATGCTGGCCCTTGGAATCGCGCGATCCCTCCGGCAGCTCATAGGCCTTGATGCGATAGACGCGGCCCTTGTTCGTGAAGAACAGCAGCCAGTTATGCGTGGAGGTGAGGAAGAAATGATCCACCACATCGTCCTCGCGCAGCTTGGTGCCCTTGATGCCCTTGCCGCCGCGATGCTGGGCGCGGTATTCGTCGGCCTTGGTGCGCTTGATGAACCCGGAGTGCGTGACGGTGACGACCACATTCTCCTCGGGGATCAGGTCCTCGACGTTCATCTCGCCGGAGAACGGCAGGATCCGGGTGCGGCGTTCGTCGCCATACTTGGCCACGATCTCGTCGAGTTCGTCGCCGACGATCTGGCGCTGGCGCTCGGGGCGGGCGAGGATGTCGTTGTAATCGGCGATCTTGCGCATGAGTTCCTCATGCTCGTCGATGATCTTCTGCACCTCCATATTGGCGAGGCGCACGAGCTGCATCGACAGGATGGCGTCGGCCTGCACCTGGTCGATATCGAGGAATTCCATCAGCTTGGGGCGCGCATCCTCGCGTCCGCGGCTGGCGCGGATGAGCTTGATGACCTCGTCGATCGCATCGAGGGCCTTGAGCAGGCCCTGCAGGATATGGTCGCGTTCCTCGGCCTCGCGCTTCAGATACGCGGTGCGGCGGGCGACCACATCGAGCTGATGGTTCACCCAGTGACGGATGAACGCGTCGAGGCTCAGCGTGCGCGGCACGCCGCCCACAAGGGCGAGCATATTCGCGCCGAAGGTCTGCTGCAGCGCGGAATGCTTGTAGAGGTTGTTGAGCACGACCTTCGGCACGGCGTCGCGCTTCAGGACGAGCACAAGGCGCTGGCCGGTGCGGCCGGAGGTTTCGTCGCGCATATCGGCGATGCCCTGGATCTTGCCGTCGCGCACGGCCTCGCGGATCGAGACGACGAGGCGGTCGGGGTTGACCTGATACGGCAGCTCGGTGACCACGAGGCACATGCGCCCCTTGATCTCCTCGGTGTTGACGACGGCGCGCATCGTGATGAGGCCGCGGCCGGTGCGGTAGGCCTGTTCGATGCCCTTGTGGCCGAGGATCGTCGCGCCGGTGGGGAAGTCGGGGCCCTTGATGCGGGCGATCAGCGCCTCGAGCAGCTCCTCCTTGGAGGCCTCGGGATGGTCGAGCGCCCAATGCACGCCGTCCGCCACCTCGCGCATATTGTGCGGCGGGATGTTGGTGGCCATGCCGACGGCGATGCCGGAGGTGCCGTTGACCAGCAGGTTCGGGAAACGCGCGGGCAGCACGGTCGGCTCCTGCGTCTTGCCGTCGTAGTTGGGGGCGAAGTCGACGGTGTCCTTGTCGATGTCGCGCACCATTTCCATCGACAGCTGCGCCATGCGGCACTCGGTGTAACGCATGGCGGCGGCCGGATCGTCGCCGGGGGAGCCGAAGTTGCCCTGGCCGTCGACGAGCAGATAGCGCATCGACCACGGCTGGGCCATGCGCACGAGGGTGTCGTAGATCGCGGAGTCGCCGTGCGGATGGTACTTACCCATCACGTCGCCGACGACGCGGGAGCACTTGTTGTATCCGCGGTCGGGGCGGTATCCGCCGTCATACATCGCGTAGATCACGCGACGGTGCACGGGCTTCAGGCCGTCGCGCACATCGGGCAGGGCGCGGTCGACGATCACGGACATGGCGTAGGCCAGATACGACTCGCGCATCTCGGCCTGCAGGTCGCGCTTCTGGATGCGTTCGCCGGTCATCAGGCCGTAGTCGGTGGTGTCCGCCTCCTGCGGGCTCAACGGCTCCTGCGAGCCGTCGGGCACGAACTGCTCGTCCGCGCCGTCGGTGGTATTCGTTTCGTCTGCCATGGTTATCTTTCCGTTACTCGGATTCCTTGGGATGATCTGTCGTGTCGGGTGGGAGGCAAGTTTCCCCTGTCATGCTGAGCGGAGGCCGCAGGCCGCAGTCGAAGCATCTCGGCCGGAGATCCTTCGACTCCGCGCTTCGTGCTCCGCTCAGGATGACAGAGCGCTATGCATCAATAAACTTCGCGTAGGTGGCGTTGCGCTGGATGAACAGGCGCCTCGGCTCGACCTCGTCGCCCATGAGCATCGAGAAGGTCTCGTCGGCGGCGGCCGCGTCCTCGATGGTCACTTGCTTGAGGATGCGATGCTCGGGATCCATGGTCGTCTCCCACAGCTCCTGATAGCTCATCTCGCCCAGGCCCTTGTAGCGCTGGATGCCCTCGCCCTTGGGCAGCTGGCGGCCCTTCGCCTTGCCCTCGTTGAGCACACGGTCGCGCTCGGTGTCGGTGTAGACGAAGTCATGCGGGCCCTTGGTCCACTTGAGGCGATACAGCGGCGGCATGGCCACATACACATAGCCGGCGGTGATCATCGGGCGCATATAGCGGAAGAACAGCGTCAGGTTCAACGTGGCGATATGCGCGCCGTCCACATCGGCATCGGCCATGATGATGACCTTGTGGTAGCGCACCTTCGAGATATCGAAGTCCTCGCCGTATCCACCGCCGACCGCCGTGATCAGCGATTCGATAGTGTCGGACTTCATCATGCGGTCCAGCGAGGCGCGCTCGGTGTTGAGGATCTTGCCGCGCAGCGGCAGGATGGCCTGCGTGATCGGATTGCGCCCCTGGATCGCGGAGCCGCCTGCCGAGTCGCCCTCGACGATGAACAGCTCGCATTCCTCGGGATTGCTGGATTGGCAGTCCTTGAGCTTGTCGGGCATGCCGGCGGACTCGAAGATCGACTTGCGACGCGTGTTCTCGCGCGCCTTCTTGGCGGCCAAACGGGCGCGGGAGGCCTCGATGGCCTTCTGGATGATGTTCTTCGCCTCGGCGGGATGCGCATCGAACCAGTCGCCGAGCTTCTCGGTCATCACGCGCTGCACGAAGGTCTTGGCCTCGGAATTGCCGAGCTTGGTCTTGGTCTGGCCTTCGAACTGCGGGGTGGTGAGCTTGACGGACACGACGGCGGTCAGGCCTTCGCGCACATCGTCACCGGAAAGGTTCTCGTCCTTGTCCTTCAAAATGCCCTTGTCGCGGGCGTAGCGGTTGACCAGCGAGGTGAGCGCCGCGCGGAAGCCCTCCTCATGCGTGCCGCCTTCGGTGGTCGAGATCGTGTTCGCGAAGGTGTGCACGGCCTCGGAATAGGCGGTGGTCCACTGCATCGCGATCTCGGCGGAGATGCCGAGCTTGACGTCCTCGGCGTCGAAGTCGATGATCTCCTCCTCGACGGGCGAGGACTTGTGCATCTTGACCAGATAGTCGACGTAATCCTTGATGCCGTTGGCGTACTGGTAGGTGACGGTCTGATGCGTCTCGCCGGCGTCCGGCGCGTCGTCGCCGGTCACCTCGTCGCCGGCCTGGTCGGGTTCGCGAAGGTCGGTGAGCGTGATCTTGAGGCCCTTGTTGAGGAAGGCCATCTGCTGAAAGCGGCGGCGCAGCGTCTCGAAGTCGTAGACGGTGGTTTCGAAGATCGCCGGATCGGCCCAGAAGGTCACGGTGGTGCCGGTCGATTCGTCGGCGCCCATCGGCTCGCCTTGGGCCAGGCGGTCGGTGGGTTTCTGGTCGAGATAGGTCTGCTTCCAGTGGAAGCCCTGGCGGCGCACCTCGATGTCGACGCGCGTGGACAGGGCATTGACCACGGAGATGCCGACGCCGTGCAGACCGCCGGACACCGCGTATCCGCCACCGCCGAACTTGCCGCCGGCGTGCAGCTTGGTCATCACGGTCTCGACGCCGGAGACGCCTTCGCCGGGCACGATGTCGACCGGGATGCCGCGGCCGTCGTCGGTCACGGAGATGCCGTTGTCCTTGAGGATCGTCACCTCGATATGGCTCGCATATCCGGCCAGCGCCTCGTCGACGGAGTTGTCGACGATCTCGTAGACCAGATGGTGCAGGCCGCGCGGGCCGGTGGAACCGATGTACATGCCCGGGCGGATGCGCACGGCCTCAAGGCCCTCGAGGACCTTCAGATCCGAGGCGTCGTAATGCTCGGGCTGCATCGTCGAATCGAGTTCGCCGTCCTGCAATTCGGTGGTGTTGATGCGTTCGGCCGCCGCCTTGAGCTGCTCTTCCTTGCTCATGGCTTGGTCCTGGGAATCCGCCACAGGGTATCCTTCCTGCATTTCCCTCCGCTGGGGAGGGTTATTTTTTCGTCCCATAGCGCTGTGAGCCACAAAATCGGCCCGTAGAGCGTTTCAGACATACTGCACGATAGTTTACTCCAAATAACCGACTATGGCCACCGTGGGCCGATATCACGCTCCGCGGGCGATGCGGGCGCGCCCACGGTATCCCGAGCGCGGACCGGTGACCCGTATGCCGCGGATGTCGAGGCCGGCGAGCCGTTCGCGTATCGTGCGTTCGAGTTGGGGGATCAGATACGTCAGCTGCGTGGTCCAGGCCGGCGAATCCGCGCGGATGACGAGCGTGCCGTCGAGGAAACCGTCGACGAGGGAGTGCGCGGCGACGGCAGGGCCGACCACCTGGTCCCAATGGTTGTTGAGCTGCGCGATCTTCAGATGCGGGGTCCAGTCGCCGTCGGCGGCCAGCAGCGAGGCCACCGAGCCAAGCCGGTTCGGGTCGCGGCCGGGTTTGCCGAAGCTGTTCCATGCCTCCTCGGCCCTGGCCTTGCGATCGCGCATGCGCAGCGCGCGCCGGTCGAGGGCGGCGAAGACCTGGGCCGGCAGCGTGCGCTGGTCGAGGCGCAGGGTGGTTGCGATCGGCTCGGCCATCAGACGGCGGCCTGGTTCGGCTCGGGCGTGGCGGCGCTTTTGCGCAGGGCCTCCACATCGATGATGCGGGCGTCGGTGTCGGCGACGCCCCGGGGCAGGTCGCCGGCCGCCGCCACCGTGATCAGCGTCTGGTCGGCGTGGGCCGCGAAGTCGAGGATCTGACGGCGGCGATGCTCGTCGAGCTGTGCGAAGACATCGTCGAGGATCAGGATCGGAGTGACGTCCGTGTCCTCGCCGATCGCCGCGAACAGGGCCATCTTCAGGGCCAGCGCCATCGTCCACATCTCGCCGTTGGAGGCGTATTCGCGCGCGTCCATGCCATTGAGGTCCAACCCCAGGTCGTCGCGCTGCGGACCGATCAGGTTGACGCCGCGGGACGCCTCGCCAGGGTAGATGCGCTGGAAATGCTCGGAGATGGCCGGCCCCGGAATGTCGTGGTCCAGCACTTCGGCGAAGGAGGGCAGATAGGTCAGTTCGGCGTGTTCCGTGTCGCCGGCCAGCGCCGCGTGGATGCGGGAAAAGGGGCCGCGCAGCCGTTCGACCAGACTGGCGCGACGGCGGGTCAGTTCGACGCCGGCCTCGATGAACTGCCCCGTCCATATCTCCAGGCCGCTCAGCGCCGCGTCGGCCGGCCCGGGGACGGCGGAACGGTCTGCCAGCTGTTTGAGCAGCGCCGCGCGCTGGCGGGCGATCTGCGCGACCGTGTGCAGCAGCGAGGCATATCCGGGCACCAGCTGCACGCCGGCCTGGTCGAGGAAGGAGCGCCGGCCGGCAGGATCCCCGGAAACCAGACGCTGGTCCTCGGGCACGAAGGCGACGGAGGGGACCTTGCCCGCGATGTCGCGCATATAGAGGCTGGCGCCGGAGTTGATGCGCCCCCGGTTGGCGCCGCGGGCCGCGACCGTCACCTCGTATGTCGTCACACGCGTCTCGTCGGCCGGCCCGGTCTCCACATTGGCGCGGATGGTGGCCGAGGTGCGTCCCCGCTCGATCAATGGCAGCGAGGAGGAGGTGCGATGGCTGGAACCGGTGGAGAGCACTTCGACGGCCTCGACGATGTTCGTCTTGCCCAGGCCGTTCGCCCCCTGCAGCACGTTGACGCCCGGGGCGAGGTCCAGCACGCACTGCTCCCACGAACGGAAGTGGTCCAGGGCAAGACGACTGATGTGCATCAGGAGTTGAAACGCATCGGGACGAGCAGGTAGCGGTAGTCCATCGATTCGTCGGAGTCGGCCTCCTGCTGGCCGTTGAATTCGACGGGCTTGACGGCCGTGGTCATCTTCATGCGCACATAGGGTTCGGTGATCGCGCTCAGGCCTTCGATGAGATAGGAGGGGTTGAAGGCCACGGTGATGTCCTCGCCATCCATGTCGACGTCGAGGGTTTCGATGGCCTGCGCCTCGTCCACGGCGCCGGCGGACAGGGTTAGTTCCTGGCCGGAGAAGACCATGCGGATCGGCGCGTTGCGCTCCGCGACGAGGGCCACGCGCTTGATGGCGCCGATGAGGTCGGCTTTGGCGATGACGGCCTGGATCGGATATTCGTCGGCGAAGAGGCGGTCGACCGCGGGGAACTCGCCGTCGATGACCTGCGAGGTGGAGATGCGTCCGGCGTTCTCGAAGCCGAGCAGCGAACCGGCCTCGGTGTCGAAGTCGAGCACGACGTTCTGATGCTCGTCGAGTGAACGCGCCACGTCGCGCAGCAGCGAGCCTCGCACCAGCGTGGTCGTGTCCGTGGCCGGCTCGGCCGGCGTCCAGGAGAAGCTGGCGCGGGACAGGCGGAAGCGGTCGGTGGAGGTCATGACGACCTTGTCGCCTTGGAACTGCATGCGCACGCCCGTGAGCACCGGGCGGTTCTCCTCGCGCGAGACGGCGACGGAGGCCTGGGAGATCGCCTGCACGAAGGTGGGGGCGTCGACCTGGCCGAGTTTCGCCGGCACTGACGGCAGATCCGGATATTCGGTCTCGGGCATGAGCTGCATGGTGAAGTTCGATTTGCCCGAGGAGATCGTCATCGTCGTGCCGTCGGTGGCCAGATAGGTCTTCGCGGCGGGCAGGGACTTGGTGATGTCGGCGAGCAGCTTGCCGAGCACGAGCACGGAGCCCGCCTCGTCCACGCCGGCTTCGATGTGGTGGCGAGCGGAGATCTCGTAATTGAAGGCCGACAGCTGCAGCGTGCCGTCGACCGCCTCGAGGCGGACGCCGGCGAGGATGGGATTGGCGGGGCGGGCGTCGATGACGCGCGTGGTCCAGGCCACGGCGTCGGCGAGAGCGGCGGAATTGATTTCGACCTTCATGTCCCTGTCTTTCGGTTGGTTTCACGAATTCTTCACATATGACGAGGATCCCTGCGTCGAGTCCTCGTTGCGCTGGGTTTTATCTTACCTGCCCGTGCACGTGTGCGCTTCGCGCGCACGCTTCGTAGGCAGGGAGCGGAAGATGACTATCCAAATAAAGAAAGATAGTCGTAGTAATAAGCACTGTGGATATTGTGGATAACTGGTTGAAGGCGTTGTCCCCATTCGGATTGTGGATAACTCCATATTGTGGATAACGCCGGGATTGGATGTGCATAACTCGCCTAGTTATCCACAACAAAACCTTCGCTGCAAAGTTATCCACAGAAAATGTGGATTTATCCACGTGCTGTCCACTGCCAGAGAGGGGTTTTCCACCGGTTATCCGCAGCTTTTACCCACATTTGTGCACAACGTTGTGGATAACTTTATTGTGGAATTATCCACCGCCGGGCGTGTCGCACGGTCGTCCGCAATGCCGCAGGCATTGCACAAGACGACCGCGCGAGCCGGCCGAAGAGGAAGCGCTGTGCGCTCCCGTGCCGGCGGAGCCATCCTTATGACAAAATACCCTCCCATAAAAACGTTTTCATACCGTTTTATGGGAGGGAAACAGGACCTGCCGAAACTATGCGTCGGAATGCTGCTTCAGGCGGACCGTGAGCTCCATGACGTAGTTGTAGATCTCCTGCTTCTCCTGCATCTCGGAGGTGATGCGGTCGCAGGCGTGCATGACGGTCGTGTGGTCGCGGCCGCCGAACACATCGCCGATGTCCATCAGGCTCATGCTCGTCATCTCGCGGGCCAGATACATGGCCACCTGACGCGCCTGTGAGACGCTCTTCGTGCGCCCGCGGCCCACGATGTCATCGAAGGTCAGGTGGAAGTACTTGGCGACCTGGCTGATGATGTCGGTCGGCTTGACCTCCACGTCGGTGGTGAAGAAATCCTGCAGCGTCTGCTCGGCGAGCGCGCGCGTCACCGGCTGGTTCGACAGCGATGCCACGGCCGTCACACGTGTCAGCGCGCCTTCGAGCTCGCGGATGTTCTCGGTGAAGCGCTCCGCGATCAGATCGAGCACGTCGTTGGGGATCGAGGTGTGGTTCATCGAGGCCATCATCCTCAGGATCGCGATGCGCGTCTCCAGGTCCGGCGGCTTGACGTCGACGGTCAGACCCGAGTCGAAGCGCGAGATCAGGCGCGCCTCGAAGCCCTTGAGGTTCTTCGGCGCCACGTCGGAGGCGATGACGATGCGCTTGTTCGCCTGATGCAACGCGTTGAAGGTGTGGAAGAACTGCTCGAGGGTGGCCTCCTTGCCGCCGAGGAACTGGATGTCGTCGATGAGCAGCACGTCGACCTCGCGGTAGCGGCGGTTGAATTCGGCGATCTGTCCCTGGCTCTGGTTCGGGTTCTGCAACGCCTCGATGAACTCGTTGGTGAATTCCTCGCTGTTGACATAGCGGACCTTGAGCGTGGGATCCTTGACAAGCGCGTAGTTGCCGATGGCGTTGAGCAGATGCGTCTTGCCCAGGCCCGAGCCGCCGTAGATACACAGCGGATTGAAGTCGCGTCCCGAGCCCTCGGCCACGGCCAGGGCCACTGTGCGCGCGAAGCGGTTCGAATCGCCGGGCACGAAGGTGTCGAAGGTCGCGTTTTTGTTGAGATGGGTCTTGGGATCGCGCAGCACCTGGCGCTGGCTGATCGACGGATATTGCTGGTCGCCGCCGGATTGCTGGCCCTGCGACTGCGTCGAAGGCGTCTTCGCGGCGGGCTGCTGGCTGAACGTCTGGCCCGGGAACTCCGGCTGCACGGCGGTGCCGGCGGGCGCCGCCATCGGAAGGTTGTCGATCGAGGGCACCCTCGGGCCTCCGGGCACCGGCGGGGTATAGGTCTCCTGCGCGAGGTCGGCGACGGTTGGCGCGGTGCGGCTGTCGAAGGCGGACTGGCGCGGATACTGCGGCGTCCGGGGCTGCTCCGGCTCGCTCGCCTTGGCGATCGGCTGCGCGATCTTGAAGGCCGGGAACATATCCTGGCCGGTGACCAGCTTCAACGCGTGCAGCAACGGTTCGTTCAGATCGGTCTGCAGCGCCTGCTGCGTGGCGGCGTTTTCGACGCACAGCACGATCGTGGTGCCGAAGACGGCCTCGGGGACCACGCCCTCGACCCAGCCTTTGTCACGCGGGGACAATGCGCCGTTGTGTTTGATCAGCGCCAGCACGTCGGACCATATGCGGGCCGCCTGGGACGCCGGATCCTGAGGTTCCTGTGCCATCCGGCCCCTTTCCGACTCATCTCACTGAACTCGCGCGACGGGCGCTCCTGATACGGCAGACCCGCGCGCGAAGAAAATATGCAACACCACATATTTACTCCCTGCCCGCGAAGTTATCCACAGCCTTGCGTGTTGTCCTGCCTCGATTGTGAATAACATGCGTGTAATTTGTGGATAACTTTCTCCCCGAATTCGGCCTATTCATTGGTCCGAGGGGCGCACGGGCAGGGAAATTGGCGGTCCGAAATGTGAAAACATGCGTTCCACATTGACCTTAGGCCAGGGGTGAGGGTATTTTGGTAGGGATTGACTCATATGAGGGCCGTGCGTCAGCATGGCCGAATACCTAGGAGACCAGGATTATGAAGAGGACTTTCCAGCCGAACAACCGCCGTCGTCACATGAAGCACGGCTTCCGTCTGCGCATGCGCACCCGTTCCGGTCGCGCCGTCATCAACCGTCGCCGCGCCAAGGGCCGCAAGTCCCTGTCCGCCTGAGCCCGGTTCCCAAGACCGGCGGCACGCAGGTGGAGCGGCTCACCAGCCATCGTGACTTCGTCGCCGTGCTCCGGCGTCGCCGCAGAATATCCCGATCTGACATCGTCGTGCACTATCTGGTGCGCGACGATTGCCATTGTGAAGGGGACGTTCCGGCGCGCGCACGGCGGTTGGGGCTTGCCGTATCCAAATCGGTCGGCAACGCCGTCACCCGAAACACCGTCAAGCGACGTTTCCGCGTGCTGGCGCGCCGATATGAGGACGAGCTGCCGCAGGGCTGCGATGTGGTGATTCGTGCCAAGCCCACCGCGGCCACGACGCCCTTCCAGGAACTGGAACGGCAGATTGCCTCGGCCTTCCGCGCCCTTGCCTCCAAGACAGCGGTCGAGGGGGAGCATCACCAGGGCGGAATCGCACGATGAGCGCGGCAGCGGCGTCGATGATCCGGGCGGTGCGCTGGTATCAGCGCCATTTCTCGGCGAATCGCGCCGTTCCCTGCTGCAAATACTATCCCAGCTGTTCCAATTACGCGATCCAGGCCCTGCGCCGATATGGCGCCATGCGCGGCGGATTGCTCGCCGTGCTGCGGCTGTTGCGTTGCCGTCCGTGGAGCGATGGCGGCATCGACGACGTGCCCCGGCGATATTCCGTGTTCTACCGGTTCCGCTGGTCCAAGGCGCACGAGGAACCCAGGCTCACACCCTTGCCCGACGACGTGACGACCGACGAGAAATGAAGGATGCATTCCTATGATGTATAACCAAGAGCAATTCATGCTCGACCAAAGCTTCTTCGGGTGGCTCTACAAGATCCTGACCCCCGTCGAATGGCTGATGACGTGGATCATGAAGCTGTTCCACGAACTGCTGGTGCTGATCGGCATGCATCCGGTCGGCTTCTCGTGGGTGCTGTCCATCATCTTCCTCGTGCTCGTCGTGCACGCGTGCATCTTCCCCATCTACTACAAGCAGATGAAGTCGATGCGCAAGATGCAGGCCCTGCAGCCGAAGATGCAGCACATCCAGAACAAATACAAGGGCAAGACGGATCAGGCCAGCAAAGAGGCCATGAGCCGCGAGATGATGAAGCTCTACCAGGACAACCATGCCAATCCGGCCGGGTCGTGCCTGCCGATGCTCATCCAGGGCCCCGTGTTCATGTGCATGTTCTATGTGTTGTCGGCCATCCCGTACATCGCGCGCGGCAAGCGGGCGGGCGGTTCCCTGGGTGCCTTCGACCAGGCCACTGCACAGGAGTTCTCGCAGACGACGATCTTCGGCGTCAACGTCACCGACACCTTCTCCTCCTCGGCCACGCATGGCAAGATCATCATCGGCCTGTTCGTGGCGCTGATGTGCCTGTGCATGTGGTTCATGCAGTTCAACAGCATGAAGCGCAATATGAACCAGGAGACCATGGTCGGCCAGGCCGCCACCATGCAGAAGATGATGCTGTGGATGTTCCCGCTTATGTACATCTTCTCCGGCGCGGTCATGCCCTTCGCCGTGCTCGTCTACTGGCTGACGAACAACATCTGCAACCTGCTGCGCTCCTTCTGGCAGATCCATTCCTTCCCGACTCCCGGTTCCCCGGCGGCCAAGGCCAAGGAGATCCGCGACCATAGGAACGAGAACGCGAAGCGTCAGCGCGAAGGACGCCCCACGCTTGAGGAGGAGGAGCTGATCAAGGCCCGCGAGGATGCCGAGCGCAAGCAGACCCAGGGATATCAGCGCGAGCAGCCGCAGCGCAAGAACCGTAAGAAGAAGCGGTGATGGCCTGACGGTTTTCGGACCGCTTGGCCAAGGTCCGGCCCGGTTCCTTCCGCCGTCCCGGCGACCGGGCGAACGTCGGATGCATTCGCCGCGGCGACGGTCGGCGGAGGGAACCCGAGGGCTTAGACTTGGGAATGGTACCTGTGCTGGGTTAAGGAGTATGACATGACGCAGGATGACGACAAGACGATGGATCAGCTCAACGAGGAAGCCGATATCGCCGCCGACTATCTGGAAGGTCTGCTCGATATCGCCGACTACGAGGGCGACATCGAAATGGGTGTGCGCAACAAGCGTCCGATGGTGCAGATCGTCGCCGATGACAACACCGACATCAAGAACCTGATCGGGCGCAACGGCGAGGTGGTCGATGCGCTGCAGCAGCTCACCCGGCTGGCCGTGCAGCAGAAGACCGGCGAGCGTTCGCATCTTATCGTGGATGTGGACGGCTATCTCAAGCGGAAGCGTCAGCGTCTGCGCGATATCGCGCTGGATGCCGTGGACGAGGCCAAGGAAACCGGTGAGCCGGTCGATCTGAAGCCGATGAATTCCTTTGAGCGCAAGGTGGTGCATGATGTCGTGCGCGAAGAGGGGCTTCGGTCGCGGTCGCATGGCGAGGAGCCGCGGCGGTATGTGACGGTGTATCTGCGGGCCAATGTCAGTGATGTTGATGATGTTGACGATGTCGAGATCGTTGACGAGGGCGAGGCCTGAGAGCTGACGACTGGTGGCCGGCGGTCTGATGGATGGTCTTGGCTGATGGTCATTGGATAACGGCTGGCTTGTGTTTCACGTGAAACATGCGGGTGTTTGGCTGATGGGCTGTTGGTCGGTTTTGACCAATGGTACGTGAGTTGGATTCTGCGTGAGTTGTGTGGGAATGAAGCTGGTTTTATATGAATATCTGTTGAGTTTTGATATTCGTTCGGAATTACGAATTGGTCTCTGCGACCGCGTGGGGTCGACGAAATCCTATCTAAGACACGCTCCGGGCCGCTCTGGCCAAGTCTTTACGGTCTACGACAGGATTTCGTCGACCCCACGCTCGTTGGTACCATAACTTACATATTCGTTGTAAATAAGTTGGTGAGGTGATGCCTCACTTTGTACGTACGGCTTTGCGAGAGCGAAAAGGGACAGGAAAGGGGCGGGGACGAGATGGTGGATGAGTTGGATGGGGCTTCGGTGTTGGGGGAAGTGCTGGGGGAGGCGCTGCCGAAGTTGGAAGTGTTTCACGTGAAACTTGCCAGGGAGGGTGAGCCTCGCGGACTGATTGGGCCTCGTGATGGACATCATTTGGGAGCGACATATTCTTAATTCGGCTGCGATCGTGCCTTTTGTGCGCGAGGCAACCGAAGGCGCGAAGTTCAAAACCGTGGCCGATATCGGTTCTGGTGGCGGTTTTCCCGGACTTGTTGCCGCGGCGTGCTTGCCCGACCATCGTTTCACCTTGATTGAGCCAATGGAGCGTCGTGTGGAATGGCTGCACGAGTGCGTGGAGGAGATGGGGCTGGAGAATGTCACCATCATGCGGGAGCGCTCGGAAGAAGTCATCGCTGCGATGCGCAAGGGGCATGGGCCCCATCCCTTTGCGGTCGTCACCTGCCGCGCCGTTGCGCCGATGACCAAACTCGCTGGTTGGACGTTGCCGCTGCTTAAGCCGCAAGGTCGACTTGTGGCTTTGAAAGGTCGCTCGGCGCAGGCGGAGCTCGACAAGGCCGCCAAGGAAATCACCAAACGCGGCGGTCGCAATCCAAGGGTGGTCGAGGCATCGGTGGGCGCTGGGCTTGAGCCCACGCATGTCGTATTGGTGGATAAAAAGTAGATTGCCATGTCCTTCTCTGGATGCCGTCGTTGTGTTATCCGCGACGGCATCTTGAGTTGTAGCTGTGGTTGCATCTGTGGCATTCAGCGTTTGATATGCGGATGGCAGTGGAGTTCTTCATTTGCGATGGTGCAATGAGCCGACACAAGACTTCGAGATATTGCTTTGCGATGAAGCGGCGGACATATACGAGGGGAGTGGCATTCACTCGTGACCTTGTATTGCTTATTCGGCTTTGAGCTTTTGCAACTAACTATGCGGAATGTGCTTTGTGGATATGTGTTGTGGATTGTGGATAGGATGCGGAAGAAGGTGAGTTATCCACATTATGTGGATGAGTCTTGAGTTATCCACATAATGTGGATGATGGTATGTGTCGATCTTGAAAAACCTTATTTTTCAATGCTTTCTATGGTTCTTTCGGGGTATGTGGCGCACTCTCGTTCACTGACTTATCCACAGTTATCCACATTGCAAGTGGGTGACTGTGGATAAATCTTCATGTCCATACGAATCACGAAACTGGAGGGGTTGCGATAAAGGAGGACCCCATGACAATAGATGCACAACCCCAGGTGGGTGCGGGCATGGAGTCCGCCGAAGAGACCCTTCAACGTATCTTTGGTTCCGGAGCCACGGGGCTTGGCGCTGAGATAGCTGATTTGTCCACAAGATATGAAGCCTTGCAGAAAGCGGTTTTCCCTCACCCCGGTCGCACCAGACTGATAGCTGTGGCCAATCAAAAAGGTGGCGTGGGGAAAACGACCACGACAGTGAATGTTGCCGCGGCGCTTGCCCAAGGTGGGATGCATGTGCTCGTCATTGACATGGACCCGCAAGGCAACGCCTCCACTGCACTGGGTGTGCCGCATGCGTCTGGTGAACCGTCGGTGTATGACGTGATCGAGGGACGATTGGGCATCGATGAGGTTATGCAGGTCTGCCCGGATTTCCCGTCTCTGGATGTGGTGCCGGCTTCCATTGATCTCAGTGGCGCCGAGTTGGAGGTGGCGGCGCTGCCCAACCGCACGTATTTGCTCAAGGAGGCGCTGGAGCGCTTTCTTTCGAAGCAGGACGTGCCCTATGATTTCGTGCTGATCGATTGTCCGCCTAGCTTGGGGCTGTTGGTGATCAACGCGATGTGCGCTGCGCAGGAGATGTTGATTCCGATTCAGGCCGAATACTATGCGCTTGAAGGTTTGGGACAGCTGATCAACACCATCGGTTTGGTCCAGGAACATTACAATCCGCAGCTGATGGTTTCCACAATGCTGGTCACGATGTTCGATCGCCGCACCTTGCTGAGCAAAGAGGTCTACGGCCAGGTCAAAGGGCATTATCCGTCCATTGTGTTGGACACCACGATTCCACGAACGGTGAAGATATCCGAGGCGCCGAGCTTCAGTCAAAGCGTGGTCGCCTATGACCCGCATGGCATGGGAGCCGTTGCATATGGCGAAGCGTCGTTGGAGATCGCCCGTCGTTCGCAGCAGGTGCTGGATGCCATTGATTCGCGAGCGAAGGAGCACTGATATGGCCTCGAAGTCACGACTGGGCAAAGGCCTTGGCGCCCTTTTTCCCACGTTGCCCGGTGAATCTGAATCACAGCCGCAGCCGGTTGCAATTGTTCCGACGGTGACGAAAACCAGTGCGTCTGCATCTTCCCAGGCGAAGGATGTTTCACGTGAAACATCCAAGCCTGTAGATATGGCAAAGCCTGTGAACAAGAAGTCCGCTCCGAAGACCAAACGTATTTCGGTGCCGACGCTAAGTGAGATCGCTCACCCAAGTGATGTTTTTTTTGGATCGCCAGTCAAAACTGTCGATACCAGCGAGATGCCGGCTGACAAGTCCGAATCGGTCTCGGACAAGAAAACGACTGTTGTTGCGGCCCAGGAATCTGCACCCGTAAAGCAGCATGATGTTTCACGTGAAACATCAAGTCAGGCGGAATCGGTGTCTGAGCTCAAGCCGGTCGAGGGCGGCTATCTGGCGGAACTCAAGCTTTCCGATATCGGCCCCAATGCCCAGCAGCCGCGCACTGTCTTCGATGAAGATGACCTCAACGAACTTGCTGCCTCCATCAAAGAGGTCGGTGTGCTGCAACCCATTGTGGTGCGCAAGCGTTCCGCCGAAGCCATCACGGCAGCCAAACAGCATGTTTCACGTGAAACATCCAATCCATTCGAGGGTCGACTGGACAGCACCTATGAACTCATCATGGGTGAGCGTCGTTGGCGTGCTTCGCAACTGGCTGGCTTGGAGACCATTCCGGCCATCGTCAAGACCACAGCCGATGATGAGATGCTGCGCGACGCTCTGTTGGAGAATCTGCATCGCGTCGCACTGAACCCCCTCGAAGAGGCCGCTGCATATCAGCAGATGATCAAGGAATTCGGTCTCACGCAGGCCGAGCTGTCGAAGTCCGTTTCGAAGTCACGTCCTCAGATCGCAAACACCTTGCGTTTGCTCAATCTACCGGCCTCCGTGCAGAAGAGGGTGGCCGCCGGCGTGCTGTCGGCCGGCCATGCCCGCGCCCTGCTTGCGCTTGAAGATGCCGAGGCAATGGACAAACTCGCCACGCGCATCATCGCCGAGGGGCTGTCCGTGCGCAGCACCGAGGAAATCGTGGCGATGAGCAATGATCAGGGCGGACAGCGCAAGTCGCCCAAGGCGAAGCGACCCAATCCCTGGGCGGACTCTCCGATTCAACAGCGCCTGGAAAACCATTTCGACACCAAGGTCGCCATCAAAGGCACCCCCAAGCACGGCCGCATCGAAATCACATTCTCCTCTCCCGAGGACATGGACCGCATTCTCAATCTCTTGGCTCCCACCCCCACCAAGCCCGCAGACGGCTGGGTCTGATCGTATTCCGATCTCTGCGTGCGCGATTCCAATTTCAAATAAGAATGGATGACTTGGTTTTTAGGCCCAGCGTGCGGCCGAGCTCCACTGGCATGCCTTTGCAGTCGGGAACGCTTGTTTCGGTGTTTCCAAGAGCGGATGAGCGGTCGGGTGCGCGCCGTCGTCGCGCATCGTGCTTCCGCGAATCGCTTGCAGTTTGCGGAATAGCAGCGATCTCACTCCTGTGCGTTTCGGAGTAGCCGATTGTCCAATCGGTTGCGTGGTCGCGGAACAAAGGCGCCGAAGCACTGAAACCGATGATGGCCGTCAGCAGGGGCGTTCATTGGGCAATTGCTTGCATCATCCGGAGTTATTCAGTTCCACTGACGCGGGCCATGCTGTTGCTATCCATTGTTCTGTTGAGCGGGTCTGAACGGCATGCAAGGCCTCGCCTTCATCCCTCGCTGCCAACCGCAATCTGAACAGACGCCGAGCGGAATGTGCAAGGAGATGGAACGATGAGGTCTGATTATGGTATTCCATCGCTTTTAGTGAAGGTTGTTTGACGTTTTTAACTTTCTTATTTATATTTCTTATCATTAAGAAAGCTATAAAAGAAGAGAATGATGGTTGATGAATAGGGAATACAGAACTTTGGCAAGACTGTTCCATGCGGACAGAAGCGGCGATGCATGCGTCAACCATGACCGGCTTGCCAAACAGCGTCTTGAGGCGGACTCCACTTTCGCCACAGGAGTCACGACGCCGCTCGGAGAACTGTTCGTCGCCACTCCGAGGCATATCAGTATGCTTATTCAGAGGGTTCTGCTGGCCGAACGGAGGGTGTCGGCCATGTGGCGGAGCATCCCGGGGGTCATGCGGTGGAACTATATCACGCATGCGGTCTCCGAGGAATTGTTCGCCACGAATGAGATGGAAGGCGTCAGGTCCACCAGGAAGGAGACCGAGGCCGCCGTCGCCGCCGCGCAACAGGCTAGGGACGATGGGGATGAGAAGAGAGCTAGGTTCAGTGAGTTCGCAAAGCTGTATCTCAATCTCACCGCCCCGGACGTCGGCCTTCCCAAGACCCTCGAGGATATCCGGGAGATCTACGATAAGGTGGCTCTCGGCGAGATCAGCGACGAGGATAAGCCCGACGGCGAGCTGTTCAGGAAGGGTGACGTGGAGATCCAAGGTCCGCATGGCACTGCGATACACAGTGGTGTCAGCGGCGAGGCTCGCATATCGGTGCTGCTCACACAGATGATCGATCTCGCCAAGTCAGACGAGACGCCGTTTTTACAGCGGGCCATAGCGAGCCACTTTCTATTCGAGTACATCCACCCGTTCTACGATGGCAATGGCAGGACCGGGCGTTATCTGCTGGCGCTTTACCTGAGCCACGATCTCACGATCCCCACGGTGCTCTCCCTTTCCCGGATCATCGCGGAGAACAAGAACGAATACTACAAGGCATTCACAGAGGCCGAGGACAGGCTCAACTGCGGCGAACTCACGTTCTTCGTCGCCACCATTCTCGGTTTTATCGAACGGGCACAGGCGTCGCTTATCGAGGAATTGGGCGTCAAAGTCAATCAGCTCGACAAGGCCGGGGACCTGCGCGACGAACTGGGAAAGAAGCTTGGATTGTCAGTCAATGCGCTCGATCTTCTTTATGCCGTCATGCAGGAGGAGCTGTTCGACACCACCAAATCCCTGACACTCGATGATGTGGTCGCCGACCTTATGCTCACCAAACAAACCGTGCGCAAATACGTGGAGGAACTGGACCAGGCCGGACTCATCGAGTTCGTCGGCAGGCGGCCGCTCCGTTTCGAAGCATCTGAAACCCTAAGGGAGAAAATGGGCATCGCAGTCGGCGGCAGCTCGAACGAGAATGCCTGAGGTGAGAATGCCGATGGATGTTCAACGGGGCCGGATGCCTGGCGAGGAACGCGATGTGCTCGGCTCGGGCATGGAGGCGTGCGGCTGCTGAGCGTTTCTCGACCAGCGGTCCACCGCCCGTTCGACGCGTTTGAGGGGGGCACCCTCTTCACTGCGCTGAGGCTGGACAGACAGCGCAACTTATTGATGGCGAAAGAGCCGCCTCGTTCAGTCGGCGAGATAGGCCTGTGCGTCGAGGGCGGCGCGGCAGCCCATGCCGGCGGCGCTGATGGCCTGGCGATAGGTGCGGTCCACGCAATCGCCGGCGGCGAACACGCCGGGCACGGAGGTGTGCGTGCCGGCCCCCTCGACCAGCACATAGCCGTCCTCGTCCTTGGCCACGGCATCGCCGAGGAAACCGGTGGCGGGCGTGTGCCCGATGGCCACGAACAGGCCGGAGACCGGCACGGTCCGTTCCTCGCCGCTCACCGTGTCTCGCACGTCGATTGACACAACCTCGCCCGCAGGCGGGGCGGCGGCGTTGAGCGCCAGTCCCAGCTTCAATCCGCCGGCCGGCGCCGTGGCGCCCGCGGGAACGGCCCCATTGACCTTCGTGACGATGGTGTTCGTCATCAGCGCGATCTTCTCGTTCGCCTTCACGCGCTCGACCATGATATGCGAGGCGCGGAACTCGTCGCGACGGTGGATCAGCGTCACCGACGACCCGAAGCGCGACAGGAAGTCGGCCTCCTCCATGGCCGAGTCGCCGCCGCCGACCACGACGATCGGTTTGTCCTTGAAGAAGAAGCCGTCGCAGGTCGCGCAATAGGACACCCCGTGCCCCGAATATTCCTCCTCGCCCGGCACGCCCAGCTTGCGCACCAGCGAACCGGTGGCGATGACGACGGCCCGGGCGCGCAGCGTCTCGCCACCCGCCAGCGTCAGCGTCTTGATATCGCCCGAGAAATCCACCGACTCCACGTCGTCGTATTCCATCTCGGCACCGAAGCGTTCGGCCTGCCTCTGCATCGCATCCATCAGGTCGGGGCCCATCACGCCGTCCGGGAAACCGGGGAAATTCTCGACCTCCGTCGTGTTCGTCAGCTGTCCGCCGGGCGTCAGCGCTCCCGCGACGATCAACGGCCGGTATCCGGCGCGCCCCAGATAGATCGCGGCCGTGTATCCGGCGGGTCCCGAGCCCACGATGATGGCGTCGCGGACGTCGTCGGCGGGCATGGTGTCATTGGAGGCGATATTCGAAGTCATATGACCACCTTATCGCGCCCCGTGGGCCGCTCACCCTTAGAACAACTGCACGGAGTTGATGTAGAACTGGTTGCCCGGCAGGCTGTCGGCCGGCACCCAGAGCATCACATCCTGCGTGGTGACGACCTTGTTGAACTTCACCTCGGTGGTGCCGCTCGGGTCGAAGGTGAATTCGGCGACGCGCTCGCCCTGGTTCGGGTCGTTGGCCGAGTTGGCGATCACATAGCCCTTGCCGCCCGAGGTGCGGATGGAGACGACGAGGCGATATGCCTGCTGCGGCTCGGCGAGGTGCAGCGCGTAGCCATATCCAGCCTGGCCCGCCGGATTGTCGAGGAAGGTCTGCGAAGCGAGCTGCAGCGGCGTCGTGTTCACATGCTGCGGTTGCGGCACCTGCTTGACCGCTTTGTCCGCGTGGACCGGCGTCTCGGCCTTCTTCTCCACAGTGGCCTTTTTATCGGTCTTGGCCGCGTTATCGCTCTTGGCCGCCGCCTTGTCGCCCTTCGCGTCATCGGCGGGAGCCTCGTCCGTCGTGCCGCCGAAGGGCACGTCGTCGAGATTCGCCTCTGGCCAGGCGTTCGTGGAATCGGCCGACACCGTGCCGCCGACGTTGTCGGGGCCGGAGGTGAGGCTGTGCACCGCAAGCCCGGCGGACAGCAGAACGATGATGGCTCCGGCGGCGATCGCGACGACCTTGGTGGTCATGCGACCAAGCAACGGGGTGTCGGAATAGTCCTCGTCCTCGTTAAGCGGTGCGTTCGGGTCGGCCGGCACTGTGGAGGCGTTCTCCGGCATTGTGGAGGGCGTGAAGCTCGGGGGAAGCGCGGCGTTGCCGGCGGCCTCGATGGCCCGCTGTTCGTCGATCAGCGCGCGCTGCGAAGGCGTCATGCCCGCCTCCATCACCGGCAGCGGGCTGGTGGTCTCACCCTCCCGCTGTTCGTCGATCAGCGCCCCCGGCTTGCGCACGGAGGAGACATCGATCGGCAGCGTGTTGCGCACACCATCGGGGATATCGAGCGGCTGCACCGCGAAGTCGAAACCGCTCGGTCCGGAGGTCACCAAGCCATCGGACAGCGGCAACAGACGTTCCGCGTCCACAGGGGCCAGCGCCACCGTGGAGATCGAGCATTCGCCGTTGTTGCTGGGGCGCGAGATCCTGTCGTCCCCAAGGTCCTGCACGGCCGCCCACCACCCCAGCAGAGCGATGAGTTCGTCGACGGACACCAAGGGCTGGCTGCCGTCGTCGCCTTCGTGCAGGTCGAGCCCGCGCTTGACGATCATGCGGAACTCGCCGGGCGCGTCCTGCGGCAGGCGGTTCAGGTCGTATCCGGTGCCCGGCTCATGCACTTCGCGCGTCAGCATCGAGTAGAGCACGGAGGCCAGCTGACGGATCATGAGGTGCTCGCCGGTCACGGAATCCGGGGCGTCGGAGGGCTCGGCCAGCATCGCGCTCACCGGGGCGTCCGCGAGTTCGAGGCCGCCCCGGGCGATGCGAATCGTGTCGCAGCCGATCGCATGGTGCGCGAGCCGGTCGGCGATCAGCGCCCGTGTGCCGACGGCCGCGTCGCCGATGATCGAACGCATCGCGTCATAGGTCAGTGTGCGCGCAGGATCGGCCATATAGTCGCGCAGGGAGATGCCGGCGTCGAGTTCGGTGACGACGATCGCCGCCTTGCCCACATGCTCGAGCTGCAGCACCTCGGCGAACCGCGGATCCTTCGACAGCGCCAGGGAGGAGGCCGTGTCGTCGACCTGGGCGAGCACCGTCGGATCGGTGACGACGAAGAGCTGGCAATCATGCGCGAGCACACCGTCATTGGCCTTCCACGCCGTCAGGCCGGGGGCCTCGCGCAGCGACGATACGAGTGTGTATCGATTGATGACGGTATCTCCCAACTGAAGATTCATAGTTCCTTCGACTCCGTGGCGCGATGATTCCCTGGTCCAGTGCGACGCTGTTGACATTCTAGTGGTGGGGATGGCCGACACAATGCTACTTTCGGCTGATTTCCACCCTTTGGAGGTATGGTCCGTGATTTCGCCGTCATCGATCGCGGACGCGGCATCGTTCCCGGCATCCATATTCTCCGTATCCGTGGGTTTTCCAGCGTCCCCCGCGCCGCCGAGACGTGCGCGGATGGCCGCGACGCCGGCCATGAGCTCCGGTGTGCGCAGCAGGGCGAGCATGGCCACATACACCGCCGCCGTCACGACGGTCAGCGCCACGCATATGCCGATGGCCTGGGGCCAGTTCATCGTCGCCTCGTCGCCATGCGAGCCGAGATCGGCGCCCATCACCGTGGCCACCGGCCCGCGCAGCAGCGCCGCCGCCAGCGCGGCCGCGGCCGCGGCGGCAAGCCCCTTGCCCAGCGTCGCCGTGAGCGCGCGCCCGCCGATATGCCCATCGAAGCGGGAACGCATCATCCGCACCAGCACCGGGAAGCCGATGACATAGCTCAGTGACACGGCCACGCCCACCAGCGTCGTCCAATGCTCGGCCGGCGCGACGAGGGCGAACAGCACGGCCAGCACGGCCATGGAGCCTTGCTGCAGCACGGCGAAGACGAAGGGATGCTTGCCGTCCTCGAAGGCGTAGAACGTGCGCTGGAAGATCAGATAGAGGCTCGACAGCGGCAGGCCGACGGCCAGGAAGGCCAGCACGCGCGCGATAAGCGCCGCCTCGGCCATGTTCACGGACGGCAGCAGCGCCACGATGATCGGCTCGGGGAAGGCGATGAGCGCCGCCGCGAAGAACACCATGAGCAGCCATATCATGCGCACCGAGGAGGAGAGGTCGTTGCGGGCGGCGTCGATGTCGTGGTCGGCGATCGCCGCCGAGATCTTCGGGAAGATCGCCGTCGCCACCGACACGGCGATCAACGAATACGGCAGCATGAACAGCGTGTAGGCGTTCTGATAGGTCGCGTTGCCGGCGGTCTGCGACAGCGCCGCGCCGGTCAGGTCATGCGCACGCTGCGGGGCGGAGGTCATCACGCGCGTGAGCACGATGTTCGTCAGCTCGCCCACGCCCACGACCCCGAGGCTCCACGCCGCCACCGGACCCATATGCTTGAGCCCGAAGCCGTGCAGTCCGAAACGCGGACGATAGTGCAAACCGATGCGCATCAACGGCACGAACAGCACCAGGGCCTGGAAGGCCACGCCGGCGGTCCAGGTGCCGGCCGTCAGCGCGAGCCGTCCGGCCGTCCAGAACTCCAGAGGCTGTTCGTTGGCCTTGCCGAACAGGGCGATGAAGGCCGCGAAGCCGGCGCAGCTGACGATATTGGCGCCCACCGAACTCCAGGCGTAGACGCCGAAGCGGTTCTTGGCGGCGAGGATCTGCCCGAGCACCGTGTAGAGGCCATAGAAGAAGATCTGCGGCATGCACCAGAGCATGAAGGACTGGGTCAGCGCCGTCATGCGCGCGTCGCCGCCGACATAGAGCCGGGTGAGCAGCGGCGTGGCCAGAGCCATCAGCGCGGTCATGCCGGCCAACAGGGCGATGGCCAGCGTGATGAGCTTGTTGAGCCGCTCCTCGGAATCCTTCTGCTTCAAGGTGCGCACGATCTGCGGCACCAGCACCGCGTTGAAGATGCCGCCGGAGACCAGTGTGAAGATCGCCTGCGGAATCATCGAACCGGCTTGGTATGCGTTCGCGGCCATGCCGGTGGTGCCGAGCGCCGCGGCCAACAGAATCGTGCGGATCTGTCCGGTCACGCGCGAGGCCGCGGTGCCGCAGGCCATGATCAGGGAATTGCGTCCGACCGAGGAGCTCATTCGTCGGGGTCCTTCTTGCGGTTGAATTGGCGCCACAGGCCGAGCACGCCGAGCGCGACGGACAAGCCGATGAGTACGAAGCCGGATTTGTCGCTGATTTTGAGCGCGCTGGTGATGGCGGTGGTCTGCGGGGCGCCGAAGGCGTTGCCGTCGCGGTCCAACAGGCTCAGATGCGCGGTGGTGCGTCCGGTCGTCGACACTCGGATGGCGAAGGTGACCTGGGCCTCGCCTTTGGCGGGCACGGTCACCTCGGCGAAGCGCGAGGTGACGATCTGCATCGAGTCGGTGCGCGAGGAGACGCGCACCTTGACCGGATAGGGATGGCGGTTGCTCACGGTCACCGGCATCGAGGCGGTTTCGCTGACCACGGTCACAGATTCGGACGGCGTGATGGACACCCCGTCAAGCAGGCGGGAGGCCAATTCGCCGGCCTTGGCGCCCATGCGGTTGCGTTGCGCGGCCGAACCGGATGACATCGCGTGCAGGGCCAGTTCGCTTTGCGTGCGCTTGAGTCCGTCGATCCACGAGGACGCCTTGGAATCGGCGCGACGCGAGCTTTCGCCGGCGTCCTGACGGGCCAGGGCCTGCGGATCGCGGCCTGCGGCACCCGAGACAATCGAGGAAGCGAAACGGCTGATATCGGAGCGGGCCTGCGTCAGCGTGCCCAGCGTCGCGTCCAGTTCCTCGGCGCGCTTGTCGGTTAGCCCGGCGTCCGTGGGAGCGGCGTTCGCGGCATCGTCGCCGGTGGCCCAGGAGTCGGCTTGGCGCAGCTCGTCGAGACCGGTGAGCGTGAGCCATGGGGCCTGCTCGACGGCGCCCATCAGCGCGTCAAGGGAGGCCGTGTCCGCATCGGCGTCAAGGCAGACCAGCAGATTGCGCGAGGTGTAGGGCTGTTCCATCTGATAGAACGCGCTTTGCGCCATGAACCGTGCGAGTCGGCCGGCGGCGCTGCCCTCGGCCTCGGCCTTCGCGGCTTTGCTGGTGGCCTTGCCTTTGGCGAGGTTGCCGAGTTCGCGCTGCTCGACGAGCACGGTCACCTCGCCGGCATCGGTCGGAACCGTCAATTTGCCGGTATGCACGGTGCCCGTATCCTCGCCGTCGAAGCTATGCTCGGCGATCACCGTGCCATAGCCCTGCGCGCGTGCCTGGGTGAGCGCCGCCAACGTCCAGTTCGCCCGCCCCTGCCAGGCGACGGTCGTCGGCTCGTTCTGTTCGTCGCCCAATGCCTGGCGATACAAGGAACGCGCGGCGTCGGCGCTCCAATCCGCGGTGTCGACGCCGGCGGCCGCGTAGGCCTTGGCGTTCTCCTCGGCGTTGCCGTTGGCATGTGCCGCATATGCCGTGATATCGAAGGCGGCCGGTTGCATGACGGCCGTGGCCTTCGGCGGCATCGACAGCGCTTCGGACACCGTCGGATCGGCGACCACTTGCAGCGCCGGATGATGGGTGAGCACCTGCTGGATATTGTGCCCGCGGCTGGCTCCGTGTTCGCCGAGGACCACGCCGCCGGCATCGGAGGAGTCGGCGGCGTCGGCGGAGGAATCACCGGCGTCGATGTCGTCATCCGCCTGCCAGTCGTCGGAGGTCAGCGGCATCGCCACCGTCAGCCCCAGCGCCGGTGTCTCCGCGCCGTTGAGGCCATCGTTGGAACGGGTCAGGAAAGTATGCGTCTGCGCGTGGCGGGAGGCGAACTCCTCGGGGCTTGCGGGACCGGTGGTCATGCCGGTCGCCGGATCGGTCGCGTCGCCGGCGGCATAGGAGACGGACAGCGGTTTCGGTCCCCATGTGGCGATGGCCTTGAGCCCTTCCTGGTCCGCGGCCGCATCGACGGAGACCTGCGCGCTGGCCCCCGCCTTGAGTTCGGGAACCACGGCCGTGCCGAGCGTGTTCGGCGTGGGGATGTCGGCATGGCCCTGCGCCCAATCCTGGATATCGGTGCGCGACACGAAGGTGTAATAGGCGTTGATCGCCAGCGTCAGCATGCCTGTCGGCAGCGTGGCATCGGTGCCGTTGGTCACGGTGGCCTTGAGATGGTATCCCGACGTGGCCGTGACCACGGGGGTCGCCTCGTCGACGGCGATGGACACGGCTTTGGCTGTCGTTGCCTCGGAGGAATCTCCGGAACCGCCGCCGACTTCTTCCGCGACGGCGGGGCGCGCCGAAATCGGCGACAATACGGCCACGATCATCACCAGGGCGGCGAGCAGCGTCGCCGACAAGCGCAAGGCGCGGCCTATGCCCGCCTGCGCGCAGATATGGGTTTGCTTCACTCGCTGGCCTGCCTGTTCATCTTGCGGGCGTACATCCATGCGATCTTGCGTTCGTTCGGATAGCTCAGCACATCGTCGAGGTCTTCGAATTTGACCCAGATCGCCTCCTCGGCCTCATGATCCGGATCGCCTTCGACGGTCAGCTCGCCGCCGATTTGCCTGAGGGCGTAATGGTGGACGAGTTTATGGACGCGCTGGGTGCTGCCGGTGAACCAATAGTCGATGGTGGCGATCGAATCGACCACCTCGCCGAGGATGCCGGTTTCCTCATGCACCTCGCGCACGGCCGTCTGCTGCGGCGTCTCGCCCTTCTCGATATGACCCTTCGGCAGACACCATTCGAGATGTCCGGAGCGCGAATGGCGGGCGATGATGGCCACGCGCCCCTGGTCGTCGAAGACGAGGCCTCCGGCGGAATATTCGCGCACCACCGGCAGTTCCTGCGCGTCCAGCGAGGCGAAGGTCGTCGGTCCGTCGGAGGAGCGGCGCTTGGGCATGAGCTTGGGCGTCGGGCCCGCGGCCGCGATGATCGTCTGCGTCTGGGAGACGCTCAGCCGCGCGAACACGCTGGCGGGAGTGGGCCGGCCGGGCTCGCGCCGTGTGGACGAGGAGTAGGCCGGTGCGTCGGCCTCCGTCGAGGGCTCGGGCTGCTCGGACGCCGGCGTCTGGGTATGCTTGCCCGTGGCATTGGCGGCATGGCTGAGCATGCGCGCGAGGTCCGCGGGCGTTATCATGCTTCCCACCTTACCCAAGGCTATGTGCAGGTGGGGTGACGGTATGCTTATGAAGGCAAGTCGGAGTGATGCGAAAGGGACCAGGTGAGTTTCGAAGTATGGCCTGAGGCCATTGAGTTGGGCCGTCTGTTCGCGGATAAGGGATATGAACTGGCGTTGGTGGGCGGACCGGTGCGCGACCTGTTATTGCACCGTCGTTCGCATGACCTTGATTTCTGTTCCTCGGCGCGTCCGGAGGAATTCGAGCCGATTCTGCGCGCGTGGGGCCGCGACGGATTCTGGGATATGGGACGTAAATTCGGCACGCTGGGCGCGATGCGCCGGCGTGAGGATGGCACCGAGGTCAAGGTGGAGGTGACCACATATCGTTCCGACCGTTACGATCCCGACTCCCGCAAGCCCGAGGTCAACTATGGCGATAGCCTGGAAGGCGATCTGTCTCGCCGTGACTTCACCGTCAATGCGATGGCATTGCGCGTGCCCGACCTCGAGTTCGTCGACCCCTTCGGCGGGGCGAACGATCTGGCCAAGGGCGTGCTGCGCACGCCGGTGGATCCGCGTCAGTCCTTCGACGACGACCCGCTGCGCATGATGCGCGCCGTGCGCTTCGTCGCGCAACTCGGCTTCACGATCGCGCCCGACACGGCCGAGGCGATCGTCGATATGGTCGACCGCATCGAGATCGTCTCCGCCGAACGTGTGCGCGACGAGCTGACCAAGCTGCTGCTGTCCGATGGCGCGCGCGCCGGCGTCGAGGCTCTGGTCGACTCCGGGCTGGCCGATATCGTGCTGCCCGAGATCCCGGCCCTGCAGCTGGAGATCGACGAGCACCACCGGCACAAGGATGTCTTCGAGCACACGATGATCGTGCTCGACCGCGCCATCGCCTTGGAAACCGATGACGACGGCCCTGTGCCGCGCCCCGACCTGACGCTGCGCCTGGCCGCGCTGCTGCATGACATCGGCAAGCCGCGCACGCGCCGTTTCGAGGCCGGCGGCAAGGTGAGCTTCCACCATCACGATGCGGTGGGCGCGAAGATGACGCGCAAACGGTTGAAGGCGCTGCGTTTCGACCACCATGTGGTCGAGGACGTCAGCGAACTGGTGAATCTGCACCTGCGCTTCCACGGCTACGTGGACGAACCGTGGACCGACTCGGCGGTGCGCCGCTACGTCAAGGACGCAGGTCCGCTCTACGAGCGCCTTAACCGATTGACGCGCGCCGATGCGACGACGCAGAACAAGCGCAAGGCGATGGTGTTCTCCTCGGCGATGGACGAGATGGAACAGCGTGTGCGCGATTTGAAGGAGAAAGAGGACTTCGACGCGATCCGCCCCGATATCGACGGCAACGAGATCATGTCGTTGCTTGGGCTGGAACCCGGTCCGCTGGTCGGCCGCGCCTACAAGCATATGCTTGAATACCGGCTGGATAACGGGCCGGTCGACCATGATGTTGCCGTCGCCGAGCTGAAGCGTTGGTATGAGGAGATCTCGCCGGTCGACTGAGACAGGGCGTCTGGCGTAAACGGAACAGGTCTCTAGCTGGAACTTCCCGGCTAGAGACCTGAAGTATATTGCAATCGACTGATGGTTAGTTCACCTGCTCATGGTCGAAGGTCTTCGGCACGTCGGTGAGTTTGTCGACGGCCTGGCAGTTGGCGAAGTCCTTGATTTCCTGTCCGGCGACGCCCGATTGCTTCGGATCCTTCAGATCGGTGAAGGTGGCGCCGAGCACCACGTTGACGAGCTTGTCCTCGCGGTCGTCCATCACCATCACCGCGTCGGTGAAATTCGAGGCGACGGTATAGGCCTCGTTGACGGCGTTCTTGCCGTAATAGACCGTTGTGCGTTCGACTCGTTTGCTGGGATAGTTGCCGGCCTTCAGGGGTGCGAACTGACGGTTCTCCAAGGCTGCGGAAACAGCGCCGGCGAAACCGAGATGCGTGGTGCCGTTGAGCACTTGCACATGCACGGTGCGCGGATCGACGAATTTGGCCGCGGCCCCGTCCTCGCCCTTGGTGGCGCAGGCGGTGACGACGCCGAAATTCGGCTCGACGGCGGGCGTTTTCACCTTGCCCAAGCCGCCGACGTGATAATAGAACAGCAGCGACACGAACAGCGCCACGACCATGCCCGCTGCGCAAACGGTGAATACGGTTTTCTGCCGTTGCCGCATATAGGCTTTGCGCGCTTCGCGCTCGTCTTGTGGTGCTGCCATATCCTCATGTCCTTACGTTCGTCAGACTGCTCACAATATATCGTCACTGGATGACCCGTCCGCCTCGAGGCGGGGGAAGGCGGGTGCGCCGGCTCCGATGATGCGGTCCACGACACGGGCCGAGCGCCATGCGTCGCGGATGGCGCGGGCGGCGGACTCGTCGGGCGCGAAGACGACCACCGAGGGGCCGGATCCCGATACAAAAGCGTGCGTGGCGCCGGCCTCGAGCGCCGCCGCGACTGCCTGGCCGCTGCGCGGGTGCAGGCTGATCGAGGCTCGCTGCAGATGATTGTCGTCGCCTTCGCCGGCGCCCAGGCGGTCGAAGGCAGCGTAGACCTCGGGCGTGCTCAGCTCGGCGTGGTAGGCGCCGACGAGCGCGCGGCCGGCGTATCCGCGGCGCGCCAATGCGCGGCCCTCGTCCGAATCGACGGGAATATCCTCGATGCGTTCGCCGTATCCGGTGCCACGCGCATATCCGCCGGTCAGGCAGAAGGGCATGTCGGCGCCCAGCGTCGAGGCCACCTCGCGCAGGCGTTCGATCGGCCAATCGAGGCCCCACAGGCGGTTCAGGGCCAGCAGCGTGCCGGCGGCATCGGAGGAGCCGCCTCCCAGGCCCGCGCCCACGGGGATGCGCTTGTCGATGCGCAGCGCCACATCCGGTTCGCATCCAGCGGCCCGGGCCAGCGCGAACAGGGCGAGCACCGCGTGGTTGCGGCGCATATCGGCCCCGGAGGAGGCAAGGTCGCCCAAATGGTCGCCGGACAGATCAAGCGAGAAGCCGGCGCCCGGGGCCTTGCGCTCGACCGTGACGGTGTCGCACACATCCAGCGCGCAATAGATTGTGTCGAGTTCGTGCCGGCCGCCCCACTCCTCGCGGGGCGCGCCCACGGCCAATGTGAGATTCGTCTTGGCGGGGCACAGCACGCTCACGATATGCGGCGTTTCGCCCGATGTCGTCGCCATCTCAGCCCGCCTTCCGCACGGCGGCCGCAAGGGCCGCGAACTCGTCGATGGTCAGGGTCTCGCCGCGCCGGGTCGGCTCGATGCCGGCCGCCTCGAAGGCCGCGTCGGGCACCAGATGCCTCAACGCCGCGTGCAGCGTCTTGCGCCGCTGACCGAAGGCCGCGTCCACCAACCGGAATGTCTCGTCCCGCAGCGCGGGATCGTGGGCTTCGGGCGAATCGGGGGCGAAACGCTCGAAGCGCACCAGCGCCGAATCGACGTTCGGGGCCGGCCAGAAGACGTTGCGTCCGATCACGCCCGCGCGTTCGGCACGGCCATACCAGGCGAGCTTCACGCTCGGTGTGCCGTAGATCTTGGTGCCGGGGCCCGCCGCCAGACGGTCGGCGACCTCCTTCTGCACCATCACGAGGAAGGAGCCGAGGTTGTCGAAGCGCTCCAGCAGCGTCAGCACAATCGGCGTGGCCACGTTGTAGGGCAGATTCGCCACCAGCGTGAACGTCTGCGCGCCGGCCAGCGCCGGCACGTCGGACGGCGTCACGGCCAGCGCGTCGCGGTTGATGACGGTGAGCCGCCCCGCCGCCTCGGGCATGGCCTCGGCGATGGTGGCAGGCAGACGCTCGGCCAGCGGCGGATCGATTTCGACGGCCGTGACGGTGGCGCCGGTCTCCAGAATCGCCAACGTCAGCGATCCCAATCCGGGGCCGACCTCCATGACGGGCATATCCGGCGTGACGCCCGCCTCGCGCACGATGCGGCGCACCGTGCCGGGGTCGATGACGAAATTCTGCCCGAATTTCTTCGTCGGACTGATGCCGGCCTCGGCGGCGATGCGGCGGATATCGGCCGCGCCAAGCAGGTGGCCGGTGTCGGAAGTGGTGGAAGTGTCGTTCATATCGCCTTCGGTTCGGCTTGCGGCATGGATCAGTACCAGCCGACGGATTCGGAATGGGCCCAGGCCTGGGATGGACTGCCGTATCGGCCCGCGATGTAGCTCAGGCCCCAGTCGATCTGGGCGGCGGCGTCCTCGCGGTAGTTCGCGCCGAAGGCCGCCATCTTTTCGGCCGGCAGGGATTGGGGGATGCCGTAGGCGCCGGAGGAGGGATTCTCGGCGTACCACAGCCAGCTGGATTCGCGGGTCCACAGCTTGACCAGGCAATCCCAGTCGTTGCCGGTCCAGCCGTATTGCGCCGCGGCGCCCGCCGCGTAGGCCTGGGCCTGCGCGACGGAGGGACGGCACAGGCGGCAGGCGGAGCTGTTGCCGCCGGTCGAGCCGTTGGTGCCGGTGTCGTTGCCGGGATTGTCATTGGATGTGTCCCCGGGGTTGGTGTTCGACGAGCCGCCGGTGTCGGGCGGGGTCGTGGCGCCGGCGTCGCCGGAATTGCCGGAGCCGCCAGAGCCGGTGTCGCCCGCCGCGCCGTTGCCGCCGTTATCGCCGGCATCCGCGTTCCCGCCGGATTGGGAGGGCGTCGACGGCTTGGCCGGCTTCGTCGTATTGGTGCCGGCGTCGGCCTTGCCGTGCGTGGCGTCGCTCGGATTCGACATCTGCGCGGCGCCCACGGCGATGATCTGGTCAAGCGCGGCCTTCGTCGTCTTCTCCGACACCAGTTTCTCGCTCTCCGCCTCGCCGTCGACCAACGTGACGTCATAGACCTGCGTTTTCTCTCCGTTGACGCCCTGCTGGCGGATAACCGTCTGACCGGCCGCCAGGCTCGCGTCGATGACGGTGCGCGTGGAGAAGGGGATGGCCACCGTGCGCGTGTCCTCGCGGTGCGTGACGCGGCGCACGCGCAGCACCGTCTTGCCGCCGTCTTGCTCGACGCTGACGCGGTCCTCCTTGCCCAGCGTGATGCCCTTGGAATCGAGGATCGAGGCGGCCGGCAGCTTGCCATCGGGCGCCACCGAGCTTTTGCCGTCGGCGATCACGGTCACCGGCCCCTTGCGGTTGATGACGATGCCGCCTGTCAGCTGGCTGTAGACATTGTCGATGTCGACGGTGATGCGCGAGGCTTGGTGCTCGTTCTCCTCGAAGAAGCCGATGAGCTGGTCCGCGCTGGTGGCCACGGTCCAGAACGGCACGCTTTCGCCGTCGATGGTGATCGTCGTCTGATAGGCCGAGCGCACGGTCACCACGTCATGGTCGACGAGGTTCTTCGTCGGCCCGGTCGATTGCACGAGGTCATGCGAGCGCACGGTCACGCCCTGTTCCTGAAGCAGTCGGTCCACGCTCATCGCATAGGTGCTCACCGTGCGCGTCTCTCCGTTGACGGTCAGCGCCACGGTTTTGCGCGCGGTGACGCCGAAGACGCCCACCGAACCCAGCGTCACGGCGGCGACGCACGCGGCCACGCGGATACGGCGCAGCGTCACGAATCTCTGCGGAGTCCATCGCCTGGCCATCGGCCTTCCTTCCGTATTTGTCTTTGCCGCCCGCATAAAACCGTCCGTGCGCACGGATATCCCGGTCTCGCTCGCGGCCCACGACATACCGGCTTGCATTCTAACCGCCCATGCCCACCCAGGCGTCTCCGCCCGCGATACCCACACGGTTCCTCCCTCTCGCGCGGAGGGGGAGGCAAAGAAAAAGGGGGCCGGGGAGAAGGGGATGTCCCGGCCCCCTATGCACGGGCGGGAGCAGGTTGGGGGACGCTCCGGCCCGGATCCGAAAGCCCTTAGTTGGGGGGAAGGCTTCCGGACTACTTACCCAAGGTAAGAATCCTACGCAGCGTGTGCGTATATATCTACTATAACGCTGTTTGCCGCGCTCGAGCCTCTTGTCGGGATCGAACCGACGACCTGCCGCTTACAAGGCGGCCGCTCTGGCCATCTGAGCTAAAGAGGCGTGCGTTGCGCGGGGCGTGCCCCGGCGAACGCCATCATCATACCAGTCCCAAGCGAATGTGCAATTCGGATGGGGCGGGCGCCCGTGCCGGCCGGCAGTCGGGCGCCGATGGCTTCGGCCGCCATCAGGTCAGCGACTGGGGCTCGCCCTTCGCGCCGATCGACGGCATCGTGGAGGTGCCGACCTGGTTCTCGTCCAGGCCAATGGCCTTGAGGAGGGCGGTGGGCAGGTCGAGTCCGGCGACGCTTGCGTCGCTGACGGACCAGTATTTGCCGTTGATGCGGATCGTCGGCGTGCTGAAGCCGCCCTGCGCGTTCCACAGCTCCTTCTTCTTCGGCGTGTAGTTGTTGATGGCCGCGAGCCAGTCGTGATAGGTGCCGTCGAAGGCTTTGTCGGCCACGTCCTTGCTCACTCCGGCCTTGATGGCCTGCTCCCTGAGCTTGTCGTCGCCGGTCGGTTCGTAGGCGCTGGCCTCGCCCGGCTGGAAGTCCTCGGCGTAGATGTTCTGCAGATAGGCCATGAGGTGCGCGGGATCGTCGTCATGCTCGGCGATGTAGACGGCGGCGCCCGCCGCACGCGTCGAATAGTCGTCAGTGGAGGAGACGTCCATGAACGACATGAAGTGCAGGTCCAGGTTGAGCTGGCCGGCCTCGACCAGCTTCGTCAGCGTCGGGTCGAGGGAGCGGTTCACGCCGCCGCAGCCGGGGCACAGCGGGTCCATGTAGAGCTCGACGGTCGGGGCCTTGGCGATCTTCTTGCCGTATCCGTCCTTGGAGAAGAGGATGCCGCCCTGATCGTCGGCGCGCGTGGGCTTGTCCTTGACGTTCTCGAGCTGGCTGTATGCCGCGCTGACCTCTTCGGTGCTGACATGCTTGGCGGCCCACGAGCGGTAGAGCACGGTGCCGGCGCCGATGAGCAGCGCCGCGACGATGATGACGACGATGATGCCGATGGTGGTCTGCTGCCTGCGTTCCTTCGCGGCCTTCTCGGCCGCCGCCTTCGCCGCGGCTTCCTCGGCCGCGCGCCGATCGGCGCGGGATCTGCGCTTGTCCGCTTTCTTGTCGGCTGGTGCCATCGTATTCCTTTCCAAGGTGGGTTCCGCGGGGAAATATAGCACAGCGACCGTGGAACGTCCGCTGTCTGCGTTGTCGATATGCGCTCGGAGGAACGCATTGAGATGCTATTCACACTACCTGTGGGTGTGGGCGGGGGTTATGAGGGGTCCGCCGGGTCCGGTTCCGTCGTCCGTGGGCGGCCCCGCAGCGCGCCCGCGCCGATGCGCAGCGCCGCGGAGCGCGGCCAGAGCGCGCCGATGATCCAGGCGACCGCTCCGAGTCCCGCCATGGCCAGTCCGGTCGGAGAGAGGGGACCGTCGACCAATACCGGCAGCTCGATGGGCCAGCCGGCGACCGGTTGGATCATCGAGGTCGGCAGGTCGAGGGCGAGCGTGGCGGCCGTCATCCCGGCCATCCAGAGCAGCGCCGCGAGCAGCGTGCGCGGCAGGGCCGCGGCCAGTCCCTTGACCAGGTGCCAGGGCAGCGATGCCGCGCGCAGCCAGCCATCGCTCCATGAGCCGGCGCCGCCGCGTCTGCTTTCGCGATCCAGCTGCGCGCCGACATTGAAGCCGATGGTCAGCAATATCCAGAGCAACACGAGCGTCGCCGCCGCCCCGGCCAGCGGGTCGATTGCGGCGGCCGTCGCCACCGGCAGAGCGAGGAGCAGAAGGGGTAGCAGCGCGCGGTCGTGATATCGCTGACGTTTGAGATAGGTGGGGTCGATCGGCGGTGCGGCCGCATCCTCCACCGCCGACCAAGGTGCCGTGGCCGATTCCGTGGCCGGGGCCGTTATCGGGACGGGCATGCCGGCCTCCGTCGGGGCGTCGGACGACGGCGCGTATGCCTTCGGCATGACGGACGGTGCGGCGGCCTGCGCCGGGGATCCATATGCCCCCGCGGGAATCGGGGCATCGGTCTGCGCGGCGTATCCGCCCGCGTTCTCGACGATGCGCCGCAGCGGCGGTCGCGCATCGGCATATCCCGCGGCCGCCGGCAGCGGCGTCGTCGGGCGGACCAGCGGTTCCGTGGTTTCCTCCAGCGGCACCGTCGCCTCTGCCAACGGCATTGTCGCTGGGCTGGTATTCATCCTTACCGTCGCGGAATCGGAATCGGCCGTTGCCGCCGGTACCGTCACCAAGTTGAGGACGGCCGTCGTTCCCTCTGCCGTCGGTCCAGCGTCACCCTGAGTGGCGTCTCGCGCAACCGCCTCGTATTGGTTCAATCCGATCGTCGAGTGCGCCGATCGAACTGTTTTCGCCCACAGCGTGCGCGGGCTGAACGGATCAAAAGGGCGCACCACCTCGCCCTCGTCCTGTGCGAAGGGGTTGAGCGCGTCGTCGGCGATTGCCTGCACCAGCGCATCCGGCGTGCAACGGCGCGTGCGATCCGGATCGAGCGCGGCGCGGAACGCGGCCATCGTGCGCGGAGGCAGGCCGGCGAGATTCGCATTGCCCGAGGCCTCGCGCTCCAGCACGGCCATCATCGGCTTGGTACCGAACACCGGCTGCCCCGTGCCCGCGAAGGCCAGCACCGACGCCACCGACCACCAGTCGGTCGCCTCGTCGGATTCGGCTCCTTCGATGATCTCGGGGGCGATGAATCCGGGCGTGCCCATGACCAGGCCCGTGCGGGTCACATGGCTTTCGCCCTCGCCCATCGCGATGCCGAAATCGACGAGCACCGGTCCCGAGGCGGAGACCATCACATTCGTCGGCTTGATGTCGCGGTGGACGATGCCGGCCGCGTGCACGGCTTTGACCGCGGCGACGAGTTTGTTCGCGAGGCGCTCCAGATCGACGCCGGCATAGCGGCCGTTCTGGGCCACATCGTCCTTGAGGTTGCGGCCTTCGATCAATTCGGTGACGATGAAGGCCAGCGCGTCGTCGAGCTCCATGTCGACGATGCCGCACACGCCGGGGTGGCTCACCTTCCTCAGCGCCATCGCCTCGCGGCGCAGACGTTCGCGCGCCGTCATCTGATCCCGGGTCGGTTCGGCGTCGTTCAACGAATCGCGCAGGATCTTCATCGCATATTCCTGCCCGCCGTCGTCGCGCACGCGCCACACCGATCCCATCGCCCCGGCCCCCAGCCGGGACACCAAGGTATAGCCGCCCACGACCTGCCCGGCCTGAAGATCCAACGCACCCAGCTCGCTCATATCCACCAGTCTAAGCCCGCTGGCTGTTCCGCATCCTGCGACGGCGTGACGATGCTCGATGCCAAGCGGTTCCAAGCCCTCGTCCGTTGCGCCTCCCGGTTCGTTCCGCTCGTCCGTCTTCGGTCCTTCCCCGGCTGTTCTTGCCCCAAGCCGCCCTCCGCCCCGTCCGCCTTCCCATTCTCCCTTTTCTCGTGCTTGCCGCACATTGTTATGAGAAAAGCGAGAAGAATACGGCTTCTTTTCTCCCTTTTCTCGTACCTATGCCGCCCTTAGCACGAGAAAAGGGAGAAAACCGCGATACCAGGGGTTCCCTTTGATGGAGGGAGCTGATTCTACGTCGCCGCCGGGCCTTGGTATGCGGTGGAGTCTTCCTTTTCCGTTGGTATGGAACGGAAAATGGGACGGAGCGCGCGCCGAGTATCCGGCATGAAATGACGCCGTTGGCGCGGAAACCGCCGCCACCATCATTTGACGCGCGAAACGATGCGTTCCAGCGGCCATCGGCACCGTCGCCGGACGAAACGCCTATGCTGTGGCGAAAGGGGGCGTTGATGATGGGGACGACGGAATGGCAGCCGTGCATATTCGGAACGACGAACGCGGAGCGTGCGCGGCTTCGATATCAGGCGAAGGTCGGCAGGCTTGTGTGTCCGTATCGCGCCCTGTATGCCGACCCTGCCTATTGGGAGCGTCTGACCCCGCCGGAACGCATGCGCCACCTTGCGCAGGCATTGTCGCGAAAGCATCCGTCGTGGGTGTTCGCCGGCCTCACCGCCGCGGCCGTGCTCGGGCTGGACTACACCTGGGCGCTGCTCGGGGACGATGACGTCACCATCGTCTCCCGGTCGACGCCGGCGAAGGGGCATGCTCGTTTGCGTCGCGTATTCGTCGCCGGCTCCGACGTCCATATGGCAACGTTCCGCGCGGGAGGCGATGTGGTGACGGTGCGCACCACCATGCCGGCGCGCACATTGGTCGACTGCGCGCTGCGATATCCATTCCGGCTGGTGCTGGGGATGTTCGACTCGGCCTTCCGCAACGGATTGGCCGACGAGGAGGCGGTGCTGGCGGTATGCGACGGCGTGCGCGCCGATTGCGGGCCCGTCTTCCGTCTGCTGCACTATGCCGATGCGCGCAGTGAGAACGGCGGCGAATCGTTGTGCCGCGCCACCATCGTCGAGCATGGATTCGCCGTTCCCGAACTGCAGCGCGTCTTCGTCGACCCCGCCGACCGAAGCAACGCATGCCGCGTCGATTTCGTATGGCATGCGCGCGACGGGCGCGTGATCGTGCTGGAATACGACGGCGCGCGCAAATACGTCGATCCGTCCATGACGAACCGTCGCGGCATCCAGCAGGTGGTGCGGGCGGAACGTGAGCGGGAGGAGCTGCTGCGGCGGGCGGGCGTGGCCGAGGTCATCCGCACGACCTACGACGAGGTCGCGTCGGTGGGCGCGCTGTTGGCCAAGTTGGACCGCGCCGGCGTGCCGGAGGTCGCCCGCATCCCGCTCCACGAACGCGTCGGCTGACGTGGATCGGCTTTCCGCGCCGCCGGCGTCGTTTGGCCGCCCGCCGCCCGCAGGCCATCCATTGCGCGCCCTCCGTCCGTTACCGTCGCCTATGTTCCGGCGGTCGTCGGCTTTCGTTTTCCTGATTGGTCGTCGTCGATATCGGATGGTTCCAGCGGCGGGCTGCCGGCACGGATCCACGGGGGCGTCCGGTTCGCTTTTCCGCGGTTTGTTCCCGTATTCTCCCTTTTCTCGTGCTTGCCGCACATTGTTATGAGAAAAGCGAGAAAAATACGGCTTCTTTTCTCCCTTTTCTCGTACCTATACCGCCCTTAGCACGAGAAAAGGGAGAGTATGGACGGCCAAGCGAACGGAATGAAGAGCGCGTGGCGTTGGGGACAGCCGACGGACGGCGATAGTCGGGTGCCGGTCAGACGTCGCGGTCGTGTGTTGGGGACAAAGGGAGGGGCAGCAGGACGCGGAGGTCGAACCAGTGGTCGGCGGCGTCGATGGTGAGTTCGCCGCCGTAGGAGCGCGCGATATGGCGGATCGACTTGACGCCGAAGCCGTGGCGCTCGTGGTTGCGTTTGGTGGTGGCCAGCGCGCCGTCGGCATCATGCCGGAGGTTGGAGTCGAAATAGTTCTCGACGCGCGCCACCGCGAACCCGCCCTGCCGGAACAGCGCCAGCCGGATAAGACGCTGCTCAGGGTCGGCCAGCCGCCCGGTCGCCTCGATGGCGTTGTCGAGCGCATTGCCGAACAGCGAGGCGATATCCATCGGCTCCATGCCCTCGAGCAGCTTGCCGTCCGCCACGCAGGTGAGTGTGATCCTGCGGTCGGCGCAGGCACGCAGTTTCGTGGTCAGCACCACGTCGAGCACCGGGTTGCCGGTGTGCTGCTGGGCCTCCGCCTTCGCCACCGACGCCTCGAGCCGTTCGAAGGATGCCGAGGCCTGCGCCGGATCGAGCTCGGCCCGAAGCGCGGCGATCTGATGCTTCAGATCGTGGGTGAGCCGTCCCATCGCCTCAAGGTTCTCCTTGGAGCGCAGGTATTCGGCATGCCGGGCGTCGACCTGAGCGTTGATCGAGGCGAGTTCCATCGCGGCGCGCGTGGAGCGGATCTGCTCCTGCTGGGCGTAAAGCATCGCGAAACCGCACAGATCCACCAGCGTGCGGATATAGAAGACCTCCTGCCCCAGCGTGCCCGAGAACGGCGTGTTCGTCGATATGAAACTCAGATTGCTCATCGCGAAGGTGACGACGGTGATCGCCACCGTGGTCACCGCGTCGCGCCACGCCAGTTGCATCGGTTCGGTGCGGCTGAAATTGCGGCGTTCCGTCAGCCAGGCCACTGCGAAGCACAATGCGTAGGTGACGGCCAGCATGCCCGCACTCAACAGGGTCAGTTGCGCGCCGGCGGAACGTGGGGCCACGAAGGTGACCAACTGCCAGTGCAGCGAGGCCACCAATTCCGCCAATACGAAGGCGCGGGCCGTCAGATAGCTGGCCTCGCGCTTGCCCGACCCCGAGGCCAGCAGGATGATCGCCCACATCGCCGCCACGGCCAACACCATGCCAAGCATCCACAGACCGATGGGCATCGCGCCGGCGGCATACTGCACGCCCACCATCACGGCCAACCCTGCGCCGCCCACCGCCAGCGTGCGCCACAACGGCACGCGCAGCGGGATTACGCTCAGATACACCACGCAGGCCAGCCATTCGCTGATCGCCGTATACAAGCGCGGAATATCCGGCAGCGCGTTGGTGATGCCGGCATTCATCGGGAGCCGCCCAAGTGCTCGGTAAGCGCCGTCATGAAGTCCTTTTTACGCGGCCGTGAGATGCGCAGGCGTTCGCCATTCGACATCACGCAGTCCTGATCCTCCACACCCGAAACGTGGTCGAGATTGACCAGATAGCAGGAATTGGAACGGAAGAACGGGCGCTCGGCAAGCTGCTCCTCCATCTTTTTGAGGCTTGACGTGATCGACAGTTTGCCGGAAAGCGTGTGGATGATGATGGTGTGGCGGATCGATTCGAAATACAGCACATCGGCGAGGGAAAGCCGCATCGACGAGCCGCCGGCCTCGACCAGCATCGCATCGTCGGCGCGGCGGCGCACCTGCGCGATCGAACGCTTGAGCTCCTGCTGGAAGGCGAACCAGGGAACGGGCTTGAGCAGATAGGACAGCGCGCCGACCTCGTATCCGTTGATCGCATACTGCGGGGCCGAGGTGATGAAGACGATGACCACATCACCGTCGCGCTCGCGGATCGCGCGCGCCGCGTCGATGCCGTCGAGCTCCTTCATCTGGATATCCATGAGCAGGATGTCATACACCGGCTGATAGCGCTCGACCAGCCGCGCGCCGTCGTCGAACACCGACACGACGAAGTTCTCGCCGCTTTCGGACTGATACCGGTTGAGATAATCCAGCACCCGCTGGCATTGCGCGGGGTCGTCCTCGACCACGCCGATCCGTATCGCACGCATGGGATTCCTTTCCTCACTGCCCAAGGATAAACCGGTCGGTCGTGCAGGTCGCGCCGGTTCATTGACAGATTATGCGCGTCGAATGACAGGGGATCAGATTCGGCGCGGATAAACGTGGGTGGCGTTTTGCGGTCGTCATGCGAAGGCTACTGGGTGAGCGCCCATTTCCACGCTGGTATCACGGCGATGTCCCCTGCGTCCAGGGCGAGGCGCTCTTCCTCGCGCATGGTGATGATGGTGCCTTGGGCGAGTTTTGTGTGCTGCATCACCGCGGTGAGCGAGTTGACCTCGCGTTTCCGAGTGGTGGGTTTCGTCATATCCGCGCTGACTTGGATGAGCCCATAGGGTTCGGTGGCCAAGGCGTCGCCGACGAGGAAGTCGACTTTCTCGTGCTTGCCGGTCGGCATGGTGTAGGAGGTGATGGCCTGAGTCCTTTGGCCACTGGTTCGACGCAGCAGCTCACCGAATACGGCGGTTTCCAGACGTTTGCCGAGATCCTGCTGGTTGGCACGGGAAACGGCGTGGGCCATGCCTTGGTCGACTGCATACAGCTTGGGAACGCTGGTGCTGTCGGGTTTGAGAGCGGTGCGGTATTCGTTGAGCTGATAGACAAGGAACGCCTGTTTGAACAGGTCCAGCAGCGTGTTGATCTTGTCCCAGTACACTTTCCAGCCAACGGCTTTCAGCGCTTCGACCAGCCCGTTCACGGAAAGTTCGCATGCGGTGTTGCGCAGCAAGTAGAGGGCGGTTTGCGTGGCAAGCGTGATGTTTTCGCGCCCCAGTCGTTCCGCGACATCGCGGGCGACCACATCGCGCAGATAGCCTTGGAGCATTTCGATGCGGTCGGGTTCTCCGATGCGTTGCACTGCGGGGAAGCCGCCAACGGTGAGGTATTGCCCGTATGCATGCTCGAATCGGGTGATCTCCTGTGGAGAGAAGGCGGGGGATGCATCATGGCGATCGGGCAGTGCAATCGAACGGAACGCGCAGAATTCACGGAAAGAAAGCGGCATCATGGCGTGCGGATGGGAACGTCCCCGGAATGAAGTGGCGATTTCCTCGCTGGACAGACGCGACGATGAGCCGGTGATGACCAGCGTCACCTTCTCATGTTCGGCGATGCGTTGGCAGAAACCTTGCCAGTGCTCGCATTCCTGCACTTCGTCGAGGAATAGGTAAGCGCCTTGTTCGCGTGCCTCGGGCACCTGGCGCCAGTATTCGTTGACGATGTCGTCCAACACAGTCGAAGGCATAGGTTGCAGTCGATCGTCGGAAAAATTGAAATATAGGATACGGTTACGCGGCACTCCCGCATTCAATAGGTCATGAATTTTTTGGAATAAGTAGAAAGTCTTGCCGCATCGGCGCACGCCGGTGATGATGTGCACGGTGTTGAATACCGCTGGCTCGGGCAGTTCGCGAATCGCCTCGTCCCGGCGTGACGGCGTGGGCATGTCGAACATCATGGCCTCGCGAACCAGCATGGAGTAGGAATCCCGTGGATTGTCCGGAACCATTGCGTGTCCTTTCCCTATTGGCGGTATCGGCGGTGTCTGCGGCGATATCCATGATACTTACTTCTCAAAATTTTTGAGAAGTTACATAGAAAACTTCTCAAAATTTTTGAGAAGTTATGATAATGGCGCTTGTGACTTAGGAGAAGAGCTCTATATGCAGTTCGCGCCGGTCCACTGACAGATTATGCGCGTCGAATGACAGGATGTGGGGCGGGCTCGACGCGGGGCGGTTTTGTTTGGTGCAATGGTGTCAACGACATGAGGGAGTGTCATCGGGCACCACGGCGGTGCGGCTGGCTCCTTCGTCGCCGGAAGTAAGAACAAGGAGGAGATCACATGCTAGGTATCAATTGGAGTGACGTCATCTCCGTCATCCAGTCGATCGCTCCGCAGCTGATTGCCGTTGTCGTCGTGCTGGTGCTGGCGCTCGGCGTGACCATCGGAGTGAACAAGAAGACGGTGAAGGACGTTGCCGCTCGCAAGCTCATCCACTCCGAGTCCTGGCTCGTGGCTCTGGTGGCCGCGGTCGTGGCCGTGTCGATGATGCTGTTCGGCCCGCTGTCCACACTGCTCAATAACGCGACCGCCACCAAATACATGTTGTCCGACGGCACGGTGGCGGCGGCGAATGAGCTTGCCGAGGAAGTGCAATCCGAGGCCATCACGATGCTCAAGAACGACGACGCCAACCTGCCGCTGGCCGACAAGAAGGTCAACGTGTTCGGCTGGGGCTCCACCAATCCGGTCTATGGAGGCACAGGTTCCGGCTCCATGTCCGACCAATACGACACCGTTTCGCTGCTGGACGGCCTCAAGTCCGCTGGTTTGGAGGCCAACGCCGACCTGAGCAAGCTCTATACCGACTATCGCGCCGATCGTCCGGTCGTGGGCATGAACAAGGGCACCCAGGATTGGACCCTGCCCGAGGTGCCGGCCGACCAGTACGGCGATCTGATCGACCAGGCCAAGGATTTCTCGGACGAGGCTGTGGTGGTTCTCACCCGTGTCGGCGGCGAGGGCGCCGACCTGCCGCGCGACATGCGTGCCAAGGGCATCCGTTACACCGATAACTCCAAGGATTACAAGGATTTCGAGCAGAGTGAGTCCTTCCTCGAACTGTCCCGCACCGAACGCGACATGCTCGATCTGGTGACGAAGAATTTCTCCAAGGTCACCTTGGTCTACAACGGTGCGAACACCTTCCAGTTCGACTTCCTCGAAAACTATCCGCAGATCAAATCCGTGCTGTGGTGTCCGCCCGCCGGCCAGACTGGCTTCTCCGCGCTTGGCGCCGTTCTCGCCGGTGAGATCAATCCCTCGGGCAAGACCTCCGACACCTTTGTCCGTGACCTCAAGTCCGTTCCCTCCGCCAACAATTCCGGTAGTTTCAAATACGACAATATGGAGGAATTCGGCACCACCAATTCCGAGAACGGAGACACCACCCCGGCATTCGTCAATTACGTCGAAGGCATCTATGTGGGCTACAAGTTCTACGAGACGGCAGCCGACGAAGGATTGATCGACTATGACGATGTCGTCTTGTATCCGTTCGGCCATGGTCTGAGCTACACCACCTTCGAGCAGAAGATGGGCGATGTGAGCTATGAGGACGGCAAGATCTCGTTCGATGTGACGGTGACCAACACCGGTGATGTGGCCGGCAAGGATGTCGTCGAGACGTATGTCAACCCGCCTTACACCAATGGTGGCATTGAGAAGGCCTCCGCCAATCTCGTGGCCTTCGAGAAGACCGACGTGCTCGAACCTGGTGCCTCGCAGACCGTCAGGATCGAGTTCGAGGACGATGACATGGCCTCCTATGATTCCGAGGATGCCAAGGCGTGGGTGCTCGAAGCCGGCGACTACGAGGTGTCGATCCAGAAGGATTCGCACAACTCGATCGCCGAGCAGGACGTCAACGTTCCTGAGACCATCACCTACGATTCCGAGGACAACACGCACAACGGCGACCAGACCGTGGCCACTAATGTGTTCGAGGACGACGGCGACGTGACCTATCTGTCCCGCGCCGACAAGTTCGCCAACTACGACGAGGCGACCGCCGCGCCGACGAACTTCACCCTTTCCGAGGAGCGCAAGGCGCAGTTCCGCAACAACTCGAACTACGATCCGGCCGAGACCAACGACGAGTCCGACGAAATGCCGACCACCGGCGCCAAGAACGGTGTACGTCTGGCCGAGCTCTATGGCCTCGACTACGACGACCCGAAGTGGGACGACCTGCTCGACCAGCTCACCTTCGACGAGATGGACAATCTCATCGCCAACGGCGGCTATGGCTCGCAGGCGATTTCCCCCATCGGCAAGATCCAAATGGTCGACGCCGATGGCCCGGCTTCGCTGAACAACAACTTCACCGGTGTCGGTTCCATCGGTTTCCCGGCCTCCACGGCCTTCGCCTGCACGTGGAACAAGGACCTGGCCAAGCAGTTCGGCGAGATGATCGCGCAGATGGCGCATGACATGCATGTCTCCGGTTGGTATGCCCCGGCCATGAACATCCATCGCAATCCTTTCGCGGGCCGTACCTTCGAGTATTTCTCTGAGGACTCGCTGCTCTCCGGCGTGATGGCTGCCAGCCAGACCGCTGGCGCGCAGGAGAACGGTGTCTATGCCTTCATCAAGCATTTCGCGCTCAATGATCAGGAAACCAACCGCATGAGCATGCTCAACACTTGGGCCAATGAGCAGTCGATCCGCGAGACCTACCTGAAGCCCTTCGAAATGGCGGTGAAGGAAGGCGGTGCCACGGCCGTCATGAGCTCCTTCAACTACATCGGCACTGAGTGGGCTGGCTCCGATTCCCGCACACTCAACACGATCCTGCGCGGCGAGTGGGGCTTCAGGGGCATGGTGCTCACCGATTACTTCGGAAAGTATGGTTATATGAGCGCCGATCGCGCCATCCGCGGCGGCACCGACATGATGTTGGCCACCACCACGACCACCAACCATGTCACCGACAAGTCGGCCACCTCGCTCAAGGCGATGCGCACGTCGGCGCACAACATCCTCTACACCGCTGTGAACAGCTATATGTATGAGAATGGCGAGCCCGAGGTCGCCACCCCGATCTGGAAGACCATCACCTACGTGGTGTGGGGCGTCACCGCCATCGTCTTCCTCGGCCTGAGCGCCTTGGCGATCGTCAAGTTCACCAAGCGCAAGAAGGAGGCCAAGGTCACCATCGAAGCGTGATCGCTCCGCTGGCAACGGCTCCCGAAACCCGCCCCATCCGGGCGGGTTTCGCCGTATACGGGCTGGTTGCGCTTGCCGTATGTGGTCTCACCCGCGCCGCCGCAGTGAGTCATGCGGCGGCGGCTGTGAACTCGTATGTATATGTTCGGATCTCCGCGGGGTTTATACGGAACTCTGCTGGATTTGTGCGGAACTCTATTGGGGCTATACGGAACTCTGCCGGGTTTGTTGCATCTGGTGTCACAAACCCAGCGGAGTTCCGTATGTATCCATACGAGATCCGTATGGATACATACGACTTACGCACAAACCCGGCGGAGATCCGATTGTTTGTGTGTTTGGAGGGAGCCCTGCGTGCGCGGCCTGCAAAACGGGTCAGCTCTCTTAGTTACGCATACAGATCATCAACGCCGATCAAGCAGATTGATTCGTCCTCGTACGCAAGCTTCGTCAGCTCCGGGCTGAAGCCGCCCAAGGAAAAGAGCATGGCGGACCGTTCCGCCCCTTTGAGCCGCAAGGCTTTTTCCTGCAATCTCCGCAGCATGGGAATATCCATCGGCCTGTTGCGGAACTTGCATTCGCCGGCGATGAGGTGCGTTGCGGACTTGTCCGTCGCGACCACATCGATTTCAGTGCGCGCATCCCACCAACGTCCGATATGACTTGCCCGGAACGGAAGCTGTCCGCGCATATTCTCTCGCCGTAGCCACTGGGCGCATATGCGTTCGAATGGCGTTCCCGCGAAATCATGAAGCAACGGTTCGACGTCATGCCGCCAGACCCCGTCGATGTCGCCGATCTCTAAATCGGAGCGGTTCGGCGCCACGAAGGCATACCAGAACCGGAAGAAGTTGTCGGAGAGCCGATAGAGGCCTCGCATGACCTTCGATTCCTCGATCGGTTTGGCGTTCGTTGGGAATTCACGCTCCACGATATTGACTTCGATGAGGTTCCTCAGATAGGAGCTCACTGCGGCGGCTGGCATCGCGGTGCGTTGCGCTATGTCGTTGAGCTGCGTGGCGCCGAGGGCCACTGCCTGCAGGATGGTGTTATAGGTGGCGGGCTCACGGAACTCCTGGTGCATGAGGAACTCCGCCTCGCTATACAATGCGGCGCCTCGGCGCAGGATGCGTTGCCGGATGTTGGTCGCCACGTCCTCGTCGGGGTCGAATTGGGCGAGATAATGCGGCACGCCGCCTAGAACTGCGAAGGCGAGCGCATTGTTCGCCGGGGTGTAATGAGGGAAGAATTTCGCGGCATCCCAATAGGGCATGGGATCGACTCGCAGAATGCCGGTGGCCCGTCCGTAGAGCGGCGATTTTTCGGACAGAATCTCCTTTTCGATGAAGCTCATGGAACTGCTGCACAGCACCAGCGTGATGTTGTTATGGCGCAAGGTGTGGTCCCATAGATTCTGGATGATCGAGGGGAGCGATTTGTCTGATCTCACCAAATAAGGGAACTCATCAAGGATGACGAGACGTTTGTTGCCATCGGCTGAAGCTGGCAGGTTGGCGATGTCCTGCAGCGCGGTCTCCCAGTCGGGATACTGGCGCAGATAGCGCGAAGCGGGTGCCCCCGCTTCGAACATCTGGCGGGAGAACGCGGCGAGTTGCTCGTCTTTATTGGCCTGCGGCGCCGCGAAAAATACATGGTCTTTCCCCTGAGCGAAATGTGACAGGATTTCGGTTTTGCCCACGCGCCTGCGCCCGTAGAGCACCACTAATTGCGCGTTGGATTGCGCATAACTGGATTCCAGGAACTCAAGTTCATTGGTGCGTCCTATGAAGGCCATGAATAAAATCGTAATATATATAATTACGATTAGTCAAATCACGATTATATAAATCGTGGGGCCATGGTGAATGACATTTGCTGCCGCGCGACGGGGGATAATGGAAGGGCGTGCGCGACCTGCGTCGATGACGACTGCGGGCGGACCATCGCACGACAGGCATGCAAGGAGGTATGGCATGGCACTCACTCATCTCATGGAACCGCTGGAAATCCGGCATATGCGGCTCAAGAACCGCATCATGTTCCCACCCATGACCACTGGTTACGAGGCGCGCGACGGTTCGATCACCGAACAAAGCATCAACTTCTACAAGCGCGTGGCCGAGGGCGGCGCGGCCTACATCGTGCTCGGCGACGTGACGCCCGTGCACACGATCTCGCCCACGCCCAAGCTCGTCACCGACGAGCAGATCCCGAGTTTCAAGGCGCTCGCCGACGCACTGCATGAGTTCGATTGCAAACTCGGCCTGCAGGTGTTCCACCCCGAATACGACACCGTGGCCGTGGCCGAGCTCTTCGCCAAGGGCGACATGGCCGGTGCACGCGCCAAACTGCACCACGATATGGCGCATTATGTCAACGAGGTGACGGCTGAACGGCTGGGCGAGATCCTCGGATCCATCACAGCGCTGGCGAGGCGCGCGGCGGCGGCCGGCGCCGATGCCATCGAGGTGCATGGCGACCGTCTCGTCGGCTCGCTGTGCTCTCCGCTCATCAACGAGCGCGACGACGATTACGGCGGCGATTTCGAAGGCCGCACGCGCTTCGCCCGCGAGGTCGTGCGCGCCATCCGCGCCGGCTCGCCCGAGATCTGCATCGACTACAAACTGCCGATTATCACCGAGAACCCGCAGCTTGGCCGCGGCGGTCTGTTCATCGACGAGGCCGTGGCACTGGCAAAGCTGCTCGTCGAGGACGGCGTCGACACCTTCCATGTGGGCCAGGCCAATCACACCGGCAATCTCAACGACACGATCCCGGCCATGGGCACGCGCCCGGACTGCTTCATGGAGGAATATTCGCGCCGGGTTAAGGAAGCGGTCGAGGTGCCGGTCTCCACGGTCGGTGCGATTCCCACCGCCGCCGAAGCGGAGCGGCTCATCGCCGAGGGGGCGTGCGATTACGTGGGCCTGGGGCGGCCGATCCTGTGCGACCCGGATTATGCGAACAAGGTCGCGGCCGGGCAGGAGGACTTGATCCGCCCGTGCATCATGTGCAACCGCGGCTGCACCGATGCCATTGCCTCGCGCAGGTTCATTTCCTGCGTGCTCAACGCGGAGAACGGCTACGAATACCAGCGCGTGATCAAGCCCGCCGAGACGCCTCGCCGTATCGCCGTGGTCGGCGGCGGTCCGGCCGGCATGGAGGCCGCGCGCGTCGCCGCCTTGCGCGGGCATGACGTGACGCTCTACGAGAAGGCCAGCGAACTCGGTGGACAGTTGGTCATCGCCGCGGCCCCGCCGCGCAAGGACCGCATGCTGACGGCGGTCCGTTGGTATGAGCGGGCGCTCGCCGCCGCCGGCGCGAAGGTGGAGCTGAACACCGCCGTCGACGCTTCCGTGCTTGCCGAGGCCGGTTTCGACGAGGTTATCGTCGCCGTCGGCGCGCGCAATGCCAGGCCGCCCATTCCCGGCACGGAGGAAGGGCAGCCGCATGTGCTCGACGCGTGGAAGGTGCTCGCCGGCGAGCAGCGACCGCACGGCCGCACCGTCGTCATCGGCGGCGGTCTGGTCGGTGCGGAGACCGCCGAGCTCATCGCGCAGGAGGATTACGGCTGCGAGGTCACCATCGTCGAGATGATGGGGAGGATCGCCGCCGAGGAATCCCAGACCATCCTGCCGGTCATGATGGCCGATTTCGAGACGCATCACGTCACGCTGATGACCAACACCAAGGTCGATCGCGTCACGGAAGGTGCGGTCGAGGCCACGGAGACGCTGAACCCGCCCGCTCCCGCAGGCCGCCCCGGTGGCCCGGGCGCTCCTGGCGCCGGTGCCCAGGGCGGGCAGGGCGGTCGTCCGGGTGCAGCCGGTGCCCCAGGTGCTCCTGGCGGCCGACCGGTTGCCCCGGGAGCCGCTGGTGCGGCCCCAGCCGACGCCCCGGCCCCGCAGACGCGCCCGGTGACCATCCCCTGCGATTGCGTGGTGATGGCCCTCGGCGCCACGCCGCAGCCCTTCGATATCGCGCCGCTCGAGGCCAAGGGCATCAAGGTCACCCTCGTCGGCGACTGCAACGGCAAGGCCGCCGACATCAACCGCGCCGTCGACGAAGGCTACCTCGCCGCCATCGCCTGACGCGTCGCCACGTCGCCCATCCCAGGGGCCTGCCGCCACCCGGTCGCAGGCCCCATTCAGTTGTCAAGCGCCTCGAAAGTCAGGATTCGCTGCCGCCGGACAGTCGGATATAGGCGGCATGCTCGCGCAGATATCGCCGTAGATAGGGGATCGCAAAGTCCACTTTTCCATAGCCGGCGTCTTTGATGACCTGCGCTTCGATGAGCCTAGCGCGATAGATGCCGGCATACCCGGGGTCTTTGCCCATTCGCTCAGCGACGGCGGATGTGGAGGAAGGTCCGTCATCCTGTGCCATGGCTAGTAGATAGGTTTTATCCACCGCGGACAGGCCGTCAAGTTCCGGCCCATGCACGGTGTCGCCGAGTCTGCCAAGCGCATCCTGAATGCCCTGTTGCGCGTCGGCGATGGTGACTTCCGTTCGATGTTCGCGGTGCCGGTTGGCCAGTCGCCAGATGTAATAGCCGACCAGTTGAATCATAAATGGATATCCTTCGGTGGCTTTGGTCGCCAGCTCCAAGGCCTGTCCTTCAATGGTTATGCCGGAATCCGCAAAGGTGTCGGATAGCGCGGTGCGCACTTCCGCCAAAGGGATATCGCCGAGCCGTTCCGGTTGGGCGCGACGCAGGAAAGTCAGGACCTCGTCGTTGAGCCATGTCGAGGCGATCGAGGGCAATCCGGCGAATACGAAGGCGATGTTGCGGTCCTCGCGAATGAGGTGCTGCACGGCGGTGGCGATGGCGATCATATCGTCGCGCGCGGCGGCCTGCGCCTCATCGATGGTGATGAGCAGTCCCGCGTCTTTCTTCTCCAGGGCGTCGAGACGCGTTCCCATGGCTTGCCGCAGGGTCAATGGCATCTGCTGCGAGGAGATTTGCGCTTCGCCCAGGCTCATGCTGACTCCGGCAACGGCTATGGAAGGGCGCAGTTTGGCGCTGAACGAATGTTTCGATGGTGTGAGGCGCTGCAGCAGGCGGTTGGTGAAGCCTGCCGAAGCCGTTTCGTCGACGACCTCCCACGAACGAGCTTCGGCGAGGCGGCGAAATTCGGTGAGCAACACGGTTTTGCCGATGCCGCGTGCGCCGGTGACGCGCATCAGGCGTCCTGGGGCGCCCGGGCCGTTATCCAGCCCTTCCTCGAAGTCCTCGAGCACGGTATCTCGCCCTATCAATGCCGGCGGCATATGCCCCGCCGTTGGTTTGAATGGATTGATTGGCCGGTCCATAACATGCCTTCCATATGACTTCGAACTATAAAAACTATAAAAGAGTATAAAGACTATAAAAAGTTATAAAACTATAAAACACTATAAAAATCCGGTGTGCGGGGCGGATGGATGCGGAATATGCCGGGGAAACGACAGGTTATGTGCGAGGGGAGGCATGGCGAAGCCGAGGCTGGTTGAATCGAAGATATCGACGACGATTGCCAGTAGTGCGAGGGAGGACCATGGAAGTCGAAGAACTGTCCGTCACCGAGAAGGCGGCCCTGCTTTCCGGGGCGAGTGAGTGGGATTCTCGCGGCAACAAGCGCGCTGGCATTCCCAGTTTTGTGATGAGCGACGGTCCGCACGGCGTGCGTCGCCAGCTGGGCGCGGGCGACCATCTTGGGCTTGGTGCCTCCAAGCCCGCCACCTGTTTCCCGACGGCCGCCACCGTCGCCAACTCCTGGGATCCGGCGCTCGCCGAGGAGATGGGCGAGGCTTTGGGGCGCGAGGCCCACGACCTCGATGTGAACGTGCTGCTTGGCCCCGGCATGAATATCAAGCGCAATCCGCTGTGCGGACGCAATTTCGAGTATTACTCGGAGGACCCCATCGTGGCCGGCCGCATGGCCTCGGGGCTGATCCGCGGCATCCAGTCGCAGGGCGTGGCGGCTTGCCCGAAGCATTTCGCCGTCAACAGCCAGGAGCTGCGCCGTCAGGCCTCCAATTCCGTGATCGACGAGCGCACGATGCGCGAGCTCTATCTGACCGCCTTCGAGATCGCCGTGCGCGAGGCCGCTCCGTGGACGATTATGACCTCCTACAACGAGATCAACGGCGTCTATGCGCATGAGAACAAGCATCTGCTGGGGGAGATCCTGCGCGACGAATGGGGCTTTGATGGCCTCGTCGTCTCCGATTGGGGCGGCTCCAACTCCGCCGTCGCGGCCGTCAAGGCCGGCGGCACGCTGGAGATGCCGAGCCCCGGATACACCTCCGTGCGCGAACTCGTCGGTGCCGTCAAGGCCGGCACGCTCGCCGAAGCCGATCTCAATGCGCGTGCGGCCGAGGTCGCCAAACTCGCCCGCCTCACGCAAACGCAAGGCGTCGGGCGCGACGATCTGCTCGCCGATGATGTGGCCGCCGAGCATCATGAGGTGGCCCGTCGCGTGGCCGAAGGCTCGTTTGTGTTGATGAAGAATGGGGATTCTTCGGCTTCGGGGCTTCGCCCCTCCGCTCAGAATGACAGCGGTAGTGGCGCCGCTCCCCTCGTCCGGGGCGATGGTGGCGCCTTTTCTTGTCATCCTGAGCGCAGCGAAGGATCTCATCCGCTGCCGCTCAAGCCCGGCACCCGCGTGGCCGTTGTGGGCGATATGGCCAAGACGCCGCGCTTCCAAGGTTCCGGCTCCTCCAAGGTCAACGCCACGCGCGAGGAGAACCTGCTGGATGCGCTCACCGCCGCCGAAGGCGTGGAGGTCGTCGGCTGGCAGCAGGGCTACGACCGCCAGGGAGCCGCCAACCGTGTGCTGATCGAGGACGCGCTGGCGCTCGCCGGGCGCGACGACGTGGACGCGGTTGTCGCCGTGGTCGGTCTTGACGAACGCTCCGAATCCGAAGGCCTCGACCGTTCCACTATGGCGATTCCCGCCGCGCAGAACGACCTGATCGCAGCGCTCAAAGCTGCCGGCAAGCCCGTGGTTGCCGTGCTGGTCGCCGGCTCCCCGGTCGAACTGCCGTGGTTCGACGAGGTGGACGCCGTGCTGTACATCGGCCTGTCCGGCCAAGCCGGTGCCACGGCCGCCGCCAACGTGCTGACCGGCAAGGTCAATCCCTCCGGCCACCTGGCCGAGACCTGGCCCCTGCGATATGACGATTGCCCGTCCGCCGGCTGGTATCCGGCCATCGGCCGCGACGCCATCTACCGCGAAGGCCCCTTCGTCGGATACCGCTATTACGAAACCGTCGGCATGCCGGTCCGCTTCCCCTTCGGCTACGGCCTGAGCTACGCGACCTTCTCCTACGCCGATCTCGAGGCCGACGACACCGGCGTCACCTTCACCGTGACCAATACCTCCAAAGTGGCCGGCGCCACGGTGGCCCAGCTCTATGTGCGCGGGCCCCGCGGCGGCGTGCTGCGCCCCGACCATGAGCTCAAGGGCTTCGCCAAGGTGACGCTCGACGCAGGCGAATCCAAGACGGTGCGCATCGACTTCGACCGATACACCTTCCGCCATTTCGACACGGCCGGCAACGCATGGCGCGCCGAATCGGGCGACTGGACGCTGATGATCGGCGAAAACGCGCGCGACATCGCGCTCGAAACCACCTTCGTCGTCTCCGGCGACACCGAGCCGGTCCCCGCCGATCCGTCGCTTGGCGCCTATCTGACCGGCCGGGTCAAGGAAGTGACCGACGCCGAGATGCGCGCGCTCTTCGGCCGCGAGGTGCTTGCGCCGGGCAAGCCGACGACCTTCGGCGTCAACGACCCGATCTGTTCGTGGGCCGATTCGAAGGGCTTCGTGGCGCGCACCGTGGCCAATACGCTGGTCAAACGGGAGCGCAGGGCGCGCGAGAAAACCGGCTCGCCCGACCTCAACACGCTGTTCGTGCTCAATATGCCGCCGCGCGCGATGGCCAAGATGACCCAGGGCATGATCGACCCGGCGATGGCCGAGTCGGTCGCCGCCATCGCCAACGGCCGCACCCTCCGCGGCGCCGCGTCGTTCGTCGCCGGCTTCTTCCGCAACCGATCCGCCAATAAGACCATCGCCAAGGAACTGGACTGATCCGGCCGATCCGTGTCATCCGCCAACCCCACGAAAGAGGAATATCATGACCGCCAACACCGCTCCCGGCAATCCCTCCGCTTCCGGCGCGACCAAGTCCCTCGGGCCGATCCGCCAGTGGATCAAGGACCACCCGAATATCTGGGAATTCATCCTGTTCAACATCCTGTCGAACGTCTCCACGATCTTCCGCTTCGTCGTCACCTGGATCGGCACCGCCGTGTTCGTGGCCGGGATGGGAATCACGCAGCCGTTCCATTTCCTCATCTTCAACTATCCCGAGTCCGGCAACGGCCTGGGCGGGTTCCTCACCTTCCTGTGCGCCGAGGTCATCGCGCAGATCGTGAACTTCGTCGTGCAGATGAAGTGGGTGTTCAAATCGGACTCCAGCTTCAAGGACGCCGCGTGGAAGTATGCGATCCTCGCCGTCGTCATCGTCGTCGTCAACCTGGTGCTGCCGGGGTATGTGACCGGCCTGTGCCAGGGCTGGGGGCTGAACGCGGGCGTCGCCGGCACCGTCGCCTCCGTCGTCAACACGGTGCTCGCCGTGATCGTCAGTTACCCCCTGCTCAAGTTCTGGATCATGCCGAAAAAGGGCTGACGGCCGTCGGCCGGCTGTGTCTGGTCCGCGTCCGGCCTCTGTCCGGTTCGCGTCCGTCCGATCGCGGCTCCACGGCGTCCCCTTCCGCCCGTTCTTTCTCCCCTTTCTCGTGCTTGCCACACATTGGTACGAGAAAAGCGAGAAGAATACGGCTTCTTTTCTCCCCTTTCTCGTACCTATGACGCCTCTAGCACGAGAAAAGGGAGAAAGAACGGATGATGCCGCCTCGCCGGGCGGTCGGGTGGGGCCGCGGGTGGTGCCGGGACGCCTCCGAAAGGGCATGCGACGGGCGCCGCGTGTCGTGTATGTCGAAGCGGCGTGTATAGTGAGGAGAGGTTCGAGGGAGATCGTTCTCCCGAGGGCCGCATAATTCAATAAGTAAACGCTGAGGTTTGCGGATTGCCGGCAATGAAGTCGTTGCGGGCGACACACGAATCGAAGCACCGAAAAATCCCTTTACAACGGATCGTGAGGCACGTACCTGCCTCTGAAAGGATTGACAACTATGGCAAACGTCGTTTTCGACCATGTCACTCGTATCTACCCGGGCAACGACAAGCCGTCGGTGGATGATCTGGAACTTGATATCAAGGATGGCGAGTTCCTCGTTCTGGTCGGCCCCTCTGGCTGCGGCAAGTCCACGACGCTGCGCATGCTGGCCGGCCTCGAGGAGGTCAACAAGGGACGTATCCTCATCGGTGGCAAGGACGTCACCACCCTGCAGCCGAAGGACCGCGACATCGCCATGGTGTTCCAGAACTACGCGCTGTATCCGCACATGACCGTCGCCGACAACATGGGCTTCGCTCTGAAGATCGCCGGCACTCCGAAGGAGGAGATCCGCAAGCGCGTCGAGAAGGCCGCCGAGATCCTCGACCTGACCGAGTACCTCGATCGCAAGCCGAAGGCTCTGTCCGGTGGCCAGCGTCAGCGTGTGGCCATGGGCCGCGCCATCGTGCGTGAGCCGAAGGTCTTCCTCATGGATGAGCCTCTGTCGAACCTCGACGCGAAGCTCCGTGTGCAGACCCGCACCCAGATCGCCGCTCTGCAGCGCGAGCTGGGCGTCACCACCCTGTACGTGACCCACGACCAGACCGAGGCCATGACGATGGGCGACCGCATCGCCGTCATCAAGCTCGGCATCCTGCAGCAGGTCGGCGCTCCGACCGAGCTGTACGATCGCCCGGCCAACGTCTTCGTCGCCGGCTTCATCGGCTCCCCGTCGATGAACCTCAACACCCACCCGGTGGTGAACGGCAAGGCGAAGATCGGCGAGGACACCGTGGATCTGCCGGCCGAGGCCGTCAACAAGCTGACCGCCGCGGACGACAACCAGATCGTCGTGGGCTTCCGTCCGGAGGACGCCAGCCTGGCGGCCACCGACGATCCGAACGCCTTCTCCCTGAAGGTCATGAACGTCGAGGATCTGGGCTCCGATGGCTACATCTACGGCAACATCCTCACCGATGGCTCGGAGGCCGAGGCGTCCACGATGATGTCCGATCAGAACAAGCTCACCACGGTTCGTGTGAACCCGCGTGCGCTGCCGAAGATCGGCTCCGTCGTCAAGATCAAGATCGATCCGTCCAAGATGCACCTGTTCGCTCCGTCGACCGAGCTGCGTCTGAACTAATCGATCCGAGTGACCAACCGTCGCGCTTTGCGCAGCGGGTGGCCGAACCAACGCTTGGCAGGGCGCAGCCTTGTCAACCATTAGACGAGACGTTTCTCCTTCCTCTCTAGCCGTCTCGTCGGAAAAGCCCCGCGTTGCCGCGGGGCTTTTCTTGTGGCCGGCCGTGATTCCGGAGGAATCGCATAAGCCGGCCACGCGAGCCGGATAGAGGAACAATCCACCGGATTGTTCCTCCGTCGAAGACATCCTTGTACCGACACTGGCCGCATTCTCCCGCGGCTCCACTAGATTGGAGGGCATGATGCAAGCAGCAATGGATCGCTCCCAACTGGACCCGCGCGCCGCGAAGGCCACCTCGATCACCGTGATCGAGGACCCGACCGCGGCCGAGCCGCAGGCCCTGCGAATCACTTCGGCCAGCTCGAATCCGAAGATGTTCACCCTGCCCTGGCACAAGCCGCTGGCCACCTGGCCGGCCGACCTGCTGGCCAATCTGCCGCGCGGCATCTCCCGCCACGTCGTGCGTTTCGTGCATGTGGGCGACGAGGTCTACGCGATGAAGGAGATCACGCGGGCCAAGGCCGAGCGCGAGTATGAGATCCTGCGACAGTTGCAGAAGCTCGAACTGCCCTCCGTCACGCCGATCGCCGTCGTCACCGGCCGCCATGACCGCAACGGCGAGCCGCTCGAGGCGATCCTCGTGACCCGGCACCTCAAGTTCTCGCTGCCCTACCGCGCCCTGTTCGCGCGCAACCTCCGCGCCGACACCGCCGAGCGCTTGATCGACGCGCTGGCCGTGCTCATGGTGCGCCTGCACCTGGCCGGCTTCTACTGGGGCGATGTGTCGCTGTCGAACGTCCTGTTCCTGCGCGACGCCGACGCCTTCTCGGCCTACCTCGTCGACGCCGAGACCGGCGAGTTGCAGATCAAGCTCACCCAAGGCCAGCGCGAATACGACATCGACCTGGCGCGCACGAATATCATCGGCGAATTGATGGATCTCGCCTCCGGCAAGCTGCTGCCCGACGATGTGGACGAGATCGAGGTCGGTAACCGCTTGGTCGACCGCTACCACTCGCTGTGGAGCGCGCTGACCGACACCGACGACTTCGGCCCCGACGAGATGTGGAAGATCGAGAAGCGTGTCAACAAGCTCAACGAACTCGGCTTCGACGTCGACGAGCTGGAGATGAAGACCGCCGAGGACGGCAAGCGTGTGCTGGTGCGCCCGCGCGTCGTCGACGCCGGCTATGCCTCGCGCAAGCTGCTGCGCCTCACCGGCCTCGACGTGCAGGAGAACCAGGCCCGCCGCCTGCTCAACGACCTCGATGCCTACCGCGCCTCGACCTGGCGCGAGGGCGAGGAACTGGAGATCGTCGCCACCGACTGGATGCGTGAGATCTTCGAGCCCACCGTGCGCATGATTCCGCCCGAATACCGCTCCCAGATCGAGCCCGCGCAGTTCTTCCACGAGGTGCTGGACCACCGCTGGTATCTGGCGGAGCAGGCCGGTCACGACGTGCCGATGGGAATGGCCGTGCAGAGCTATGTCAAGAATGTGCTGCCGCAATACAAGCTCGACAAGAAGGATATCGACGAGCTGCTGGCGGAGGCGGATTCCGGCGTCATCGACGACGAATTCACCTACAACGATCCGGATGCGGGCTACAATCCCGACGACGATCCGGATGCGGCTGTGTGGGCGAGTCGTTAGCGGACAGCCCGGTGGGCTGTCCGTAGACGAGCCCCGAGCGAGGCGATAGCCCGAGCGAGGGCAACATTGAGCCTCGCCGGAGGCGAGTCCATAATTGCTGGACCATCGCGTTAAGCGAAGGCCCGAGCCGATTCTCTCGGTCTCAGACAAACAAAACGCAACCCGATATCGACGTTTGATATCGGGTTGCGTCATATGGAGAGCTTGGAGAGCTCCGCCGGGATGACAGTCCGTTGGACTGTCATCTATTCCGTTTCACGCCTTGGCGCGCGCCGTGGCGACGGCGTACAGGCTGATGCCGGCGGCGACCGAGGCGTTCAGCGATTCGACGGCGGAGGAGATTGGGATGCCGGCGATCGCATCACACGCTTCGCGCACGAGGCGGCTCAGTCCCGAGCCCTCGGAACCGAGCACGACGACCAGCGGGTCCTTCTCGAATCCGGTTTCGCCGACGAGCTTGTCACCGCCGCCGTCGAGGCCGACGACGTAATATCCGCGTTCCTTGAGGCCGGCCAGCGCCTTGGTGAGGTTGACGACGCGGCACACCGGCATATGCGCGGCGGCGCCGGCCGACACCTTCCATGCGGCGGCGGTCACCGAGGCGGAGCGACGCTCGGGCAGGATCACGCCGTTGGCGCCGAAGGCGGCTGCGGAGCGGATCACGGCGCCGAGGTTCTGCGGGTCGGTCACGCCGTCAAGCGCGATGAACAGCGGGCGCGCCTTGATGCGCGCGGTCTCGGAGTTCGCGGCCTCCATCGCGCGCGCCTTCTTGTCGGCGCGGTCGGCCAGTTCGGCCAGCGAGGAGTATTGATAGGGCTGCACCTTGAGGATCACGCCCTGATGGTTGCCGGAACGGGCGATGCGGTCCATCTCGAGGCGGTCGGCTTCGAGCATGTGCAGGCCGTTGGCGGCGGCGATCTTGACGATTTCGCGTGTGCGGTCGTCATGCTCGATGCGGGTGAGGATATAGAGCGTCGAGGAGGGCACGCCCACGCGCAGCGCCTCGAGCACGGAATTGCGGCCGAACACGAGATCGGTGGTGTCGTTGGAGGCGAACTTATCGGCGCGCCTGCGGGCCGCGAGACGCGGGTCGGCGGCCTTGCGGCGATCGGCCGCCTTCTTGGCCGCATAAGCCTTGTGATAGACGCGGTCCTCTGCCTTGGGCGTCGGTCCCTTGCCGCGCAGGGAGTTACGATGCTTTCCGCCCGACCCCTTGGTCGGTCCTTTCTTGATAGCCATACCCGCCATTCTCCCAGCACCCCTCAACCTGAGCGGTGGCGGATGCCGCGCTTTACTTGACGGTGAAGCCCTCCTGACGCCCGTATTCAGCCAGAGCCTCGCCCCATTCGTTGAGGGCCGTGTTGAGGGTTTTGCGGCCGATATAGGCCTTGCCGATCGTATTGACGGCGATGGAGTTCGCGTAGGCCATATACGGCAGGTATTGCCAGCGGCTGTCCACATCCTTCGCGGCCTCGGCGATGACTTGATGGATCTGCTGCCCGCCGAAATAGTCGTCGGTGGCGTTCAGATATGCCTCGTCGTCGAAAACGGCCTTGAGCGGCGGCACGCCATCCTGGGCGAGGTTCACGTCGACGCCGCCGTCGTGGGCATACCATTTGGCGAAGGCATATGCGGCCTCGGCCTTCGCGTCGTCCGACTTGGCAGGCAAGGCCAGCGCCCCGCCGCCGTTCTCGCCGTTGACATGCCCGCCGGCCTGATATTGCGGCATGGGCGCCACGCGCCATTTCCCGGACATGCCGGAGACGTTCTTCTTAAGCGAGGTGACCATCCACGCGCCGGTCAGGATCGTGGCGATCCGCCCGTTGTTCAGGGCCTGGTACCAGTCCTCGGTCCAGCCCTTCGTGTTGGTGTCGATGAGTTCCTTGTCCATCAGCGGCTGCCACATATCGGTGAATTGGCGCACCTTGGGGCCGGAGAAGTCGATGCCGATCGTCTCGCCGTCGGCGGTGAAGGGGCGCGCGCCCGCCTGCCAGAGCATCGAGGCGAGGAAGCCGCCGTCGCCGGTTTCGTTGGCGATATGCTTGCCACCGCCCAGGGCCTTGATCTTGGCGGCGGCCTTGGCGTATTCATCCCAAGTGGTCGGAGGCTCGCTGATGCCGGCTTCTTTGAAGATCTCGGCATTGTAGAACATCACCATCGGTCCGCTGGAAATCGGCAGGGCATATCGAGCGCCGCTGTTGGTCACCGCGTTCAAGGCGGAGTCGGTGAAATCGTCGGCGATGTCATCGAAGCCATATTCGGCCACATCGCGCAGCTCACCGCTGATCGCGAACTGCTGGACCGCGTTGTAATCGAGGTAGATGAGGTCCGGCACGCCTTTGCCCGCGGTGATCGCGTTGTTGAGCTGCATGTATTCGTCGTCGTTCGTGCCGACGTTCTGCACCTTGACCTTGATGTCGGGGTGCTCTTTCTCGAAGGCGCTGACGAAATCGCCGATGGTGGACTGCCAGGTCCACAGCGTGATCTCGGTGGTGCCGTCCGCAGCCTCGTTCGACTGTCCGCAGGCCGCCAGCGGAGCGATAAGCGCTGCGGAGACGAGGGCCGCGAGGAGGATGCGGCCGGTGCGCGCGAAACGCGAGGTGCGACGAATCATGGCGGCTCCTTATGCGCATGCCATGCGGCAGCGGCGCTGCCGGGCGACGGTGGTGAAAAGACGAAAAACTACGGGACATTGTATATGGGCGTTTCTGTCGGGTGGGCCATTGGCTGGGAAATGGCAAAGGCTGGCAAAAATCGCCGGCTATGCGTTGGCAAAAAATGGCAAAGAGATATTCGCTCTATTCTCAACGATGTCAGCGCAAACATGCCAACGCAACGGCATGGAGCGCAACGGAAGCACAGCAGCAGACGAAAGGCAGTGCGATGAGGCTGAACCTCAACGGCGAATGGGATTTCTACCCGAACGGTGGCGATGAGAAAACCACCATCGTGGTCCCGACTTGGTGGGACTCGCTCCCCGTCACCACCGGATATCCGGCGGAATGGGAGAAGGGGCTGTTCCACGGCATCTACCGGACCACCGTCGAACTCAAGGCCGAGGACCTTCAGGACGATCTTTTCGTGCATGTCGGTGCCCTCGCCACCCTTGGCAAGGTCTATGTCAATGGCGTCTCCGTCGGCCCGAAGACCACCAAGGGCTATCTGATGACCCTGTTGCCCTATGATCTCGATATCAATGCGGCGGCCAAGGCCGGCGCCAACGAGATCGCCATCGAGGTGTGGAGCGTCAAGGCCCTGCCCGAGGACGCGCTCGCCCCCGAAGGCGGCCCCGACCGCCTGCTCTTCCCCTTCGGCACCGAGAATATCGTCGGCCGCGTCGGCCTCGGCGGCGATGTGTGGGTCGAATCCCGCCCGAAGCTGCGCATCGACGACTTGCAGATCATCCCCGATCTCAAGAAGAACGCCGATCCCGCCGACGACGAGCTGACCGTGAACGTCACCGTCGTCAACCACACCTCCACCGCCCGCGACCTGAAGCTCGAAGCGGCCGTCAACGAATGGCAGTCCAAGGAGCATGCCTTCGACTTCGCTCCGGCCGACGTGCATGTGGACGCCGATTCCGAGACCGTCGTTACCCTCAAGGCCAACTGGCCCAATGCGCACTACTGGAGCCGCACCGATCCGTTCCTCTACACCGTCGATGCGCGCCTGACGGACGGCACCGCCACCGTGCACGAGGCCTCCGACCGCTTCGGCTTCCGCCAGTTCTGGCGCGAAGGCGACAAGTACATCTTCAACGGCGTCAAGATCCGCCTGCGCGGCGACTCGCTGTGCCTGCTCAACCAGGGTGACCGCGACCTCATCAACGAGATCGGCGACGCCTACGGCGTGATCCTCGACGACAACCATGCCTCCGACGCGATGGCCAAGGCCTGGATCGACGCCTACAAGCACGCCAACGCCAACATCGTGCGCAACCATATCCGCTCCATCCCCTCTCCGGCGCTGTTCGACCACGCCGACGAGGTGGGCATGCTGATGGAGGAGGAGACCGCGTTCTGGAACCCCGGTTCCGTCTCCAACGTCTCTCTGAACCCGCCGTATTACATCAACTACTCCGACGAAACCGTCGGCTACTACTGCGAGTGGGTCGAGCGCTGGGTGAGGGCCTCCCGCAACCATCCGTCGATCGTGCTGTGGTCCACCACCAACGAGTGCTGGAATCCCAACGATCCTGAGGTGCTGATCCCCGCCCTGGAGCAGGCCGTGCTCAAGAACGACCCCTCCCGCATGGTCATCAACGACGGCTTCAACAAGCCGATCACCAACGAGGATTCGCGCCATTATTTCGGCGGCTACCCCTCCGGCATGACCTCCGCGCCCGACATCTACAACCTCTACCAGATCGACTCCGACCTGCCGCTGGGCGCGGGCGAGGAGTTCTCCGTGTCCACCGCCGGCATCCCGCAGTATGCCGAGGACGGCACAATCAAGGACATCTACCACGGCCGTCTCAACGGCAATCCGGACACCATCTCCCGCGCCGATTTCGGCCGCGAGCTGGGCCGTGTGTCCCGCGGCATCCGCACCACCCGCATGGCCGATTGGAAGCCGTTCTGCTGGTCGATGTTCGTCTACGACAACATCGAGAAGTACATTCCGCTCGACCAGGCCGGCACCAAGCACGGCATCAACGCCAAGCAGCTCATCCGACCGCAGTTCGACCCGACCGCCGAGGGCGACGCCCGCTGGATCGAAGGCGACGGATTCGGATACTTCGCCAACTCCTTCGCCGATGTGGCCGCCTTCGACCGCGAATTCGACAAGGAGCCGCGCCTCGGCCTGCCGCACAGCATCTACCAGCCCGGCACCACCTCCAAGCGCACGATCATGCTCTACAACGACGAGGAGATCGACGGCACCGAGCTTGAGCTCGGCTGGACCGTCTCGGCGGTGCGCCCCGACGGCGCCTCGGTCGAGATGGAGCACGGCGGCGACACCGTGACCGTCGACCACGGCTGCTTCACCGAGCATGGCATCGAGATCCATGTGCCCGGCGACGTCGAATCGTATGAGTCCAAGCTCATCCTCACGCTGACCGTGAGCAAGGCCGGCAAGGAGAAGTTCCGCGAAGACAACTTCCTCGGCTGGATCGGCCGCCCGGCGCCGGCGCGCCTCGCCGCCGTCCGCCCGCTCATTGACCTGGGCCGCGTGGACTTCGTCTCCCGCACCGTCAAGCATGTGCTGCGCCTGGCGCAGCAGGGCGGCGCGCTGAGCGAGCAGTGGACCGCGCGCGTGGTCGACGACGCCGATGGCGCGCTGAGCCTCGAGCGCCTGAGCGGCAACCTGCGCCATGAGCAGGAGCTGTATTACACGGTGAACGTCGCCGGACTCGAAACCGGGCGCGAATACACCGGCGTGATCGAATACACGGGCGAGAACGGCGACACCGCCGAGGTGCGTGTGCGCTTCGTCGCCGGCGAGCAGCCGGAAGGCGAGCTCGCCCTCGACAAAACCGTCGGCGCCACCGTGCGCGTCTCCTCCGCCTCGACGCGCTGGGGCTGGACCTCCGCCGCGCTGGTGGACGGCCTGTTCGCCGCCGACTACAACAACTTCGGCTGGTCCTCCGAGCCGTCTGATGCCTCCCGCCACGAATGGGTGGTGCTGAAGCTCGCCAAGCCGACCACGCTGGCGCAGGTCGTGCTCGTGCCCCGCGGCGAGAACCCCGGCGGCACCGTCGCCGAGGCCTTCCATGGCGAGGGCGAGGGCGTGGGCGGCGTGCTTGAGTTCGCCGCCGGCCACAAGGCCGTCGACCCGAACATGGGCCAGGGCTTCCCGGTCGACTTCACGATCGCGGTGTCCAAGGACGGCCAGTCCTGGACCACGGTCGCGCAGAAAACCGATTACCCGCTGCCGGCCAACGGCAAGGCGCGCGCCTTCGACTTCGACCCGGCCGAGGACGTGCAGTACGTCAAGCTCGACGTGAGCAAGCTGCGCTCGAACCCGAACGAACACGGTGAATACGCGCTGCAACTCGTCGAAATCGCCGCCTATGCGGACGCCCATATGCCCACCGTGCCGGCCGAGCCCGCCGACGTCAAGGTCGAGGCCAGCGCCCACGACGTGCGCGTCTCCTGGACGGTCGCCTCCGACGGGCGCTCCCCGCTGCTGGGCACCACGCTCACGCTGACCAACGAGGCCGGGGAAGTCATCGAAACCGTCGTCTCCGGGAACGCCGCCAGCGCACTGGTGCACGATGTGCCCGCCGGCGAGTGGACCGTCACCGTGCAAGGACGCAATGCCATCGGCGAAGGCGATGCCGCGGTGTCCGCGCCGTTCAAGGTCGGCCGCGCCGGCGCCAATGCGCTCGACACGACGATCGCCAAGCCGGCCGCGCCCAAGGCCGAGCTGATCGTCGAGACCGGCGCCGTCACCGTCACCTGGACCGACGCTCCGAACGGCACGGTCGGCGGCACCAATGTGCACTTGAAGTCGGTGTCCGGCGATCTCAAGGCACGCGCCGCATGGGTGGCCGCGGGCCAGAAGCCGAGCTTCACCTTCGAGGGTGTGGCCAAGGGTACGTATGTCGTCACCATCGAAACCACCGATGGCGAGGATCGCGTCTCCGAGACCTCCGAGCCGAGCGCCGAAACCATCGTCGCCACCGTGCCCGCCCAGCCGAACAAGCCGGGCGTCACCTCCACCGACGACGTGATGAACGTCACCTGGAAGGCTCCGGCCGACGGCGGCACCCCGGTCACCTCCTATGTGCTCACGCTGCGCAACCTCACCGAGAACACGGTGAAGACGGTCAAGGCCGAGGCCGGCGAGGAATCGAAGACCGTCGGCGAGCTGACCCCCGGCAACTACACCGCCTCCGTCATCGCGGTCAACGCGATCGGCATGAGCGCCGAGTCGTCGCCGTCATTGCCCTGCATCATCAAGTGACATTGGCGCTTCGCGCCAATGTCATCCTGAGCGGAGCGCGTAGCGCGAAGTCGAAGGATCTCGGTCTCGCATGTGGATGAGATCCTTCGACTCCGGCCTATGGCCTCCGCTCAGGATGACGGGGGGAGGGGAATGACCTCCGCTCAGGATGACATAGCGGGGAACTGTTCCGCTCAGGATGACAAGAATCAAGTTTTCCAATCTGTCTCATATAACAACAAAGGAGAGAATATGAGCAACGCAACCGCGGCGCCTGCCAAGAAGGCGCCCCAGAAGCTGACGTGGCTGAACTACGTCGGCTATGGCTCCGGTGATCTCGCCAACAACATCGGCTGGCGCATGATGTCGATGTTCCTGGCGACCTACTACATCTACATCGGCATTCCGGCCGCGATCACCGCGGGCATCTTCCTGTTCGCCCGCTTCTTCCAGGCCGTCGTCTACCTGCTGGCCGGCAACTACGCCGACCGCGTGAAGGACAAGGGCAACGGCAAGTTCCGCCGTCTCGTCGTGTGGTTCGGCATCCCGATGATGGTCGCCATCACCCTGATGTACACGATCCCGGCCGACGCCAACCTGCAGATCAAGGTCTGCTGGGCCATCGTCACCTACCTGCTCTACCAGCTGCTCGGCGCCCTTGGCGGCGTGCCCTATGGCGCGCTCCTCGGCGCGATGACGCAGGACCAGAACGAGCGCCAGCGCCTGTCCTCCGCCCGTATGATCGGCGGCGCGCTCTTCGGCCTCATCATCACCTTCACCCTCGCCCCGAAGGTGAACTCCATGGATCCGTCCAAGCTGTTCCTGCCGGTCGTCGCAATCTTCTGCCTCATCGGCGCCCTGATCTACGTCTTCCTCTACAAGACCACCATCGAGCAGATCGACGTGCCCGCCCAGCCGAAGGTCTCCTTCGTCGACACGCTCAAGGCCATCGTCATGAACCCGGCCCTGCTCATCCTCTGCTTCGCCACCGGCTTCTACCTGATCGCCACCTGCGTCGGCTCCATCGGACCCATCATCGCCAAGGAAGTCCTCGCTAACGGCATGGACGCCGGCACGATCGCCCTGATCACCACGCTCGTCACCCTGATCAACGCCTCCATCGGCGTCGTGGCCTCCCCGTTCGGCCCGGTCATCGCCCGTCACCTCGGCAAGAAGGGCGGCTGGTACGTCGGCTGCGCCCTCGGCATCATCGGCGGCGTGATGTTCATCTTCGTGGGCAACGTGTGGCTCTCCCTCGTGGCCTTGGCCCTCAACGCCATCGGCGCCCAGTTCTGCGGCAACTACGTCTGGGGCATGGAAGGTGACACCGTCGAGTACTACGAGTGGAAGACCGGCAAGCGCACCGATGGCGCGGCCATGGCCGGCCTGAGCTTCTTCCGCCAGATGTTCGGCGCCCTCACCTCTTGGCTCGGACCCGCCATCCTCGCCTTCACCGGCTACAAGGAGGGCATGAACGTCGCCCAGGATCCGTCCGTCGCCGAGAACCTGCGCCTGGCCGCCGGCCTCGTGCCGCTGATCGGCTTCGTGATCTCCGCCATCATCATCTTCTTCTACCCGATCACCGAGAAGAAGTTCGCCGAGATCAAGGCCGAGCTGGCCGAGCGCCACGCCAAGGCCGAGGCCGTCGAGGCCTGAGCTTGACTGAGGGGTGGCACCCGTTCGACAGGCGCCGCAAATGGCGAAGCTCGAATTATGCTCCCCTTGTGAGGGGAGCTGTCAGGCGAAGCCTGACTGAGGGGTAGTCCCCAGAGGATCACCCACCAACCCCAAGCGATATCCTCCCCGCCCACGCAGGGAGGATATCCTGACATACGGCGGCGTATCACGATGACACGCAAGGATGCGGGAGAAGGCATGACCGAACATCACAAGGCGACCGACCGCGTGCGGTTGGCCGACGTGGCCGAGGAGGCCGGCGTCGCCATATCCACGGTCTCCCGGGTGTTTTCCAATCCCGATCGCGTCAATTTCCAAACAGTCGAACAGGTGCGCGCCGTCGCGCAGCGGCTCGGATATCGGCCGCGTCCGGCCCGTCCGGCGCGCCCGCATGCGGCCACGCCGCCGCAACGCGCAGGAAGCCGCGGCCGAGGCTTCGGAGGGCCTGCTGGCGCTGGTCGTCAAGGACACGACCGACGGCATATCCTCGCAGATCCTCAAGGGCGCGCAGCAGGCGGCGATGGAATCCGGTCATGTCGTTTCGGTGATCGAAACCGGCCGTTCCGTCGCATGGACCGAGCGCATGCTCGGTCATCTCAGGCACAGCGCCGACGGACTGATTCTCGCCACCGACCAACTGTCGGCCGAGCAGATTCATCGTCTACGGCGCGATATGCCGGTGATTGTGCTCAACCGGCCCGTCGAAGGGGTGCCGTCCGTCGTGCCCGACCCGCTGCTCGGCGTGTGCCGTGCGCTGACGATGCTGCGGCGCTACGGCCACCGCTCCCTCACCTATGTGGCCGGGCCATCCTCATGGGCGAATCAATCGCGTTGGAATTGCCTGCATGATATGGCGGCGCGCCAAGGTTTCACGGTGCGTTCGATTGGTCCGGTGACGCCTTCCGTCGAGGGCGGATATCAGGCGGCGCTCGCGCTTGAGGGCATGATGCCGGACGCGGTCATCACCTATAACGATCTGGTCGCGGCGGGCGTCGTGCTGCGGCTCACCGCCGATGGGGTGCAGGTGCCGGGCGATGTGTCGGTGATCGGATTCGACAATACGTTGATTGCGCCGGTGGTCAGTCCTTCGATCACGACGATACGTATTCCGCGCGCCACCATGGGGCAGGCCGCCGTGAGTCTGCTGCTCGGCCGCCCGGTGCCGCATGCGCTGAGCCCGCGGGAGGCGGAACTGCGGCAATATCTGACCGAGCATGGCATCGTCAGCGAGGAGTTCGGCTCCGAGGTGACGCAAATCGACACCTCGCTGGTCATCCGTCATTCGGTCGGCGACACCCGTGCCGCCGTCGTGCGTCAGTCTCTGGCCGACCGCGCCACCCGTTTCGCGATGGAATAAGCGGCGCGATCTTTTTTCAGAAGCTTAACACCTCGACCTTGCCATCGCTGAGGTGATAGCGCGCGCCGACGATCATCAGACGGTCCGCAGCCAGCGCTTGCTGGATTGGTTCGGAGCGGGTGACCAGTTCCTCGATGGTGCGGGCGATATGCACCTGCTCGATATCGGCGAAGGCCTCCAATTCGGCCTCACGCGCCTGCCAGACGGAGAGTCCCACCTGACGCAGGAACGGGGACTCGGCTTCGACGATGCGCTCGTCCAGCGAATCCATAATTTCGGCGGCCTCCAGCGAGCCGGCGGCTTCGGCCGTGGCATGTTCCAACAGGGCGTCGAACTCCTTCGCGGCGGTGGTGATGGCGCCGCAGCCTTCGTGGCCGAGCACAACCAGCAGGCTCACATGAAGATGATCGACCGCATATTCGAGCGAGGCCAACGTCGCCTCGTCGATCATCTGACCGGCCGTACGCACGGTGAACAGGTCGCCGAGCCCCTGGTCGAAGATGATCTCCGGAGGCACGCGCGAATCGCAGCAAGCGAGCACCGCGGCGTCCGGGTGCTGCCCGTCGGCCAATGATTCACGCGTCTCGCGGTCCTGCCACGGATGCTCCGGCTTGCCCTCGGCGAAGCGTCGGTTGCCGGCGAGCATGCGGCTCCATGTGGCGTTGGCGGTGGATTCCTGTTCGATATCGGTCATGAGACTCAAGTATAGAAAGACCCCGCACACATGTGCGGGGTCTTTGCTACGCGTGAGATCAGCCGGTGTTCTGCAGGCCGGCCGCGACGCCTGAAACGGTGCACAGGATCAGGTAGGTGAACCCGGCCTGCTGGCCGTGGCTCAGCTCTTCCTTGTCCACCTTCTTGCGCAGCGAACGCAGCGCCAGCACCTGGGTGACCGACAGCGCGTCGACATACGGCGAGCGGATGCGGATGGCCTGGCCGAGCACATGGCGGTGCTGCAGCGGCCATTCGTCGCCGACGATGCGCAGCACCCACTTGCGGGTGAGCTCCATCTCGGAAAGCACCTTGTCGCGCAGGTCGTCGCGGTCGCCGAGGGCGAGGTACATCTTGGCGATGCGCTCGTCCGTCTTGGCGATCGACATCTCGATGTTGTCGATGAAGGTCGAGAACAGCGGCCACTCCTGATAGGCCTTGCGCAGTGTCTCGAGGTCGCCGAACTTCTCGCACGCCGTGCCCAGTCCATACCAAGCAGCCAGGTTGATGCGCGCCTGCGCCCAGGAGAAGATCCACGGAATCGTGCGCAGATCGTCCAGGGATTTGGCGCCCAGTCCGCGCTTGGCCGGGCGGGAACCGATCGGCAGCAGACCGATCTCGGTCAGCGGCGTGACGGTCGAGAACCACGGGGCGAAGTCATCGGTGTTGAGCAGGTCGAGGAAGCGCTCGTGCGCGGCCTCGTCGAGCGCGAACGCCATATCCGCGTACTTCTCGGTCATATCGGTGTTCGTCTTCTCGACGCTCGGCGCGGACTGCAGCAGCGTGGCCGAGGCGACGGATTCGACGTGGCGCACGGCCAGCACCGGGTTGCCGTAGCGGGCGAAGATGACCTCGCCCTGCTCGGTGAGCTTGAAACGGCATTTCACCGAGCCGACCGGCTGAGCGAGCACCGCGCGGTTCGCGGGGCCGCCGCCGCGGCCGACGGCACCGCCGCGGCCATGGAACAGGGTCAGATCGATGTCATGCGACTCGGCCCACTTCGCGATGCGCTCCTGAGCGGCGTGCAGCGCCAGCGTGGCCGAGGTCGGGCCGGCGTCCTTCGAGGAATCCGAATAGCCGAGCATGACCTCCATCTTGCCGCCGGTGGCCTTGAGTCGGGCCTGCACCTCGGGGATCTTGATCATTTCCTCGAGCACGTTCACCGAGTTCTGCAAGTCCTCAAGCTGCTCGAACAGCGGGATCACATCGAGCACCGGTGCGTCGGCCGGATTCGCGAACGCGAGGCGGTTGAGCTCGAACACGTCACGCACATTCTGCGCGCTCTGCGTGAAGGAGATGATGTAGCGGCGGGCGGCCTTCTCGCCGGCGCGCTTCTGGATGGAGCCGAGCGCGCGGAAGGTGTCGAGCACCTCGTGCGTCATCGGCTGCAGCGGTCCGCGCTCGCCATGCAGGCCATGCTCGCGGATATCCGCGAGGGCGCGCGCATGCACCACGGAATGCTGACGGAACTCCATCTCGACCATATGGAAGCCGAAGGTTTCGGTCTGCCAGATAAGGTCCTGCAACGGGCCGTAGGCGGAACGCTTGTCGCCTGCCGCGGCCAGCGAGCGCTGCACGGTCTTCAAGTCCGCGAGGAATTCGTCGCAGGACTGATACATCAGATCGGCGTCACGCGCGATGGTGTAATGCAGACGGTCGGCCATCACCAGCATGACCGCGCGGTGGGTCTCCTTGGTGGAGATCAGCGACGCGCGCTCGGTGAGGCGCTCGCTCATCTCCTTCTGGCGGCCCCACAGCGCCAGCAGTTCCTCGCTGGCCGGCGTGGTCTCGGTCTCCATCGTGAGGTTGCGGCCCACGGTGCGGCAGGCCTCCTCAAGCGCGCCGATCACATGGTCGCTGAACTTGCGCGACACCAGACGGCTCACCTTGGCGGTGACGTTCGGGTTGCCGTCGCGGTCGGAGCCGATCCAGCTGCCCGGATGGAAGAACGCCGGGCACTGCGGCGGCTCAAGGCCGGCCTTGTCGCCCAGCAGCCAGTCATCGAAACGGCGATAGACCTGCGGAATCGTATGGAACAGCGTGTTGTCGAAGATGTCGAGGATGGTGTCGGCCTCTTCCACCGGGGTCGGCTTCTTCAGCGCGATCGGGGAAGTGCGGAACAGCGCGTCGATCTCGTTGTAGAGACGGCGGTAGTTCTCCTTCTTATCCGAACCGCCCAGATGCTTGCTCGCGGCCAGCAGCTGCGAGATACGGCGGATCTTGCCCTCGACGGCCTTGCGGCGTGCTTCGGTGGGGTGCGCGGTGAACACCGGATGGAACTCGAGCTTGTCCAGCAGTTCGCGGGCCTTCGCCGGGCCCATCTCTTGGATGAGCTGATGATATGCCAGCGTCAGCTCGTTGGCGGGATCGACCGGCTCGTTGCCATCGACCTCTTCCTCGCGCTTATGCAGCACGGAGACGCGGTAGTTCTCCTCGCACAGGTTCGCCAGATGGAAATACGTGGCGAAGGCGCGGGCCAGCAGCTGCGCGTCGTGCAAATTCATGGCATCGATGATCGCCGCGGCCTTCGCCAGTCCATCCTCGTCGGGATGCTGCTCAACGCCGCCGAAATGCGCGGCGCTGGCCTCAACCGTGTGGGTGCGGACCTCATCGAATGTGGCGAGCAGCTTGGGGTCGAATTCCCCCAGCACCTCGCGCAGAATGCTCATGCACAAATCCATATCGTGCTTGAGCGAAGTGGGAAGATCGCGCTCCTCCGGTCCCTTGGTCCCGGTGCCGGTATCGACGATCGTCGCATCGGCAGGCGTGATCTGCTGATCATTATCTGTCACTAGTGACCTCCTTAATACCCACGTCTCTGGTTGCCCGGTCTGCCGATTGCCCGCGGCTCCTCCGCGGTTGTTGAAATCGGTTGTTGCGAGCCCACAGCCTTTGACGAGGCGTAAGTTGTGCTCAATATTGTACGACCCGATATCTGACGCTATGTTACGAGGTTCACAATGCGCAACAGAGCGGGCCGGGGACGGTCCCGAGTAATACTGGGAACGTGAGCGACGAGCATGAGCATAATCAGTCCACCAGCGCGGCGAATGCCGTGCGCAAATTCCACACCCATTCCATTCCGCTGGATATGGAGGATATCGAACGCGACTGGGACAAGCCCGTCGCCGAGGCCGGCATCGCGGCGAAGGCCAGCGTCGTCGTGCGCGTCGGCATGCTCGACTTGGGCGCCGGAACCGGTTCGTTCCGCGTGCGCGAGATGATGCACCGGATCGCCTATCCGCTCGGCGTCCATGTGCGCGCCGACGTGAACCTGACCGATATCGAGGCGACCTGCACCGACGGACGCGACCGCATCACCGAGGTCGTCGACCTGCCCAGCACCGGCGTCAATACCGAGCGCATCTGGCTGCTTGAGCATTTCGCCGACTGGTTCAACGTCAATCTCGGCACCGGGACCATGTATCACGCCAAATCCTCGATTTCCGAGGAACTGGTCGCGCACCTTGACTCGCCTGAGGCGGCTGGCGCCTCGATTATGCGCGCGGTGGAACGCGATAGGAAGGCGCAGGAGTCTGAGGAGGAGATGGCGGCGCTGGATGCGGCGGCCGAGGCCGTTGTGGGCGAGCCGAAGGACGGCGCCGTTGGCGATCGTGGGTCGGACGTCGCTTCCGGAATCGTTCCGGACCCGGCGCCGGCGAACCCGGCCATCCGCAATATCGCGCAGGGGGCCGACGCGGCCCGCCCGCGGCGCGACCACAAACCTCCCAAGGGCGAATACGCCCAGCATTTCGACCATGTCGGCGTGCGGCGCGGGAAGGACGACATCGACGCGCGCGGCATCACCGTGCGGCAGGCCCACGAACGGCTCGACCTGATCGAACGGCGCAAACCGCTCTATGCCCCTTGGTTCTCCGGACTGGCTTCGGCCATCGCCTGCGCCTCCTTCGTCTTCCTCCTGGGCGGCGGCCCCTACGACATGATCGGCGCCTTCGTCGGCGCGGGCCTCGGCCAATGGATGCGTCGGCGGTTGTTCGCCCACCATCTCAACCAGTTCTTCGTCACCTTCGTGTGCGTGGCGCTGGCGGCGCTCGCCTGCACCGGCACGCTGCGCCTCATCGGCCTGTTCGATCCGGTGGCGCTGCAGCACGACACCGCCTACATCGGCGCGATGCTCTTCGTCATCCCCGGTTTCCCGCTGATCACCGGTGGCCTCGATATGGCGAAAATCGACTTCCCCTCCGGCATCCAACGCGTCGTCTATGTGTTCTGCATCGTGCTGATGGCCACGCTCGCAGGATGGATGGTCGCCACCATCGTTCACCTCAACCCAGAGGGCTTCGAACCGCTTGGCCTCAACCCGTGGGTTAATGGCGCGTTGCGTTTCGTCTTCGCGTTCCTCGGCGTATGGGGCTTCTCCGTGCTATTCAACTCGCCGCAGCGTATGTGCCTGACCGCCGCGCTGATTGGCGGTATCACCGACACCCTGCGCCTTGAGATCGTCGACGCGGGCGTGCCCGCCGAGGCCGGCGCGTTCATCGGCGCGCTGCTGGCCGGTCTGCTGGCCTCGGGCTGGCGCTCCTCGGTGCGCCGCGGCTGGCTGCCGCCGCACCTGGGTTATCCGCGCATCTGCCTGACCGTGCCCTCGATCGTGATCATGGTACCCGGCCTGTATATGTATCAGGCCATGTTCCACCTAGGCCAGTTCGACACCCAGCTGGCGTTGGACTGGGCCTTCCGCGCCTTCATGGTCATCATCTGCCTGCCGATCGGCTTGGCGATGGCGCGCGTGATCACCGATAAATCCTGGCGCTACGACATCTGACTGCGGCCGACGTCCGGGCGTCTTGGCGGCGGCGCGCACGTCGCATGGGAAGTCCGCGCCTTCCGCGCTCCGCATGGTGGACGGCGCGATGGCCGGACGGGGCCTGCGATGACCATAATGAAGCCATGAGAATCACGGATGCGCGGGTGCCGGGCAGTAGCGAACGGATTGATATCGTCATCGACGAACGCCGGGGTGTGGTGACGGCCGTCGAACCGCATGATGGGGTGAAACCGGAGGGATATCCCGGCGGCGGGTCGGATATCGACGCCGAGGGACGTTGGGTGATTCCGGGACTCTGGGACTGCCACACGCATTTCACGCAGTGGGCCAAGACCTTGGGTCGGCTGGATCTCATCGAGGCTCGCTCGGCGAGCGAGGCCATGGCGATGCTGCGCGCGCATCTTGATGAACGCCGCGCCGCCGGCACGCTCGATCCGGATGCCTTCGTGGTGGGCATGCGGTTCCGCCATTCGCTCTGGGCCGACGACGCGCAGCCGACGCTGGCCGCCATCGACGCGGTCGCCGGCGAGCAGCCCGTGGCCCTCTCGAGCGCCGACATGCACTGCGGATGGGTCAATTCCGCGGCCGCCCGCCGCCTCGGCGTGCATGTGGGCGATTCCGGCTTGGTCGGCGAACTCGAGTGGTTCAATGCCTACTGCGAGTTCGACAAGGCCCCCGGCGCCGCCGAGGAAACCGACCGTCTGCTGCGCGAGGCCGAGGCGGACGCCGCCCGCAAAGGCGTGGTGGGCGTGCGCGATTACGAGATGGCCGAGAACATCAATACCTGGATCGCGCGGTTCGCCGCCGGCATTGATGGCCTGCGCGTGGACGCCGGCACCTATCCGGAGCGGCTTCGGGCCGCCATCGACGCCGGTTGGCGCACCGGCATGGAATTGCCCGGTTCGCATGGATTGGGCCGCGTCGGCGCGATGAAACTCATCTCCGACGGTTCGTTGAACACGCGCTCCGCCTATTGCTCGACGCCATATTCGGGCATCGAACCGCCGACCTACGGCACGTTGAGCTACACGCCGGAGCAGATCGAGGATTATATGCGGCTGGCCACCGACCACGAGTTCGACATCGCCTGCCATGCCATCGGCGACGAAGCGAACACCGTTGTGCTGGACGCCGCCGAACGCACGCATGCCCACGGTTCCGTCGAACATGCGCAGATGCTCAAAACCTCCGATATTCCGCGGTTCGCCGCGTTGGGATTGACTGCCAGCATCCAGCCGCAGCACGCGATGGACGACCGCGATGTCATCCCCCGTTTCTGGGCCCATCCGGCCGGTATTCCCTACGCTTTCCGCGCTCTGCATGAGTCGGGTGCCCGTCTGCGCATGGGTTCGGACGCCCCGGTCGCCCCGCTCGACCCATGGATGGCCATTTCCGCCGCCGTCTTCGGCACGGAGAGCTCTGACCGCGAACCGTTCCAGCCCGAACAGTGCCTCGACGTGCGCGCCGCGCTCGCTGCTTCCACCGGCACCGGCCGCGACCGTCTGCGCTCCGGCGATCCCGCCGATCTTGCGCTGCTCGACGCCGATCCCTACTCGGTCGACTCGCCCGAGGCCATGCGCGGCATGTCCGGCCGGGTCGCGGCCACGTTCCTCTCCGGCCGCCGCACATACTCCCGTCTGTGACGGACCATCCCGGATTCCACGGCAGCGGCATATCCGAAATGCGCATATCCGGCAATATCAACGGGCTGCTGCGTTCGGCACAACGATTCTTCCTTTTCTCGTGCTAGGAACGGCATAGGTACGAGAAAAGCGAAAAAAGAGCCTATGAAAATCTCCCTTTTCTCGTACCAATGTGTGGCTGGCACGAGAAAAGGGAGAAAACGGATGGTCCGACAGCCCGATGGAATGATGGGGGTCTCGGAATGACGCATCCAACGCCGGTCCGTCGGCATCGGCTCCGCCGAGAAACGCAAATGGGGCGGCGCCGGAACAGCGCCGCCCCCATCGGAACCAGGCTCAGTACTGCATGCCCATGGCTTCGCGCACTTGGGCGAGGGTTTCCTCGGCGACGGCGTTCGCGCGCTTGTTGCCGTCCTCGAGCACGTCGCGCACATAGTCCATGTCCTTGGCGAGCTCGGCGCGGCGCTCGCGGTGAGGGGCCAGGAACTCATTGACCGACTCGGTCACATAGGCCTTGAGCGCGCCGGCGCCGGAAGCGCCGATCTCGTCGGCGATCTCCTTCGGGTCGCGGCCGGTCACCAGTCCCGCGGTGGTCAGCAGCGCCGAGACCTGCGGGCGATTCACCGGATCGAAGGTGATCGTGCGCTCGGAATCCGTCGGGCTCTTCTTGATGAGCTTGGCCGTCTCCTCGGCCGTGGCGCCGAGCATGATCGAGTTGCCGTAGGACTTGCTCATCTTGCGTCCGTCGAGGCCCGGGATCTCCGGCGCGTCGGACAGGATCGCCGCCGGCTCCGGGAACACCGGGTTCTTCTTCGCATAGCGCTCGTTGAAACGGCGCGCGATGGTGCGTGTGATTTCCACATGCGGCAGATTGTCCTTGCCGATCGGCACGACGTTGGCCTTGCAGAAGAGGATGTCGCACGCCTGATGCACCGGATAGGTGAGCAGCAGGCCGGTCAGCGCATGGCCGCTCGCCTCCATCTCGGACTTGACGGTCGGGTTGCGGTGCAGCTCGGCCTCGGTGACCAGCGAGAGGAACGGCAGCATGAGCTGGTTCTCGGCCGGCACGGCGGAGTGCGCGTAGATCATGGTCTTCTTCGGATCGATGCCGGCGGCCATATAGTCGAGCACGAGGTTCAGCACATTGTCCTGGATATGTTCGGTGGTGTCTCGGTCGGTGATGACCTGATAGTCGGCGATGATGATATTCGAGTGCACGCCCTTGTTCTGCATCGCCACGCGCTCCTTGATGGAGCCGAAATAGTGGCCCAGGTGCAGGCGCCCGGTCGGGCGGTCGCCGGTGAGCATCGTGAATTTCGACGGATCCTTCTCCAACGCAGCCAGCGTCGCGTCGGAACGCTTCTTCGCCGCCAGGAAGCTGGCGCTCATTTCGTTGCCGGCAGCCGTCAGCTGGGTCCCCTGCGTTTCGTCGGTCATCCCTCTATCCCTCGCAAACTGTGTGAAAACCGTGCAAAATAACGCTTTTATGGTAAATATGTGAGCCGACAAGCCAACAGAACATAACAAGTGGTACTCTTTTGGATGATGAATCGATAGGAAGCAACTCGCAGGGGGTCAGATGGGCCGCGGACGTCAGAAAGCAAAGCAACAGAAAATAGCCCGTAAGCTCAAGTATCTGACCACTGACACCGATTACGACGAGCTTGCCAAGGAATTGAACGCGCAGGAGCCGGGCACTGGTTCCGTCGACCCGTTCGCCGATATCGAGGATCAATACTCCGCGCCCGCCGACGAGCCCGAGGCGGACGAAACCGCCGCGTCCGCCGGCGACGATCTGGACGAATACGCCAAGTGGGCTGCCGAAGCCGCCGCGAAGTCGACCAGCGGCGAGTTTCCGGCCGCGTCGCCCTCGCCCAAGCCCGCCGCGCCGCGCAAGCCGATTCCGATGCCGATGCCGATGCCGAGCGCGCTTAAGCCCAAGAAGGCGTGACTTTTTACAACGCTATAACCATCGGCCGGTCGTTGGTCGCCTAAAAGCGCGACATTCCAACGATGCGGAATTGTGGTTGGTTATAGCGTTGTCGTCAATCTACAACGCTATAACCAAGGCGGACCGACAGTCCCTTAAAATCGGCTATTTCCCAATGAAGGGCCAAGACGAGTGGTTATAGCGTTGTCAGCGGCAGCAGGTCGCTCAGATTGTCGCGCTCGCCGACAGCCGTGATATGCCCGGCCTCGCGCTCCTCATCCCAAGTCGTCACGCCGGCCGCCAGACGCAGCCATACCGCCGGGTCGAGTTCGATGACATCCGGGGGCGTGAGATTATGCGGGTCCGACTCCGGGCCATCCAATATCTTGACCGCGGCGAACGGCGCCACGCGCACCTCCGCGCCCGGCCCGGGCGCGCGGCGCTCCAATAGAAACAGCGTGTATCGCACCGCCATCGCCATCGTCGGCCGCGCCAATGCCGGCGCGACGTCCAGCGGCGCGCTGCCGGCGTCCAGGACCTCGCGCGCCGCCTCGCGCCATGCCTTCCATGCCGCCTGTCCCTTGCCGAGGTCCGCCTCGCGTATCGCCGCCATAGCCTTGCCTTTCGTCGCGTGATATCCGTCAGCCCAATACTAGGGCGCGGGCGTCTTTTATGGCGGGCCTTCGGCCGCGGGATCGAAGGCGATGCGGTATAGTGGGGTGCGATGACAACGTATGCAGGACAGCGTGGCCCATGTTACGAAGAGTTCATGTTGGCGCCACTGCCCAGGTGCGTCGTCGCGGGATAATATAAAGCGGGGAAATCACCCGGAAGGAAGAAAGTCTGACTATGACCGAAATCACCGCACCGAAGTCACCCGTCACGGCTGAGCAGTTTGCCGACGAGATTCGGGAACAACTGAAATACAACCAGGGCGTCACGCCCGAGCAGGCCACGCCGGCCGACGTGTACGTCGCCGCCTCGCTCGCCGTGCGCAGACATCTCATGGATTCGTGGATGAAGACGCAGACCGATATGGTCAACGGCAACACCAAGGCCGTCGGCTATCTGTCCGCCGAGTTCCTCATGGGCAAGCAGCTGCGCAACGCGCTGCTCAACGCCGGCCTGACCGAGCAGTTCGACGAGGCCGTCAAGGCGCTCGGATTCGACCTGCAGGATGTCATCGACGCCGAGCATGAGCCGGGCCTGGGCAACGGCGGCCTCGGCCGTCTCGCCGCCTGCTTCATCGACTCGCTCGCCTCCATCGGCGTGCCGGCCTTCGGATATGGCATCCAGTACAAGTACGGCATCTTCGAGCAGGCTTTCGACGAGGACGGCAAGCAGATCGAGAAGCCCGACTACTGGCTGACCAACGAGGAGCCGTGGGGGCACATCGACTACAACCGCTCGCAGAAGGTCTCCTTCGGCGGCAAGGTCGTCGACGGCAAGTGGGAGCCGGCTTGGTCCGTGCGCGCCGTGCCGGTCGACTATATGGTGCCCGGATACAAGTCCGGCCGCGTCAACACGCTGCGCCTGTGGAGCGCCAAGTCCTACGACGAATTCGACCTGCTCACCTTCAACAAGTCCGAGTATCTGGACGCCGTCAAGCCGCAGGTCGAGGCCGAGAACATCTCCAAGATTCTCTATCCGGAGGATTCCACGCCGCAGGGCAAGGCGCTGCGCCTCGAGCAGCAGTACTTCTTCGTCTCCGCGTCGATCCACGATGCGATCCGCGTGTTCTATCCGGGCCAGGACAAGCCCGATCTGACCACGTTCCCCGACAAGATCTGCTTCCAGCTCAACGACACGCACCCGGTCATCGGCATCCCCGAGCTCATGCGCGTGCTCATGGACGAGCATGGCTACGATTGGGACACCGCGTGGACCATCACCACCAAGACCTTCAGCTACACCTGCCACACGCTGCTGCCCGAGGCGCTTGAGGTGTGGCCGGCCTCGCTGATCGGCGAGCTGCTGCCGCGCCACCTCGAGATCATCGAGAAGATCAACAAGCAGTTCGAGGCCGAGCTGGCTTCCAAGGGCGTCGATGCCGCGCAGATTGAGCGCATGCGCATCTACACCGGCGACGCCGTGCGCATGGCCTATCTGGCCACCTACGCCGGCTCGCATGTCAACGGCGTGGCCGAGCTGCACTCCCAGCTCCTGAAGGACGTCACCCTGAAGGACTTCTCCGACGTCTACCCGGACAAGTTCACCAACGTGACCAACGGCGTCACCCCGCGTCGCTTCATCAAGCTCGCCAACCCGCGTCTGTCCGCGCTCATCACCGAGGGCCTCGGCACCGACAAGTGGCTTACCGACCTTGAGATGCTCAAGGGCCTTGAACCGCTGGCCAAGGACGACGAGTTCGTCAAGAAGTTCGCGGCCGTCAAGCAGGCCAACAAGGTCGACTTCGCCAACTATGCCAAGCGCGAGTATGGTTTCGAGCTCGACCCGAACACCATGTTCAACACCATGGTCAAGCGTCTGCATGAATACAAGCGCCAGAGCCTGAAGATCCTCGCCGTCATCGCCCGCTACGCCGACATCAAGTCTGGCAAGCTGAACGCCGACGACGTGCTGCCGCGCACCGTGATCTTCGGCGCCAAGTCCGCCCCCGGCTACTATCTGGCCAAGATGACGATCCAGCTCATCAACAATGTGGCCCGCGTCGTCAACAACGATCCGGATGTCAAGGGCAAGCTCAACGTGTACTTCCCCTGGAACTACAACGTGCGTCTCGCCCAGCACCTCATCCCGGCCACCGACCTCGACGAGCAGATCTCGCAGGCCGGCAAGGAGGCCTCCGGCACCGGCAACATGAAGTTCGCCCTCAACGGCGCCATGACCGTCGGCACGCTCGACGGCGCGAACGTCGAGATCCGTGAGCGCGTCGGCGCCGAGAACTTCTTCCTCTTCGGCATGACCGTCGACGAGGTCGAGGCGCAGTACGCCAACGGCTACGATCCGGCCAAGTACTACGAGGCCGATCCGCGCCTGAAGAACGCCATCGACATGGTCTCCAACGGCACCTTCTCCAACGGCGACCGCAACACCTTCGCGCCGCTCGTCGCCGACTGGCTGACCAAGGACTGGTTCATGACCCTGGCCGACTTCACCGCCTACACCTCCATCCAAGGCGAGATCGAGGCCCTCTACCGCGATCCGCTCGAGTGGAACCGCAAGGCCATCCTCAACGTCGCGAACTCCGGCTACTTCAGCTCGGATCGCTCGATGGAGGATTATCTCGACCGCATCTGGCACACCGGCCCGCTCGCGTGATGATGGAGCGTCCTCGTCGTTGCGGAGGATTCGACGTATTTCAATACGCCTTCATCCTCCGCGCCTAGAGGACGCACGCATCATCGCGCTCGCTTCGCTCAAGTGATGCTTGTTGAGTAGCTGAGCATCAACGGTGAAGGCCGCATTGGAATGTGGATTCCGGTGCGGCCTTTCGTTTATTGAGTGGTGTTGCCTACTTGATGCGGCGGCCCGCGCACCAGGCGTGCTGGACGGACCAGTCGGCGGGGTCGGTGATCAGCACGTCGGCGGCGTATCCGGGGGCGAGCAGGCCAAGGGGCGCGCCGGTGACCGGGTTCGGGCGGTCGAAGCCGAAGGCCTTCGCCGGGGTCAATGTGGCTGCCTCAACGGCCTCGATGGGGGACATGCCCAACTCGAGGATCGTGCGCTGCACGGCGTGCTCGAGGGTCAATGTAGAGCCGGCGATGGCGCCGTTGGACTTGAGCCGGGCGTGCCCGTCGACCACATCCACGTCGAGCGCGCCGAGTTTGTAGGCGCCGTCCGGGCAGTCGGTGGCCGCCATCGCGTCGGTGACGAAGGCGATGCGGTGCGGCGCAAAACCAAGGCCGAGCCGCAGCATCGGATCCTGCACATGGAAGCCGTCGCAGATCAGCTCGATGGTGACGCGCGGGTCCTCGACCGCCGCCGGAATCGGACCGGGCTCGCGATGATGCAGACCGTTCATCGCGTTGAACATATGCGTCATCAGGCCCGCGCCCTCGTCGAAAGCGCGGCGGGCGGTCTCGTAGTCGGCGTCGCAGTGTCCGACCGCGGGCACCGTGCCGGCGGCTACGAATTGGCGGATGGCCTGAAGGCCGTGCGGCAGCTCCGGGGCAATCGTGATCTGTCGCAGGCAACCGTCGGCCGCTTCGAGCATTTGGTCCACGATCTCGGGCACCGGATCCTTGAGGCATTCCGGATCGTGCGCGCCCTTGCGCGACATCGCAAGGAACGGCCCCTCCAGATGCGCGCCGAGGATATCGGGCCGCTGGTCCATCTTGGCGCGCACATTGCGAAGATTCTCGCACTGCACATCAATCGGATTCGTGATCAGCGAGCACACTTGGCGGGTCGTGCCATGCACCGCATGTCCGGCGCGCGCCACGTCGATTCCCTCGGGACCGTCATCGAAGCTCTTCTCCCACGCGCCATGCGAATGGATATCCACATATCCGGGGGTGATGACCATGCCCGCGGCATCCACGGCGCCAGCCGGGTCAATGCCATTCGCGCGGCATGCGGCCTCGAACTCATCATCCGACGTGCCCGTGGCCGCGATCACGCCACTGGCATCGGTCACGATCCAAGCGCGTTCCTCGATGCCGCGCGCATCCACCTTGCGCGCACCTCGAATCGCAAACGCCGCCGGCGCGCCTTCCATCGAGGCCGTGACCTGCGCGACGATCTGTTGTCTGTCCATGTTCCAAGCTCTTTTCTGCAAAATCAGATGCCCTGCCAGGCCGGCTTGTGCGCGAAAGCGTACTTGTAGTAATCCTTGTGGCGTAGACGGCTTGCGGCCGCCTCGTCGACGATGATCGTGGCGTGCGGGTGCAGCTGCAACGCCGACGCCGGGCAGAACGCGGAGACGCCGCCTTCGACGGTTTCGGCGATCGCCTCGGCCTTGCCTGCGCCGAAGGCGAGCAGCACCAGATGGCGGGCCTTGAGGATCGTGCCGATGCCCTGGGTGATGCAGTGCATCGGGACCTGGTTCACGTCGTCGTCGAAGAAGCGTGCGTTGTCGATGCGGGTCTGCTCGGCCAGGGTCTTGACACGTGTGCCGGAGGCCAGCGAGGAGCCCGGCTCGTTGAAGCCGATGTGTCCGTCGGTGCCGATGCCGAGGATCTGCACGTCGACGCCGACGGCCTCGGCGATCGCCTGGTCATACGCGGCGCCCGCGCCGGCGATTTTCTCGCCATCGGTCAGGGGGGCGCCCTCCAGCGCGTCGCCGGGCACATGCACCTTCGCCGGGTCGAGGCCGAGCGGTTCGACCACGGTGCGGTGGATCGTCGAATGATACGACTCCGGGTGCGTCAACGGCAGCCCGAGGTATTCGTCGAGCGCGAAGCCGCGCACCTGGCTCACGTCGATCGCTTCCTTCTTGACGAGCGCGGCGAGCGCCTGATAGGCGGCCAGCGGGCTCGAGCCGGTGGCCAGGCCGAGCACCGCGTCCGGCTTGGCTTTGATGAGATCGGCCACGGAGCGCGCGTAGATCGCGCCCGCCTCGGCCTCGTCCTTGACGATGATGACTTCCGCCATGGTGTCCTTCTTTCGTTGATATGGGGTTGGTGGATGAGTTATAGGGTTATGGGTTTATGGGTATGAGGCGCGCGCCGCAGTTCGTCCGCCGACGTGCGTCAGGCGGCGCCTCTGCCGGCCAACGCCGCGCCGATCGCGCCGACGGGCTGGTCCGGATCGGTCAACGACAGGCGGTCGGCCAGGTGCAGCGAGGCGATGAAACGGCTCGGCTCTTCGCGTCGGTGCAGCTCGGCCGTGATGCTTTCGAGCAGCGGACGGCCGGTTTTCGCCATGCCGCCGCCGATGATGATGCTGCGTGGGTCGATGGTCACAGCCACGACGTCGATGGCGTCGGCAATCGCGCTGACGATGGTGTCGAGCGTTTCGACCGCCTGGGCATGGTCCGGCGAAGCCGGGTTGTTGGCCTTGGCGATGATCGCCGGCATCGGCGGGTTGTCCTGCGGCCACAGACGCGTCGCCGCGCCGCCGCTGGCTGCCGTCTCGAGGCAGCCGCGCTGTCCGCAGGCGCAGGCCCAGCGGTGCGGCTCGACTGGGATGTGGCCGATTTCGCCGACGTTGTTGCTGTATCCGTGGTCCAGCTCGCCGCCTCGGATCACTCCGACCGCCAGTCCGGTGCCGAGGTTGAGGAAGACGACGGTGCCCTTGGCATCGTCGGCCGTCGGCAGCATGGCCGCGGCGCCGAGTGCTGCCGCGTTCACATCGTTCTCGACGCGGGTGGGTATGCCGGTGCGGCGGGCGACCTCGCCGCCGAGTTCGACGCGCACGATGTCGAGGTTGGCGATGTTCTCGACTGCGCCGGTCGCCGCGTCGACCATGCCCGGGGTGCCGATGCCGATGGTCGTGATATCGGCTCCGGCCGGGGCGCCCTCGGTCAATGCCTCGACGACGGAGACGACGTCGTCGACAAGCTGTTCGGCGCCTGGCCGCGCCGGTATCGACCGCTCGGCCAGCAGCGTGGGCCGTGCGTCGCCGTCCGCCGCCTCGGCGAGCAGCACGCCGGCGATTTTGGTGCCGCCGACGTCAATGCCGATGCGCAATGCACCTCCGTCCGTTTGGATTGTGCTCATAGGGCCCTCCTTCGATTGCTGATGTGCTTTGTGGAATATATGGTGTGTGGCGTCACGGATGATCGTTCTCCTTCGCCGGTCCTGCGTCGCTTTCGCGTATCGTCGGAACGCAGGTGCGTATGACGGCCACGGCTTGGCCCCGCAGCACGAGGTCCTCTCCTTGCTGGCAGCGGTGCAGCCGGGGTGCCGTGCAGTTGCCAAAGGAGATACTCGCGGACAGCTCTTCGTTCATCGATCCGAGGAATGCCTCGCCGACGATTTCCGGAGGGCCATAGACCGCTATGTCGTCGAGGTCCAGCAATCCGGCGGGGATCGCCAGCACCCGTCCGAGGGTCTGCCCGGCTTCGGAAAGTATCTGCGTGCGTCGTTGTGGGTTCTCGGCAATCATGGCGTGCAGCCGCGAGGAGGAGAGGAAGGTCTCCAGACATCCCGGACGTCCGCAGGCGCAGACCGGTCCATTGGGGTCGATGGTGATGTGTCCGATCTCGCCGGCGGCGAAGGTCTGCCCGTCCACGACCTCGTCGTTGACGCAGAGCGCCGCGCCGACGCCCTGCCCGATGCGCACCAGCAATGAGTTCGGGGAGCCCTCGCCGAAGAACCGTTCGGCGATCAGTGCCATCCGCGTCGCGTTGTTGACTGATACGGGTAGCTCCAGCGCTTCCTCGAGGCGTGCGCGCAGCGGCAGATGGGACCAGCCTAGGTGCACGGCGTTGAGCACCGTGCCCTCCGAGTCCACGATGCCGGGCAGAGCGACTCCCGCGCCGAGCACCGGCTGATCGGACATGGCGCGGAGTCGCTCGATCAAGGTGATGACGTCGTCGACCGTGATGGCATCGGTCTCGATGGGGCTTTCGGCTCGTTCGGCGATGCGTCCGCAGAGATCCACCAGCGCGCCTTTGATGATGAAGGGCTGCGTCAAGTCGATGGTGATGACCCGCCAGTATGCCGTATCGATGGCGAGGACCGTCGAACGTTTGCCGCGGCCGGTGCGGTTGTCGATGCCGGTCTCTCGGATGATGCGGTGGAGGGTCATCTCCTCGGTCACTTTGCTGATGGCCATTCGAGACAGCCCGATATGCCGTCCGAGTTCGACGCGGGACATATGCGCGGCGGGGAACAGCAGGTTGAAGACGGCCATCGTGTTGTTGGCGCGGATATCCGATGGCACCGTTTTTGTGGCGATGTTGGTCAAAGGAGTCTCGCTTATAGGTCGTTCCGATGCGAAATGCAGCATGAAAAGCTCCCGTCAGCGCTTGAATGGGCGCTTTTCGATGATGCCTGTATCTATTGTGGCATCTTTGCGGGCGGACATGCGGCGTGAACTCCTTTTTCGAGTCTTGTGCGCGGCCAATCGGTTCATTGACTGACCTCAATTGGTGAATATAACATCGTGGAACTAATTAGTCAAGATAGCTTCCTAAATATAGTGCCGAGGAATATGGTGCACAAAAACTTGATATTTCAGTCTTTAGTGGACGTCTCTTCGTTGTGTGAAGTGGGTTTGAAGAGAAAGAGAACATTTATTAGATAGGCTACATACTATAATTATTCGTATGTGTGACACCTTTGTTATTCGTGAATTCAATGGCGATGATTCCCGGTTGGAGATCAGTGATTACGGAGCGCAGGTGCTGTCGTGGGCGCCGATGGGCCAGCCCTCCGTGATATGGCGTCCCTCGGCCCTGGTTTTGGAGGCGGGCTTACCGATCCGCGGCGGCGTGCCGGTGGTCGCGCCTTGGTTCGGGGCAGGATATGTCGACGGGCGTGCGCTTGGCCTGAACCCCAAGCATGGTTCGGCTCGGCTGGGCTTCTGGCGCTGCGAGGAGCCGGCAGGCGGGTCGAATAATCGCGTGCGCTATCGGCTCGATCTGCCCGCCGACGCGGCGGGTCCTGGCGCCCAGCAGCTGCGAGCGGTCTATGAGGTCGAGGCCGGCGAAAGGCTGCGCATGATGTTGACCATCATCAACATGGGTGAGGCGCCCGCGCGTCTGGAGATGGCGCTGCATACCTATCTGCGCGTCGGCGATGTGCGTCGCGCGCGGGTGTGTGGTCTCTTTGGAGCCGGGTATTGGGACGCCGCGGCCGGTGGCGTTGATCGGGTGCAGTCGGATGAGGATGTCGTTTTCGAGGGCGAGGTGGATCGTGTCTATGGGGTTGCTCGCTCGCTTGAGGTGCACGATCCCATCCTTGACCGCATCATCCATGTATGTCCGGATGGCGCAGAGCAGACCGTGGTGTGGAATCCCGGGGCGCGGGTTGGCGATGCGATCGCTGACATGGCGCCGGGCGAATGGGCCTCCTTTGTCTGTGTGGAGGCGGCGCTCTGTCGCGAGCATGCGGTTGAGCTGGCTCCGGGTGCCTCCCGCACGTTGGGGCAGACGCTGTCGCTGTCGTGAGCCTCCGTCCGCCCCGCGTCGGCGAAGATGCTGGCTCGGGGCGGACGCTTGCTACATAAACGACATATATGTCATATATGTGTAAAAAATATTTCCTCTCTATAAACCCCTGATATTTCAGTAATATCTAAGTCTCTTTCGCGCATTATCTCTGAATATGTCAACAAGGTTGACAAAATAATGTATACTGGATGACGCAAGCCATTACTGGCGGCATTCAGTATCGAGATTCAAAGGAGACTTTCATGGCTGAATCACAGGTGGTTCTGACGCCACGGGCTCGAAAGGCCGAACGATATGCCACGACCCTTGCGCTCATCGTCACACTGGGCCCGCTGTTCTATGGATTCGAGGGCATGGTGCTCAACGGCGCCATCAGCGCAGTCGGCAGCGAATTCCAGCTCGGTTCCTTCGCCAAGGGTGTCGCCGGCGCAGCGGGCATCATCGGCGGTCTCATCGGCTCGTTGATCGCCGGCCGCCTCTCCGACTACATCGGCAGGCGTGGTGTGCTGCTGCTGGTTGGTCCCTTCCTCATGTTCGAGGCCATCTTCGGCGCGCTGTGCCCCTATCTGGGCGGATATCCGTTCCTGCTGTTCTGCCGTATCGTCGGCGGCATGGGCTTCGGCGCCGCGACGACCGTCGCTCCGGGATATGTCGCTGAGATTTCCCCGGCGCGCATTCGCGGACGTCTGATTTCCTTCCGCCAGCTCGCCATCATCCTCGGCCTGCTCTTTGCCGCGGTCGCCAATCTGGTGATGACCAATCTCGCCGGTAATTCCTCCGCCGAGGTATTCCTCGGCATCAAGGCATGGCAGTGCATGTTCCTGTGCCTGATCGTGCCGGCCCTGGTCTATATGGTTCTGATGCCGTTCATCCCCGAATCGCCGCGCTATCTGGTCTCCAAGGGCAGGAACGAACAAGCCGCCAAGGTGCTTGAGCGTCTGTCCGGCACCGACGACGTCAGCGTGCAGGTCGAATCCATCCAGCGCTCGCTTGGCGGCGTCAACGAGGCCCTCGGTATTTTCGCTGTGCTGCGCTCGAAGTGGCTCGGCCTCGTCTGCGTGGGCATGGCGCTCGCCGCTTTCCAGCAGTTGACCGGCACCAACGGCATCTTCTTCTATTCCAACACCCTGTTCGAGGCGGTCGGCATCCCCGAGTCCGCCGCCTTCCAGCAGACCCTGATTCTGACCGTCTTCAAGATCATCGGCGTGACCACGGGCATCCTGCTGGTTGATCGCGTCGGCCGCAAACGCATGCTGATGTACGGCGGCACGCTGATCTTCATCTCTCTGGCCGTGGTCGCCACCGTCTTCACCGTCGCCCCGAGCGGTCCCAACGGCCCCGACATCAGCCACAGCCCGGTGCTTGGCTTCCTTGCCGTCGCCGCTCTGTGCTGCTTCCTGCTCGGCTTCACCTCCTCCTGGGGCCCGATCTTCTCGGTGATGATGGGCGAGATGTTCCCGAACCAGATCCGCGGCAGTGCCATGTCCCTGGCCTCCGGCGCCGACTTCTTCGTCAACTTCCTCGTCGTGCTGCTCTTCCCCTACGTCGTCGAATGGTCGCCGGCCGCTGCCTACTGGGCGTTCTTCGTCTTCGGCGTGCTTGCGGTGATCTTCGCCAAGAAGTATCTGCATGAGACCAGCGGCAAGTCCCTCGAGGAAATGGGCGACTGAGTCGCCTCCCTCCGGCGGGTCGGGTCGTCCGGCCCGCCGCGTATCCCCAACCATATTCGTTACCTGTTCGCACCAACCAAAGGAGCATCCATGGCAGACAGCCAGACCAAACCGCGCGTCGTCCCCGACAACGTGCGCAACATCATCACCTTCATGACCGATCAGCATCGCATCGACACCCTCGGATGCATGGGCAACACCCATGCGCAGACTCCGAACATCGACTCCCTCGCTGCTGACGGATGCCTGTTCACCAAGGCCTTCACACCCTCCGCGATCTGCACTCCCGCGCGTTCCTCGATGCTCACCGGCCAGCTGCCGTTCAAGCACCAAACGCTCGCCAACCCGGAGTGGAACATCGCCTATTCGACCGCCATCCCGGAAACTGACTGGACCTATACGCAGGCGTTGCGCGATGCCGGGTACAACGTCGGCATGGTCGGCAAATACCATTGCGGCACGAACCTGCCCGATAAGTTCGGCTGCGACGACGACACCTTCTGGGGTGCCGAGAACCCAGTGGCCAACGAGGAATACGTTGCCTGGCTCAAGGAAAACGACCTGCCGCCGGTCAAGGCCCACGACATCTGGCGTGGCAAGCTGCCGGGCAACCGCGACGGCCATATTATCGCGGCGCGGCTCGAGCAGCCGGAGGAGGCGACCTTCGAGCGTTTCATCGCCGATCGCTCCATTGCCCGTCTGCGCCAATACGCCAAGGAATATAAGGAGACTGGCAAGCCGTTCAGCCTGGACGTGCATTTCTTCGGCCCGCATCTGCCTTACTTCCTTCCTGACGAGTGGTTCGACCTCATGGATCCGAACGACGTCACGTTGCCCAAGAGCTTCGGCGATACGCTCGTCGGTAAGCCGCCGGTCCAGCAGAACTACGCGACCTACTGGTCCACCTCCTCCTTCGATAACGACCAGTGGCGCAAGCTCATCGCCGTCTATTGGGGATATGTGGCCATGATCGACTTCGAGATCGGCCGTATCCTCGACGTGGCGCGTGAACTGGGCCTGATGGACGACACGGCTATGTTCTTCTGCGCCGACCACGGCGAGTTCACCGGCTCACACCGGCTCAACGACAAGGGGCCGGCCATGTACGACGACATTTACCGCATTCCGTTCATCGCCCGCATCCCGGGACTCACCCACGGTACGAAGTGCGATGACTATGTGCAGCTCATCGACATGACCGCCACCTTCATGGAGATCGCCGGCCTTGATCCGGCGCAGGTGGAGGACGGCCGTTCCGTCGTCGATCTGGCGCGCGGCGCCGAGGTGCCGGATTGGCGCAAGAACATCGTGTGCGAGTTCCATGGCCTGCATTTCCCGATTCAGCAGCGTATGCTGCGCACCGACGACTACAAGCTGGTCATCAACCACGAGTCGCTGGATGAGCTCTACGATCTCAGGCAGGACCCGAACGAGATGAACAACGTCTATGCGGCGCCGGCCTATGACAAGGTGCGCCGTGAGATGGCCGCCGAGCTTTACCGCCAGTTGGTCGAGCGTGGCGACAGCTCCTTCGCCAAGTGGATGGCCGCGATGACCGACTTCGACGTTCCGCTGAAGAACACTGCGCGTTCCGACTGGGACCAGGTCGCCAAGTAGCGCCCGCATGGCGGCCGTTCGATGCAACCGTCGGGCGGCCGCCATTCCCATTTCGACCCCGATCGAATATAGGGACAGGGGAGTAGGCATATATCGGCGGAATGCGTTGACTAAGGAGCTCATATGACAGACTCGACGGCATCACGGATGGTACGGGACGATGGCAGGAGTGCCACCGGGAGCATGATTCCCGCGGGGCCGCTCACGCGTCGCCAATTGCCATTTTCCGTCGTCGCCAAGCCCACCGGCGCGGCCTGCAACCTCGACTGTCAGTATTGCTTCTTTCTGTCTAAGGAACTGCTCTACGCCACCAAACGCCAGCAGATGAGCGAAGAGACGCTGGCCACATATGTCGCCGAATATCTGGCCGCCAGCCCCGACGGCGAGGTGACGATGCTCTGGCAGGGCGGTGAGCTAACCCTGCGCGGACTGTCGTTTTTCCGCACCCTCGTCAAGCTATGCGAACGCTACCGTCGCCCCGGACAACATGTTGTCCATGCGATGCAGACCAACGGCACATTGATCGACGAGGAATGGGCCGAATTCCTCAAGGCCAACGACGTGCTCGTCGGTGTCTCGATCGACGGCCCCGAGCCATATCACGACGCCTACCGGCTCAACCGTGCCGGCCGCGGCACGCATGCGATGGTGATTCGAGGCTGGAATATTCTGCGTCGGGCCGGCATGCGTTGCAATATCCTGTGCACGGTGCACCATGCGAATGAGGAACACGGGCTCGAAGTCTATCGATATTTCCGCGACGAGCTCGGTGCCGACTTCATGCAGTTCATCCCCATCGTCGAGCGCGTCAATCCATCGCAGCTCGAACGTGCCGAACACGACGGCTGGCGCGCCACCGGCGGGCAGGGTGTCGGCATGCTGTACCGCCAGGCCGGGGATGCGGTCACCTCGCGTTCCACACGGCCGGCGCAATATGGACGGTTCCTTAGTGAAATCTTCGACGAATGGATTTCGCGGGACGTCGGCCGGGTGTTCGTACAGGACTTCGATGCGGCCCTTGGCGCGTTGTTCGGCCAATATGCCGTGTGTGTGCACGCGCCCGAATGCGGGAACAATTTCGCGCTTGAGTTCAACGGCGACGTCTATGCCTGTGACCATTGGGTCGAGCCGGATTGGCTCGTCGGCAACGTGCTCAGGGACGACTTCCACTCGCTGGCGCACAGCGATGTCATGCGACGTTTCTCTAGGAAGAAGCGCATTGAGCTGACCGATCAGTGCCGCCGGTGCCCGTATTTGCGCATGTGCAACGGAGGTTGCCCCAAGGACCGGTTCGTCAAGTCCGCCGATGGGCAGGAGGGGCAGAACTACCTTTGCCCCGGCTACACCGAGTTCTATGGGCATATTCGGCCCGATATCGTCGGCATGGCGCGGTTGCTGCGGGCAAACCGCGCGCCCGCCGAAATCATGGATCCGCAAGTGCGTCGGCAGGTGCGCGCCGCACGATGACCGTTCTGTCACGGGAGACAGGTAATGAGGATGCAAGGAGATTGTGGATGGTTGAGTTGATCGTGGCATTAGCCGTCGGATTGGGGGTCGGCGTCGTCGTTGGCGCGCTTGGCGCCGGAGGAGGCATCCTGTCGGTGCCGGTGCTGGTGTATTTGCTGGGGCAGGAGCCTCATGCGGCTTCGGCCGGTTCCTTGGTCATCGTCGGTTTGACCGCGTTGGTCTCGTTGATACCGCGTTCACGCGAAGGACATGTGCGTTGGCGGGATGGTCTGGTCTTCGGCGTGCTGTCCTCGGTGGGCACAGTGCTGGGCTCGCGTCTGTCCGTGCTCGTCAATCCTCGGACATTGATGCTGCTGTTCAGCGTGCTGCTGGTCGTCGTCGGCATCATGATGCTACGCAAAGCGTTCCGTGCCCGCTGTGCCGATGGGAAGGCCACGGAAGCCGTCGAAGATGCGTCCTCCGGCCGACGGAGCGGCCGCAGTCTACTGTTGCTGATTGCCTGTGCCACCGCGACAGGCTTCCTCACTGGATTCTTCGGCGTAGGCGGGGGGTTCGCCGTAGTGCCGATGCTGGTGCTGGCGCTTGGCTTTACGATGCGCGAAGCGTCCTCGACCTCGCTATTGGTGATGATCATTGCCTCGGCCGTCGGACTGATTTCGCGCATCGGTACCAGTGTCACCATTGACTGGATGGTGGTTGTGGTCTTTGCTTTGGCCTCGATGGGAGGAGGCCTGATTGGTGCACCGGCTTCGCGACGCGTCAAGGAAAGCACCTTGACGCTGTTGTTTGGAGTGCTCCTGCTGCTGGTCGCCATCGGCACTCTGGTCTCCACATTGCTGGGCAACTGAGCCGATTGGTATGCCGATTCGGAGTGCCCGAAGCATATATGACAAAACCCCCGAGCCAAAAGGCTGCGGGGGTTTCGCTGCGTTTGTGGAATTCAGGCTTCGGCGGCGGGCTCGGCGGTTTCGCCGTCGGTGGCCTCGGCCTTGTTCAGCCCCAGATCGACCGGCGAAGAGCTGTTCTCCCACGGCTCCTCCCACGGATCGTAGTCCGGGTTCTGCTGCTTGTAGATGTAGAGGGCTGCGACGGCCGCGAGCAGCGCGCCGAACAGCAACGCAAAGAACTTCCAACCGCTGGATTTGTTCTCCATGACGGCTCCTTTCCCATGTGTGGCCGGTCTGCCCATTCAGGCCGACTCTGCCCTCCATCATAGTTGCATGAATGTGACGATTGGGTGAGGTGTCCGGCTACAGTGGCCCCTATGAAGATGCCGACGAAACGCGAATTGTCCTACGAATGGCGCAACGGCGGCCCCGTGGTCACCAAGGCCATCATCGCCCTATGCGTGGTGGTGTGGGTGGTCGAGATCGCCTTGCGTCTCCTTGCCCCGGGCGCGTTCGCGGCCTTTGTCGGCATGGGCATGGTCTCGCCGCTGACGATGCTGGTGATGCCCTGGACCTGGCTTACTTCGATGTTCCTGCACGCGCCAAGCGTGCTGCACATCCTGTTCAATATGCTGGCTCTGTATTCGGTCGGCCCCGTGCTCGAACGCATGATGGGCCATTGGCGTTTCCTCGCGCTCTACCTGATCTCCGGCCTCGGCGGCTCGGCTGGACTTATGGTCTGGGCGCGCGCGACCGGCGATTGGGCCACGGCCGCCTACGGCGCGTCCGGCGCGCTCTTCGGTCTGTTCGCCGGCATACTGGTCGTCTACCGCCGCATCGGCGTCGACATCCGTTCGATGCTCATATGGATGGGCGTCAATTTCCTGCTGCCTTTCGTCGTGGGCGGCATCGCCTGGCAGGCGCATGCGGGTGGCTTCGTCGTCGGCGGCGCGCTCACCTGGCTGCTGGTCAGCGGCATCCCGCCCCTTCGCCGCCGTTCCTTCACCCAGCGCATGTGGATATACGGCACCGCGATGGTCGTCCTTCTCGTCGCCGTCATCGTCCTGTGCGCGCCGCGTTGGTGAGCGGTGCCCTACCGCTTCGTCAGCCAGTCGATGATGTTGATGATGCGAATGCCATCCTTGGTGATACCGGTGCTGAATCGGTCCAAGGTCAGCACCGTCCGAGGGAAAGCGTCGTTCAGCGTTTGCAATGGAGCGAGCTCACGTTCGCGCGTCGAAGCGTCGACCATGGTTTCGGTGACTTGGATGTATTCGCGTTCGTCGAGTCGGCGTGCGACGAAATCAATTTCTTTCCCCGAGCGCAGCACGCCGACTTCTGTCTGCCATCCGCGGCGATGCAATTCGTTGCATGCCACGTCCTCCAATTGGAAGCCGAGATCCTGCATGGAGAAGCCGATGGCCATGTTCCTCAGACCCGTGTCGATCGGGTAGAACTTGCGCAGGGGGTTGAGCATTTCCTTGCCTTGAAGGCCTGATTGCGGCGCTTCGCACAGAATATAGGCTTGTTCAAGTGCGTCGATGTAGTTTTCCACGGTGTCGGCGGTGGTTTTGCGTCCGCCGCTGACCAGCGCCCCCACCACCTTGCGCGTCGAGAACAGGTTTCCGGAAGTCGAGAACAGATAGGACACGAGTCTGTTCAGTAGCGCAATATCCCGTATTCCCAGCCGTTCCGCAACATCCTTGAGGATGACGGTGTTATAGATGGAGCCCAGCTCTCGGGTCACGCCATCCATGTCCCTATTGCGCAGCGAGAACAGGCTGGGCATGCCTCCGAACCGCAGGTAGTCGGCGAACATTTCGTCGTCGGAGTGCGGCTGCGTGTCCGTGGCGGCGACGAAGTCACGGTATTCGACGAAGGATAGTGGGAAGACGTCGAAGGTTATGGTGCGTCCGGTGAGCAACGTGGCCAGATCGCTTGACAGAATTCGTGCATTGGAGCCTGTGATATAGACGTCGACATTCGGTTTGCCGTGCAGTCCTCGGACAACGGTCTGCCAATCCTCGACCTCCTGTATCTCGTCGAGGAAAACATAGAACGTAGAGTTCGGATCCGCGTTGGCAAAGGCCGTGCTGAGCTCCTCGGTCAGGTCTTGGGCGGTGATGTGTTGGGGCAGCCCGAATTCATCGAAGCACTTATGGAAGATATTGCGAGGTGCGATGCCGCGCTGCTCCAATTCCTCGCGCAGCATCCGCAGCACGCTGGATTTGCCGCATCGGCGTATGCCTTGGAGGACTTTCACTTGTTCGGTGCCGATGTAGGGCTCGATCATTCGTAGATAAGTGGGGCGGGGGATTAGGCCGTGGTCCGTACCCATAGGGTCCTCTTCCATCGAAAGTGTCGTTTATACTCGATGTTTTCGATGATATATCACAGATATGCCGAGTATGGTCGACATATCTGCGTTTATATGAGCAAAGTGTCGTTTATACTCGACACTTTTGGTGGTATATTCCGGCGACATAAATTACACGAATGTAGTTTTCCACAGTTGTGGACAACATTGTGGATAACTTGGGGATAAGCGGGGGATAAATGGAGATGCGTTGTGGATAACCCGTGGATAACTTCGCTTCGGCGGCGGAGATGGCGGAGGGAACGTTGGAAACGGGGACCGCATATGACGAAAGCCCGCGGCTCGGATGAGCCGCGGGCTTTCGGAGAAGAAAGGGAAGGGGAAGAATAAATCAGCGCCACCACATGGTCATGATGAAACCGACCATGATGATGGCCAGGGCGATGGCGAGGTTCCAGGCGCCGATGCCGGGGATCGGCCAGGCGCCGCCGGGGGACAGGTAATAGACGACGGCCCAGATCAGGCCGATGATCATCAGCGCGCAGAACAGCGGCACGAACCAGCGCGGGTTCGACTTGGTGCCCTTGATCGTTTCCTCGACGCGCTTGGTGTTCTCCGCCTGGCGCGCCATCATGCGCTGCATCTGCGGGGTGAGCGTGGCCTTGTCCGCGGAGGCATCGAGCACTGCGCGGATCTTGTCCATGTCGACGCCGAAATTCTCCTCGGCGGCTTCGGCGCTCTCGGCGTCTGCGGACTGCCAGTCCTTCTGCTCCTTCGAGTCGGTTTCGCGCAACTCTTCGTCAGCCATCAGCATAGTCTCCATTCAATAGGCTAAAAGTCATCATAGTGGTTACACTCGAAAGCGACTGCCAACATACGAAAAATACGCGGAAACGAGGACAGATGGCGAAGCACACCGCACGGCACGGCGCGCGCCGCTCCCTGCTCGGTTCACTTGCGGTGATGGTGGTCGTGGCGCTGAGCGGATACCTGCTGATGACCAACCTACGCGTCAACCGCACCGCCACCGTCTCCTCCGACACCGCCGGTCTGGTCGAGCAGCGCGTCGAGCGGGTCGAGGAGCTCTCCGAGGACGTCAAAAGCCTGAGCTCGCAGATCGACACCTTCACCGACCTGGCCGCCGGCGGCACCGCCACCGACTCCGAGGACGCCGGCTCGGGCGCGATGCTGCGCAAGGTCGAAGGTCCCGGCGTCACCGTGATCCTCAACGATTCGCCGATGTGGGAGCAGGCCGTCAACGGCTCGGGCACCACCGCCAATATCAACGACTATGTGATCCACCAGGAGGACATCGAGGGCGTCATCAACGCGCTATGGCAGGGCGGCGCCGATTCGATGATGTTCGAGGACCAGCGTCTGCTGTCCACCTCCGCGGTGCTGTGCTCCGGCAACGTCGTGTCGCTGCACGGCAAGAAATACTCCCCGCCCTTCCATATCTCCGCGATCGGCGACCCGGAGCGCCTGAACAAGGCGCTCGACGATTCCCCCGCCATCAAGTTGTTCAAGCAATATGTCTCCCCCTTCGGCCTCGGATGGGAGGTCAAGAACAAGGAAAACCTTGAGTTCCCGTCGACGGCCGCCTCGCTGCAGCCGCTGAAATATGCTTCCGTCGCCGCTGACGGCGACGATGGCACCGTGTCCGCGGACGGCGGCGACGGTTCGCAGGAAGGTCAGGGGCAATGAGTCGTCACGCCGCCCATGCCCGGTTCAGCCGCGATGAGCCGCCGGCTCCGCCGACGTCGGCGACGGATGGGGATGCGCCCGGCTCCGGCTCACAGGCCGAGCCTAGGACCGGTCGCCGGACCCGTCCGTCCCGTGGCCGTGGAGCGCTATGGACGTCCGTCGGCGTGCTCGCCGAGATTCTGCTGACCCTCGCCGCGATATGCGCGCTCTACATCGCCTGGCAGATGTGGTGGACCGGCGTCGAAGCCGAGCGCATCCAAAACGAGACCACGCAATCCGTGAACTGGTCCGACCCCGCGGCCGCCGGCGAACAAAAGATCGCCGCCGCGCAGCAGGGCGCCCCGCCCGCCGAACCGGAGCATCCGCAGACCGGCGATCTCATCGCGCAGGTATATATCCCGCGCTTCGGCGCGCAATGGGAACGCAACCTCGTCGAAGGCACCGATCTCACGCAACTCAACAAACATGGTCTTGGGCGGTATTCCGACACCCAACTGCCCGGGCAGGTCGGCAACTTCGCGATCGCCGGCCACCGCAACGGCTACGGCCAGCCGCTTGGCGACGTCGACAAACTCCAGCCGGGCGACCCCATCATCGTGCGCACCGAGCACTACTGGTATGTGTATTCCTACACCTCCTCCGAAATCGTGCTCCCCACGGATGTGAGCGTCATCGCCGCCAACCCCGAGCGGCCCGGCCAGCCGGCGACCAAGCGCATGATCACGCTGACGACCTGCGAGCCGAAATACAGCGCGCCGACCCACCGCTGGATCAGCCACGGCGAGCTGAAATACTGGGCCAAGGTCTCCGACGGCGTGCCCGAGGAACTTGCGGCCAAGGACGCCAACGGCAACGTGCGCTTCGTCAACTCGCGCACCCCATCGCTTGCCTCGCGCCTCGACTCGCTCGCGCCCGTCGTCATCGTCGCGCTGCTTGCATGGCTCGTCATCTTCATCGCGGCCGCCGTCGCGTGGCGCTGGCCCGTGCTGAGGGATATCCGCGCCGGCCGCCGCCCTCGCCCCGAGATCAGCATCTACGGATGGCTGCTGCGCCACCAGCCCGGCGTCGCCCCCGTGCGCTGGCTGCAGGTGCTGCTGCTTGCGCTCGCCGCCGCGGCCGCCCTGTTCCAGTGGGGATATCCGTGGGCCGCCTCCCATATCCCCTACTTGCAGCAGATGTCGAATTTCGTCGTGGACTGACCGCCCTCCGAACGCAGATGGCGCGGTAGACTGGCGCACGTGAAACTATGCCGGCCTGAACCGGCGGGGAGGTACTATGACGGATTCCGCGCGCATCCTGGTCGTCGACAACTACGACTCCTTCGTCTACACGATCGTCGGATATTTGAAGACGCTGGGCGCCACCGTCAATGTCGTGCGCAACGATGCGATCGATCCCGAGGCCCCGGGATTGCTGGACGATTATGACGGCGTGCTGATTTCCCCCGGTCCGGGCGCGCCCGCCGACGCCGGTGCCAGCGAGGCCGTGATCCGCCGCTGCGCCGCCGAGCGCAAGCCGATGCTGGGCGTCTGCCTTGGATTGCAGGCGCTCGCCGAGGTCTACGGCTGCACGGTCGACCATGCGCCGACCATCATGCACGGCAAGACCAGCCTCGTCGAACATATCGACGACCCGCTGTTCGAGGGCGTCGCCAATCCGATGACGGCCACCCGATACCATTCGCTCGCCGCCGAGCCGGATTCCGTGCCCGAGGAGCTTGTGGTGACGGCCCGCACCATCGACGACCACACGATCCAGGGCATCAGGCACCGCGATCTGCCGCTGTATTCGGTGCAGTTCCATCCCGAATCGGTGATGAGCCAGGATGGCTACCGGCTTTTCGCCAACTGGCTTGCGATCTGCGGGCAGACGAACGCCGTTGAGAAGTCGGCCGGCCTCCGGCCCAAGGTGACGGCCCACTGACGGCCGGTCCGCTCGACAGCCTTACTGAAATCTCCCTTTTCTCGTGCCAGCCACACATTGATACGAGAAATGCGAGAAAACCAGCGTCGATTTTCTCGCTTTTCTCGTAGTTATGGCCCCCTTAGCACGAGAAAAGGGAGAAAACGGAACGTCCCATGGGTTCCCGATGACTCGGGGTGCCCATGGGACGTGTTCGTGGGGGCGTCAGGGGGTGTCAGTACCCGGTCGGGAGCCGTCAGTTGGCGCCGCCGGGACGGCCACCGATATCGTTCGGGTCGTCGGGCTCGCCGCTGGATCCGTCATCGTCGCCCATCGCCTGGGTGGTGATGGTGACGGTGGAGCCTTTGTCGGCCTGGGTGCCGGGCGCGGGGTTCATGTTCGTGACGACGGAGAGCATATCCTCGGAGCTGCCGGTGGTGTATTGGATCGCGAAGCCGGCCTGCTGCAGCTTGGACAGCGCCGATCCCAGCGTCTCCGTGTTGAGCTTGATATCCGGCACCGTGACCTTCTCCGCGCCGTCGGATACCCATATAGTCACCGTCGTGCCCTGCGAGACGGGGGTGCCGCCCGCCGGATCCATGCGGATCACCGAGCCGGCCGGCACGGTGGCGCTGTATTCATGCTGGATGTCGATGGTGCCGAAGCCGGCGTCCGTCAGCGTCTTGCGCGCCTGCTCCTGCGTCTTGCCGGTGACGTCGGGCATGCTGGTCATGCCGTTCGACACGAAGAGCGTGACCTCCTGGCCCTGGTCGAGCGCCATGCCGGCCGCCGGGTTGGTGCGGGTCACCTTGCCGCGTTCAACGGTGGCGGAGTCCTCCGGGGTGACGCTGTCGGAGACCTTGAAGCCGGCGTCCGTCAGCGTCTTGCGCGCCTGCTCCTGCGTGTATCCCTTCACATCGGGGATCTTCGCGGACTTGGGGCCGGTGGAGAACCACACGCGCACGGTGCTGCCCTTGTCGACCTTCGCGCCGCCGGCCGGATCCTGGCGGGTGAAGGTGCCCTCGGGTTCGGTCGACTTCGTGTCGTCCATCTTGCGCAGCTTGAGCCCCAACGCATTGAGTTGCTCCTCGGCGCGCGCCTGCGTGGTCATCGCGTTGAATTCGGGCACGGTGACCTGCTCGGCCTTGGAGGGCGCGCCGAAGGCGAACCACAGGCCCAGAGCGAGGGCCACGGCGACGATCACGCCGATGACGGCGCCGATGATGGTCTTCTTCTTGCGGCGTGCCTTGGCGGTCGCCTCGCGCTGGGCGGCGCGTGTGGCCGCCGGCGATGCCATGACGGCCTCGAACTGCCCGGTCACCGGGTTGAAGGCCTGGGTGGTGGTCGCGGCCTCGGCCGGGGACATCGCCTGCGTGGCGGCGTCCTGCTCGGCCTGCTTGCGCGCCTTCATATTCGACAGGTCGGTCAGCGGGTTGAACGAGGCCGCCACCGGCATGCCGCCGTTCATGAAGGTCAGGATGTCGTTCTTGAACTCGGCGGCCGTGGCGTAGCGGTTCTGCCGGTCCTTGGCCATGGCCTTCGCGCAGATCGAATCCCACATCTTCGGCAGGCCGGGCACCACCGCGGAAGGCGGCGTGGCGACCTCGGAGACATGCTGGTAGGCGATGGCGACGGCCGAGTCGCCGGTGAACGGCGGCTTGCCGGTGAGCATTTCGTAGAGCACGCAGCCGGCCGAATAGAGGTCGGAGCGCATGTCGACGGATTCGCCGCGCGCCTGCTCGGGGGAGAGGTATTGCGCGGTGCCGACGACGCCCTGCGACTGGGTCATCGTGGCGGCCGAGTCATCGAGGGCGCGGGCGATGCCGAAGTCCATGACCTTGACGGCGCCCTGTTCGGAGATCATGATGTTGCCCGGCTTGATGTCGCGGTGGATGACGCCCATCCGGTGCGAGTATTCGAGCGCGGTGAGCACGCCGAGCATGACCTGCGCCGCGTCGCGCTGGCTCAGCGGCCCGTTGACCTTGATGATGTCGCGCAGGGTCTGTCCCTTGACGTATTCCATCACCAGATACGGCAGGCGTTCGGTCTGCCCGCCCTCGGCCGAGACGATCTCCTCGCCGGAGTCGTAGATCGCGACGATGTTGGTGTTGTTCATCTGCGCCACCGAATGCGCCTCGCGGCGGAAGCGGCTCAGGAATATCTCGTCGTTGGCCAGGTCGGCGCGCATGATCTTGACCGCCACGGTGCGGCCCAGTCGCGTGTCAAGCGCCACATGGACCTCGGCCATCCCTCCGCGGCCGATGAGCTGGCCGAGCTGGTAACGGCCGTTCGCCAACGAGTTGGGCATATTGCTGCTCATTGCTGCTCCTCCTCTTGTCCCGGGGCCGGCTCGGCCTGGGAAGGATACGCTTGGGTTGCCCCGGATGCGGGCAGTGGCATCGGCCGCGGGGCCGGATGCGGGTCGACGACATGCGCGGGTGCGTCCGCGTTCGGATCGGCGGGCGTGATGGGTGCGCCGGTCGCGTCGAGTTCGATGGGGGACGCAAACGCCGCGGGCGCGGCATCGACGCCCGCCACCCCCGTCACCGTCCGCGGCGCCGGCCTGGTCTGGATGCGCACAGGATCGGCGGCCGTCGAGGCGGCGCGCAGCATCGACGAGCCCGCGTGCGGCGAGCTCATCACGCGGCGCGGCACGCGCCCCGCGGTCACCATCGTGACATCGCTGGAGACGGTCTGCTGGTCGTAGAGGCGGCGCTCGATGCGCTGCAGCGTGCGTGCGACGACCAGCGCGTCGGCCGGGCGGTCCTGCGGATCCTTGGCCAGCATCGACATGACGAATTCGCGCAGCTGCACGTCCACGTCGTCCGGCAGCGGCGGCACCGGGTTGTTCACATGCGCGGCCGCGATGTCGACGGGCGTGGCGCCGGTGAACGGGCGATGCCCGGCCAGGCCCTCGTAGGCGACGACACCCAGCGAATAGATGTCGGATTGCGGCGTGGCCTGTTTGCCCTGCGCCTGCTCGGGGGAGATGTATTGCGCGGTGCCCACGACCATGCCGTCCTGCGTGATCTGGCCCTGGCCGGTCGAATAGCTCACGCCGAAGTCGGTGATCTTGACGGCCCCCGAATCGGCGACCATGATGTTCGCCGGCTTGACGTCGCGGTGGATGACCCCGTGCGAATGCGCGATGAACAGGCCTCGGGCGGTCTGGATCAGGATCGGCAGCAGCCTGAGCGGATCCATCGCCCCCTCCTCATGGAAGAGGTCGGCCAGCGATTTGCTCGGCACGTATTCCATGATGATGAAGCCGATGCCGTCGTGTTCGTAGTATTCGAACAGCGCGGCGATGTTCGGATGCGCGAGGTTGGCGGAATTATGGGCCTCCGCGCGCAGTCGGCGCAGCTTGGCCTCGGCGCTGGTCACGTCGGAACGCAACGCCTTGATGGCCACCGGGCGGCCCAGTTGGATGTCCCAGGCCTTCCAGACCTCGCCCATGCCGCCCTGCGCCAGCCTCGCATCGAGGCGGTACCGGCGGTGGATCAGCTGTCCTTCGATGAGTTTCATTGCCTGAGCGCCTCCTCCATCACAGACTTCATAATGGGGCCGGCCGCAAGCGAACCGAGCAGATCCACGTTGTGCACGACGACGGCGACCGCGATCTTCGGATCGTCCGCCGGTGCGAAACCTATCGTCCATCCGTCGATGGACTCGTTGCTTGCGCCGATCTGGGCGGTGCCGGTCTTCGCCGCCACCTTCACGCCGTCGATGGCGATGTTCTGGTTCTCCTTGGTGACGACCGCCTCCATCATCTGCGTCAGCGCATCGGCCGTGTCCTTGCCGAAGGCCTCGGACATGAGTCGCGGCTTGGTCTCGGAGAGCACGGACAGGTCGGAGGCGCGCACGCGGTCGGTCAGCGTCGGCTGCATCAGCTTGCCGCCGTTGGCCACGGCCGCCGCCACCAGCGCGTTCTGCAGCGGGGTGATCAGCGTGTCGCCCTGGCCGATCGAGGCGAGGGCCAGCCGGTCCTCGGCCGCGTCGGAGGGGAATTTCGAGGCGACGGTTTTCATTGGCGCGCCGGTCGAATCGGAGCCGTCGAGGGTGATGGTGGAGCCGAAGCCGAGTTTCTTGGCCATGTCCTCGACCTCGTCGGCGCCGAGTTTGACGCCGAGCTGCGCGAAGGCGGTGTTGGATGAATACGCCATCGCGTCCTCGAAGGAGATCTTGCCGTCCGATCCGCCGCCGGCCGCCGTCGAGTTGGTCAGCGCGGTGGCGGTGCCGGGCAGCGTGTAGGAGGCACCGGCCGGAAGCTGCGTGTCGGGGTTGTAGTCGCCGGTTTCAAGCGCGGCGGCCGCGACCACGGTTTTGAACGTGGAGCCGGGCGGATAGAGCTGCGAGGTGGCGCGGTTGAGCATCGGATTGCCGGTTTCCTGCACCAGGGCCTGGTATGCGGCGTCGGCCTGCTTGGTGTCATGCGTGGCCAGGACATTGGGGTCGTAGCTCGGGGTCGACACCATCGCGAGGATGCGCCCGGTGCTTGGCTCGATGGCCACGACCGAGCCTTCCTTGCCGTTGAGTTGGTCGTAGGCGATCTGCTGCAGCCTGGGGTTGATGGAGGTTTCGATCGAGGCGCCCTTGTTGGTCTGTCCGGTGACGATCGCCTTGACCCGCGACCAGAACAGCGTGTCGGACTGGCCCGACAGCAATGTGGCGCGGGATGCCTCGATGCCGCGGTCGGCGGGCTGGTTGATCGAGAAATAGCCGGTCACGGGCGCGTAGAGCGGCCCGTTGGCGTAGGAGCGCTGATACGAGAACGCGTCGTTGACCGGATCGGATTTGGCGATGACGGTGCCGTCGGAGGCGAGGATGGAGCCGCGCGGCGCGCCGAGCTCGTGATAGAGCGCGCGCTGGTTGCGCGAATCGGCGTTGAGCGTGTTCGCGCGGATGGCGGTGATGACGGTCGTCGACAGGCCGAGGACGACGAACAGGGCTATGACGGCCGTGAAGAGCTGGCGCAGGGTTTTGTTCATTGTGCGCCTCCCCTCGCCGTGCGTGGGGCCGGGGGAGCGGGGATGTCCGGCACGACCGGATGCTCGCGGGTGGCGGTCAGCTCCGCGTCTTCGTCGAGGTCTTCGGCGACGCTCCCGACGAAGGCGGGGTCACTGCGGAGGGAGGCGACGTCCACCGGTTCGGTGGGCGTGCTCGAGGAGGTGCGGCGGGCGGGCTCCTGTTCGCTGCGCTCCTTGAGCTCGCGGTCGCGCAATGCCGCCAGCGCCTCGTATTGGAAGGTCTCGCTCGAGGTGTCGGCCGCGGGTTTGTTGGCCGAGTTCGAGATGATGACCAGCAGCGTGGCCAACAGGTAGTTGGCGATGAGGCTGGAGCCGCCGGCGGCCATATACGGCATGGTCAGGCCGGTCAGCGGGATGACGAGCGTGATGCCGCCGACGACGGTGAACACCTGGAAGGCCATCGTGAAGACGAGCCCGGAGGCGAGCAGTTTGCCGAAGCCGTCCTTGATCTTCATGGCGGTCACGAATCCGGAGGCGATGATGATGATGTAAAGCAGCAGCACGGCGAGCAGCCCGACCAGTCCCATCTCCTCGCCCACGGAGGCGTAGATGTAGTCGGAATTGGCCAGCGGGGTGATCGAAGGATGGCCCTGGCCCAGTCCGGTGCCGAAGATGCCGCCGGATGCCAGGCCGAAGACGCCCTGCACGAGCTGGTAGGAGCCGCCTGCGGCGGAATACTGCGCCTGGTCGAAGGCGTGCAGCCAGTTGTCGATGCGCGCGCCGACATGGCTGAAGATCGTCGTGGCAGCCACCGCGCCCGCGCCGAAGGCCACGAAGCCGATCGCGATCCAGCTGCCGCGGCCGGTGGCCACGTAGAGCATCGAGACGAACATCGCGAAGAACATCAGCGAGGTGCCGAGGTCATGCTGCACGACGAGCACACCCATCGAGGCGACCCACACGATGACGATCGGGCCAAGATCCTTGATACGCGGCAGTTGGAGCCCGAGCACCTTGCGCCCGCCGACCGCCAGTTGGTCGCGGTGGTTGAACAGATAGGCCGCGAAGAACACGGCGAGGAACAGTTTGGCGAATTCGCCCGGCTGCATCGAGCCCAGGCCGGGGATGTGGATCCAGATGCGTGCGCCATTGACGTTCTGGCCGAGTCCCGGGATCATCGGTGACAGCAGCAGCACCAGGCCCACGACCATGCACACATAGGAGAAGCGGCGCAACAGCCGGTAGTCGCGCAGCGCCACGACAAGCGCGCCGCAGAGCACCAGCGCCACGGCAAGCCAAATCAGCTGCCGCAGCCCCACGGAGGTGCCCTCGGCCTGGTCGATGCGCGTAATCATCGTCAGTCCGATCGCGTTGAGCAGGAGCACGCAGGGCATGATCGTCTGGCTGGCATAGGGCTGGAATTTGAGCACCAGGGCCCAGTCGACGAGCAGCAGCGCGGCGACGAGCGCCAACATGGCCGCATAGCCGGCGGGGAAGCCTCCGGTGGTGCGTTCGAACATCTGCACCAGTGCGATGGCGCCGATGAACATGGCCAGCAGCAGCAGTGCCATCTGACGCAGACGGGTGACGATCATCGGCCCTCACCGTCCTTGTCAGGCGCGTCCGTGGCCTTGTCAGCGTCCTTGTCGGAGGCGTCCGTCGAGGAGGGCTTGGATTGCTTCGACTCGTCGGATCCGGTTTTCCCGGCATCCGCCTTGCCGCTTTTGTCCGCCTCTTCCTTCTGCTGGCGCTCGAGGTTCTTCTTCAGCTCGCGGCGAATCAGATTGGCGTGGCGGATGGCCTCGTCATAGTTGTCCACCGTGATGCCCTCGGCCAGCTGGTCGCGCCAGGACTGGGGCAGCCGGGCCGTTTTGATGGACGTGCGCTCGACCTCGTGCGACAGGTCGATGCCGAACAGATCGGTCGGCACGCCCTGCCAGATCGTCACCGCGCCGTTCGACTCGGTCAGGTAGTACTTCGTCTGGCTCCAGCGCCATGCTCCCCATCCGGCGCCGGCCAACGCGGCCAGCACGGCCAGCACGATGACGACGGCGAGAACGCGCCTGCGCCGGGTCCTGGCATGGTCGGACTTGCGCTTCCTGATCTTCTCGTGGTGGATGGCCTGCGCCACATCCGGGTCGTTCGGGTCGGCCGACAGACGGCCGTCGCTTTTCTGGACGACCGGGATCTCGCCGGTGTCGGGATTGTCGCGTTCGCCGGCTTCCTCGCGCACCGCCGAAGGCTGGGCGATGCGCGCCTGCGCGCCCTCCTCCTCGGCGACTTGCGCGGCCTCCTGCGCCAGGGCCGCGGCGCGCTGCGCGGGCGAGCCGTCGGAACGAAGCGACGGGGCCGAGGCCACCGGTTCGTTGACGATGTCGGCGATCGGCTCGAGGCTGGCACTGGCCGCGCCGCCGACCAGCGGCGTCTGGTGCGGCAGGTCGAAGGCATCGGCGTCGAGCGCCAGCGTCGAATCGGCGATCACGGCCGTCACGTTGTCGGTGCTGCCGGCCTTGAGCGCCATCGACACCAGCGTCTGCGCGCATTCCTCCTGGTCGGACAGCTGGGTCATCATCGAGGCGATCGTCTCATCCTCGAGCACGCCGCACAGGCCGTCGGAGCACAGCAGCCAGCGGTCGGCCGGCCGCGCGTCGAGGATCGCGATGTCGGGGCGCGGATCGATGTCGAAGTCGCCGAGCACGCGCATGACGACGTTGCGCTGCGGATGGTTTCGCGCCTCGGCCTCGGTGATGCGGCCCGTGTCGATGAGGTGCTGCACATAGCTGTGGTCGGCGGTCATGCGGCGCAGCTTGCCGTCGCGCAGCAGATATGCGCGGGAATCGCCGATATGCGAGAGCACCCAGTGGCCGTTCACAAGCGCGACGGCCGTGACGGTCGTGCCCATGCCGGCCAGCTTGCGTTCGCGCTTGGCCTTGCCGACGATCGCGTCGTGCGCGGCCATCACGGAGGTCTCCATCATCCGCGCGATCGCGGCGATGTCCCCTCCCGTGTCGTCCTGTTCGATATGGGCCAGCGACCGTATCGCGATCGTCGAGGCGGTGTCGCCGCCGGCGTGGCCTCCCATGCCGTCGCATATCGCCACCAGATGCTCTCCCGCGAAGGAAGAGTCCTGGTTGTTGGAGCGCACGGTGCCCACATCCGACACGGTGGTCGAATAGAGGAACAGGGTCTGTGGGGTGGGGGAATTCGGCATCGGGCGGCTACCTCAGTTCGAAGGTCGTAGCGCCGATGCGCACCGGGATGCGCGCGGGCAGCAGCGTGGGGGCGGCGATGCGCTGGTGGTTGACCACGGTGCCGTTCGTGGAGCCCAGGTCCTCGATGGCCCAGCGGCCGGTGGCCGGGTCCTGGTAGACGCGGGCATGGTGCGAGGAGACGAATTCGTCGTCGAGCACCACGGCGTTCGAGGCGGAGCGGCCGAGTGTGATCGCCGTCCCGGCGGTCAGCGGCATCGAGGTGCCGGCCAGCGGGCCGTCGATGACGACGAGCAGCGTCGGATCGGCGTTCGGCGCGGGCGTGCCCGGCAACGCCGGATTGGCGGCGGCCACGGGGGCCGTGGCGGTGGCCGCCGCGCGCGCGTGGCGTTCCCTGCGCCGGCGCGAACGCGAGGGGCGGGGGGAGAACGAGGTGATGTCGCGGTGCAGCGAGCGCACCGCGAGCCATGCGAATACCCACAGCAGGATCAGGAATCCATACTTGAGCAACGCGAAGGTGAGTTCGGTCATAATGACGGACCTTGGCTCCGGGTGGCTTAGGCCTGTTCCTCGGAGGAGGCCCAGAACAGGATGCGCGTGCGTCCGATGGTGATGGTGTTGCCGTCGAGCAGCGTGGCGGCCGGGACTTGGTGGCCCTCGACATAGGTGCCGTTGGTCGAGCCGAGGTCGCGCGCGACGACGCCGTTGTCGGTGATGTCGATCTCGAGATGCTTGCGGGAGATGCCCGGATCGTCGATCACGATGTCGCAGCCGGAGCCGCGGCCGATCACGGTCTTCTCCTTGGTGAGCAGATACTGGCTGCCGTTGACCTCGAGCACCGGGCAGTCCTCGGTCTGCGCGTCGGTGGTGACGGGCACGGCGTTGCCCTGCACGGATTCGGAGGTGAGCTTGAAATCGCCTTTGTTGAGGTCGAGGTCCTCCTCGAAAATCACCACCACCGGCCCCACGAAGGCGTAGTGCTGGCTTTTCGCATACTGCGTGAGGTTGTCGGCCAGCTCGTTGGCCAGGGCCTCGCTGCCCCACTGGTCGATGCGGTCGAAGTCCGGAGTGCTCAGCTTGAAGCGGTATTCATTCGGGGCCACCGTGCGGTCGCGGCCGACGGGCATGGCCTCGTTGTCGATCTCGCGCTCCAGCGCGCTGGAGAGGTCGACGGGCTGCAGGTCCTTGGAGCCGAATTTGGCGAAGACTCCGTTGACCTTGTCCTCCACGCCCTTCTCAAAGCGGTCGAGAAAGCTCATAGTACTCCCTTTCTATCCTTGTCATAGTGTACGCATGGTCTCGAACCGAGCCTGCGAGCCTTGGCAATACTTGCAAAAGCTCCATTGCCGTCGGATCTTGATCGGGAGTCGTCGGCATCGCGCGGTGTCGGTGCCGCTCGATGCGATCCGCGGCGCATATGGCGGCATGCGGACCATGACGGGAGAAGGCGTCGGGGCCCGCGGAACGCAGTCGTTCCGCGGGCCCCGACATGGTGGTCGGCGTCTACAGCTCGTAGGTGACGTCGGCGGTTTCGGCGAGCGTGCGGTCGGCGGTGACGATGATGACGCAGTGCTTCGGGTCGCCCTTGTGCGCGAGCGTGGCCAGCAGCCGCATGATCTCGGCGGCGTCGGCGTCGCCGTCCAGCGAGGCGGCCGGCTCGTCGACGATCAGCACCTCGGCCTCGCAGCTCAGGGCGCGTGCGATCGCCACGCGGTAGCGTTCCAGCGCCGGCAGCGCGCCGGCCTTCACTCCGGTCGTCGCGCCGTCGAAGCCCACGCGGGCCAGCAGCTCGCGCGCGATCACCGGCTTGGGCTTCAAGAACGTGCGGTTCGAGGCATCCATCGCATAGAGCACATTGGCCTCGGCGTCCATGTCGTCGCGCACCGCGAACCGCTGCGGCACCACGCCCAGCCGGTGCCCCCGCAGCTCGACGGGCTCGAGCTCCGCGATATTCGCGCTTTTGTTCATCACCGAGCCCGAGGTCGGCGCGACGAGGCCCGCCATCGCGCCCACAAGCGCGCGGTGCTGCGCCGGGTCGCCCGCCGGCACGAGCACGGCATGCGTTTTGCCGGCGCGGAAGACCATGTCCACTTGGTCGAGCACGTTGCGCCCGGAGCGGCGGTCGGCGACGGTGAGCTTGTTGAGGGAGAAAGTCGGATATGACTTGACGAACATCTGCTCGTCCGCATCGCCCAGCTCGCGGTCGATATGCGAGGACAGGCGGGTCGCGGCGGTCCCGGAGGGCGCGGCCTTGGCTGCCGCCGCGGCGGTGTCCGCGGTGTTCTCCGCGGATTGCGCGCCGAGGGCCAGGGTGTCGTTGACCCGCTGCGCGTTCGCGGCGGCCATGGCGGTCGAGGCGTCCACGGAGCGCGGGGCGGATTCGGCGCTGGACGCGTCGTCATCGATGGCTTCGGCTTCGGCGGCGAGAGTGGAGATATCGATGGCGTCCGCCGGCTCGCCGTCGCCTTCGGCGGCATCCGTCTCCTCGTCATCGTCGAAGTCGATGCCGAACTGCACCGTCTCGGGGATCTCGGGGGTTTCGCTGGCGTCGGTGGGCATAGCCGTGGCCGCGGCGTCCACGGTCTCCACGGCGTCCGTCTGCACGGTCTCGGCGGTCTTCTCGGCCATGGTTTCGTCCTTCGTCTCGTCGGCGTTCATATCCAGATGCTCCTTGTCGCCCGTCGTGTTCGTCGTGCCCGTCATGCCTTGGCCTCCGTGCGCGCCTCGAAGATGCGGCTGGCGTCGAAGGCGGCGGCGCCCAGCGCGGCGACGATGGCCAGCGCCAGCGCCGCGGCGAGTCCTCCGCCGACCACCTGCCAGATGATCGTGCCGTTCACCGGGGTGGCGTGGCCGTCGGCCAGCGCGCGGCCGATCGGGCCGGCCGCAAAGCCGCCGGCCACCGCGCCGATGGCCAGACCGAACAGCGTCGGGACGAAGGTCTCGACCATGAACTGCCAGCCGAGGCGGCCCTTGGACACGCCGACCAGCAGGGCGGTGGCGGTCTCCTCGCGCCGCCCGAACCAGGAGGCGGACAGCGTCAGCGCGAGCAGCAGCAGGCCGCCGACCGCCCACACGGCGATGGAGGTCACGCGCATGCGGTCGTTGAAGGCGCCCAGCGGCGCGATGGAGGCTCGATACTCGTCGAGGCTCGGCGAACTCACCACATACTTGTCGTCGAGCTTGGCCTTCTTGAAGGCCTTCTCGAACTTGGTGTAATCGGCCTTGCTGCTCAGCTGGAACACGATGTCGAGGTCGGGTTTGGCCCAGCCCTTGCCGTCGCTGGCGTCGAGTCCGGCTGTGTAGAAGGTGTAATAGGTCGTGTAGATCGCGTTGTCGCGGTTGTCCTTCGACAGCTTCGGGCTGGCCAGGGAAGCGGCTTTGCCGGCGGCGTCGGCCGCGGTGGGCTCGGCGGTGTATTCGTAGATGCCGCGCACCGTGAGCTCGTGCGTCTTCGACTTGTCGCCCGGCTCGGCGACCTTGAATTTGTCGCCGACCTTGAGCTTGTTCAGGGTGGCCAGGTCGCGCGAGATCAGCACGCCGTTGTCCTTGCCGCCGCTGTATTTCAGGTGCTTGCCCTCGACCACCTTGTAGGCGCCGAGGCTGTTGTCCTTCGCCGCGTCGAGCGTGTAGAAGGAGCGCATCAGCAGCTCGCCGCCGGTTTTGTCGGCGCCCGGGTCGTCGGAGCCGGCGATCGCCTTGATCGAGTTGGTCTGGCGCACGGGAACCGTGTCGGTGAGCGTGTATTGGAACTGCAGGCCGGCCGTCTGCACGGCGGTGGCGACCTTGGTGTAGTCGTCCCAGTTGAGATGGTTGTTCTCGGCCCACTTCGGGTCCGTGCCGTCATACTTCGCGCGCGCCTTGTCGCTGAGGCGGACGGCGGCGGTGGCCTTCTGCGCGTCGAGCTCCGAGCCGTTCGCGGTGTCGTTGGCCTTGGCCACCGCCAGTGAGACGAAGCTTGCGAAGGTGATGATCAGGGCCAGCAGAGCGGTCAGCGCGGTGCGCCATTTGCGGCGTCCCAGCGCGGCCCATGCGTTTTTGAGCACAAACATGCGGTACTTCTCCAGTTCTCGTGCGCGCGGGCGTCCGCTGCCGCGGGGAGGGCGGGCGTGCGTCGCAAATTGGCCGGGATGCCATCGCAAGGCGTCGCGAGGTGTCACGAGGCGCAGGCATCCCGTACCTACCCACTATGGTCACGCAATGTGACCGTTGTCTTGTCCATCACTGTTATACCCCTGTGTGGAGTCTGAGAGCTTCCTGTGCGCGGGGCAGCGGGGCCGGTGGCGAAGCGTTGGCGGGGGGAGACGTGGCAGGGGCGCGTGCGGGCGCGTGGGGCGGCGCCCCGGTGGGAATCAGCGTGTGGACTCCGCGATGCGCAACGTGAAGGGCGCGATGTCGTGGGTCGCCGCGGGCCGCGGCCCGTCCGCGTCGAGCTGTTCGCGCAGGCGGCGCACGATGATGTCGGACATCGCATCCATATCCACATCGACGGTGGTCAGCGAGGGTGTGGTGAAACGGCCGATCGTGGCCCCGTCGAAGCCTGCGACCCGCACATCCTCGGGCACGCGCACGCCGGCATCCGCCAGTCCGCGGATCGCGCCGAAGGCCACGGTGTCGGCCATTGCGAAGATGCCGTCGCATTCCGGGTGCTCCGCGGCGAGCCGTCGCGCGGCGACCTGGGCGTTCTCGTAGGTCCAGTCCATCGGAACGCACATGGCCTCGGTCAGCTCCATGCTGTGTTCGGCCAACGCTTCGCGCACTCCGGCCAGACGGGTCGAGCCGACGAGATCGGCCCATTGCTCACCATTTCCCCGGTCGATCTGGTCGCGGCCCGCGCCAAGGATGAAGGGACGGCGCACTCCGACCTCAAGCAGATGCGCCATCGCGGCCTTGGCGCCGTCGTGATTCGGTGTGTTCACCGTGCAGAACTCGTTTTGGTCCGATAGCTCGTCGACGAGGATCAGCACGCGTCCGCGGGCCAGGTTGCGTGCTTCGTCCAATGACATGCCGTGCGTCACCAGCACCAGCGCGTCGCAGAACAAGCGGGGGGTCTGGCCGAGGATGCGGCGTTCCGATTCCTCGGAATAGAGGGTCTGACGCACGATGGCGTGCATGCCGGCGGCGTCGATGCGCCCGGACATCGCGCGGGTGAGGCGGCCATAGAAGGGGGAATCGAGGTCCTGCACGATGATCTCGACGAATCCGTTGCGCCCCGAACTCAGGGCGCTGGCCGCGACGTTTGGGCGGTAGTCGAGCTTTTCGATGGTCTCGAGCACGCGCCTGCGCGTCGCCGCGCCGACGTTCGGTTTGCCATTGACGACGTTGGAGACGGTCATTTTCGAGACGCCCGCGGCCTCGGCGACATCCTGGATCGTGGTCGTCATCGCTGCCCTCCCCTGTGTTTTCGGCTTCATTATACGGTTTGTCGGGTCTGCGAGCCGCATGGCTCCCGTTGGATTTGACAAGTCCGATATCAAGCAATACCATCTAGTTTACCGGTACAAGTTTACCGCTAAATGAAACGCAAAGGAGCAGATATGTTGACATTGAGGAAGAAGGCCGTGGCTCTCGCGGCGGCCGCCGCCATGATCGTCCCCCTCGCGGCCTGCGGATCCGATACGGCAGCCAAGGACGACTCCACCGCCAAGGCCGACGGCGGCGCCACCGAGCTCAACGTCTGGGGCTGGGAGCCGCTGCTGAGCGATGTGATCGAAGGATTCGAAAAGGAGAATCCGGATATCAAGGTCAAGCTCACCAACGCCGGCACCAACGCCGACGAATACACGGCCCTGAGCAACGCGCTCAACGCCGGCTCCGGCGCCCCCGATGTCGTGCAGCTCGACTTCAACGCCATCCCCCAGTTCGCCCTTACCGAAGGCCTTGAGGACCTGGGCCAGTATGGCGCCGACGGCATCATGGACCAGTTCACCAACGGCGCCAAGTCCGCCGTCACCGTGCAGGGCAAGGTCTATGGCCTGCCGCTCGGCACCGGCCCGATGGCGATGTTCTACAACAAGGAGGTCTTTGACAAGGCGGGCGTCACCGAGGCGCCGAAGACCTGGGACGAGTTCTACGAGGCCGCCAGGAAGATCCGCGCCACCGGCTCCTACATCACCTCCGACTCCGGCGACGCCGGTTTCGCGATGTCGATGATGTGGCAGGCCGGCGGCGAGCCCTTCCAGCTCGACGGCGAGAACCTCACCATCGACCTGACCGGCGACAAGGGTGTGCAGGCCTTCGCCGAGTTCTGGCAGAAGATGATCTCCGAGGATCTCATCGACACCAAGACGGCCGGCTGGTCCGAGGATTGGTACAAGTCGCTGAACGATGGCTCGATCGCCTCGCTGCTCACCGGCGCCTGGATGCCGATCACGCTGGAGAACAGCGTCAAGGATGCGGCCGGCAAGTACCGCGTGGCCGCACTGCCCACCCCGAGCGGCGAAGCCGTGAGCTCCGAGAACGGCGGCGGTGCGCTCGCGGTCGTCAAGGGCACCAAGAACGCCGAGGCGGCCTACAAGTTCGCGCAGTACGTCGCCATCGGCGGCGGCAACAAGACCTTCACCGAGGGCGGCAGCTTCCCTCCGGACAAGGCCACCTTGGAGGACAAAGCCTTCCTTGACAAGGAATGGGACTACTTCGGCGGCCAGCAGATCAACCAGGTGCTCGCCCAGTCCGCGGCCGACGTGAAGACCGAATTCCAGTTCCTTCCCTTCCAGGTCTACGCGAACGACGTCTACGCCGACACCGTGGGCAAGGCCTTCTCCGGCGACGGCACCACCATGCAGGACGGCCTCAAGCAGTGGCAGGACAAGCTCGTCGAATATGCCGAAGGCCAGGGATACACCGTCAATAAGTGACCGTCCAACGGCTGAAAATAGCGTGGATGGTGTGATTCGCAGCGCGCCGTCCATATGAGGATTCTCCTCCTCGAACGAATGGGTGGCTTCCGCCCCACACGGGACGGACGCCACCTTTCCATGTCCGGGTAAGGCAAAGGAAGGCACACCATGAACACCGCCGGATATCTCTACACCTACTTCAGCGGCGACGAAACACTCGCCGACGACCAGCAGGTGCGCTTCGCCGTAAGCCGCGACGGCCTGCATTGGTCGCCCTTGAACGGCGGGCGGCCCGTGCTCGAATCGCAGATCAACGATTGCGGGGCGCGCGATCCGTTCGTGCTGCGGCTGGCCGACGGCGGGTTTGTGTTGATCGCCACCGACCTGAACACCAAGCATCCCCGGTATGCGGATGCCGAGGGACGCCCTGACTGGGACCGCATGGAATCGGACGGTCGCACCGATATCCTCGTGTGGCGTTCCGATGATCTCGCGCACTGGTCCGGTCCGACGTTGCTGCCCGTCGCCGACGGCGTGGGCGCCGGCAATGCGTGGGCACCCAAGGCCGTGTGGGTGCCGCAGGCCGGCCGGTATCTGATCGCATGGTCCAGCGCCACGGGCGGCGATGGCTATGCCAAGGAGCGCATCTACGGCTGCTGGACCGGGGATTTCACGACCTGTTCCGAGCCGTTCCCCTTGTTTGACGACGCGCATTCGCGCATCGATATGCTGCTGATGCCGTGCGACGACCGGTGGCTGATGGTCATCAAGGACGAGCGGGACAAACGCATCGATGTCAAGGTCTCCGCCCGGCTCTTCGATGGGGACGGAGCGACATGCGAGCCATTGTCGGCCGGTTTCGCCGATGTGCCGCAGCGCGCGCTCGCCGACCTGAGCTGGGTCGAGGGGCCGGCCGCCGTGCGTCGCGCCGATGGGACGACGCTGCTTTTCGTCGACGAATACGCGAACGCCAGGCGCGGCTATATTCCGCTGATCGCCGACGATCCGACCCGTGCCGGTTCCTTCCGCGAACTCGGGGTCGAAGAATACGAAATGCCGCCCTTCGCACGCCACGGCTCGCTGCTCGCCATCGACGAGAACGAGTGGCGGAGCCTGACCGAGGCTTTTGGCGGCGTCGACCGTTGATTCCGGACCGGCCCCGCTCCGTCCGCTGCGCCGCCGACGCTGCTAAGCCTTCCCCAGGATCGTCAGTGCGATCAGCGTGACGTTGAGGGCGATGATCAGCGCTGCCACCGCGACGAACAGCGCGTGCTTGAACCGCCCGTCGGCCCATTCGCCCATCAACTCGCGGTCATGCGTGTATCGCAGCAGCGGAATGATCGCGAAGGGGATGCCGATCGACAGAATCACCTGGCCGATCACCAGCGCCATCGTTGGATTCGGGGCGAACCACAGCACCACGAGTCCCGGAACCAACGTGACCAGGCGGCATGCCCACATCGGTGCCCTGACGTGCAGCAGGCCGCTCATGATCTCCTCGCCGGCATAGGTGCCCACCGAGGTCGAGCTCAGGGAGGAGGCGAGCAGGCCGATCGAGAAGATCGTGCCGATCACGGGGCCGAGCACCGTGACGATCGCATGCTGCGCGCCTTCGATCGAATCGGTGCCACTCATGCCGTACAGCGAGTTCGCGGCGAGGATGAGCAGGCACAGGTTCACGCTGCCGGCGAGCAGCAGCGCCCACGCCACATCGATCTTCGAGCCGCGCAGCAGACGCGGGATGCTGGGCTTGGACTGGCCGGGGGCGTAATGGTCGTTGACCAGCGTCGAATGCAGATAGATGGCGTGCGGCATGACGGTGGCGCCGAGCATCGAGGTGGCCATGAGCACCGAATCGGTGCCGCGGAAATGCGGGACGAGGCCGCCGACCACCTCGCCTGGGTTCGGCGGGTCGATGAACAGACCGGCGATGAATCCGAAGGTGATGACCAGCAGCAGCGTGATGACGATGCGTTCGAACAGCCGGTGCGTCCGCCCGCCTTCGAAGCGCAGCAGTATGGTCGAGGCCGCGCCGATGACGCAGCCGCCGACGAACAGCGGCAGTCCGAAGAGCAGATTGAGCGCGATGGCGCCGCCGATCAGCTCGGCCAGGTCGGTGGCGATCGCGATGACCTCGGCCTGCGCGAAGAACATGAAGCGACCGGCGTCTCCCATGCGCTCGCCGAGAATCTGCGGCAGCGATTTGCCGGTGACGATGCCGAGTTTGGCGGATTGATACTGGATGAGCACGCTCATCGCGTTGGCCATCACCAGCACCCACGCCAGCAGATATCCATAGCGTGCGCCGGAAGTGATGTTGGCGGCGACGTTGCCCGGGTCCACATAGGCCACAGCCGCCACGAAGGCCGGTCCAAGGATGCCCGCGAGCGTATGCCGGCCATGGTGCGGCTCTCCGTCCGCAGCCCCTTTCGTCTGATTCGTGTTCCCTGTCATGCTCATACCAACCCCGTTTATACAGCGCCGATGTAACGGGGCGGGCTTGGCGTCGAGGCGTTGTCGGGCGGTCTTCGTCGAATTATGCTCACGGTGAAATCATGGAATGGCATCCGTTCGGGAATGTTGGGGGAGGTGACAAGGAACGAAGGAGCCCCGCCGAGGGGTTCCGGGAACGGCAACGATAGCCGTCCAGGGCTCCCAGCGGAGCCGCGGGCGGCAAGCCAAACCGCTCCAACTCCGGCCAAGGAGTATGGATTATGGCAATGTTTCCGGCTTTGATGAACGACACGATGTTCTCCGATCTGTTCGATGACCCGTTCTTCGCGGGGTGGCGCGAGGCCGCCAACGGTGCGGCGGATCGCATGCCCGTCCAGTCGATGATGAGCACGGATGTGAAGGAGACCGACACGGGCTATGACGTCGACATCGATATGCCCGGCTTCAAGAAGGACGACATCAACCTGGAGCTGAGCAACGGCTATCTGACGGTGTCCGCGCAGCGCAACAGCTCGCATGAGGACAAGGATGAGGGCGGCAAGTGGCTGCGCCGCGAACGTTACGCGGGCTCGGTGTCCCGCAGCTTCTATGTGGGCGACGATGTGAAGGAATCCGACATCCACGCCTCTTATAAGAACGGCACGCTGTGCCTTGAGGTGCCGAAGGCCGAGGCGAAGCCGCAGGTCGAGGCCAAGCATCAGATTGCCATCGAGGGTTGATGATGGAACGGGGCTGCGATTGTCGGTTTAGACGGGCGATGTAGGAATCGAACCTAAAGCAAAAGGGCTGGAACCAATCGGTTCCAGCCCTTTTCGCTGGTGCGAGTGGGGGGAGTTGAACCCCCACGAGCATACACTCACTGCCACCTGAAGACAGCGCGTCTACCATTCCGCCACACTCGCAGACAAATGGATAACTTACCACGCCCCGCCAATTAGCGCAACAAGGCGTGTCGTGGTGTGTTTTCTACAACGCTATAACCATCGTCGGTCCCACTCTCCGTGGGAATGGCGAGATTCCAACGATTGTTTTGGTGAGGAAGGTCGAGATGGTTATAGCGTTGTAGTGAGACCGTTATTCCCCATAAAAATGGGCCATCGTCTCATCGCGGAACTCGCTGAAATAGCCGCCGTCGATCGAGGCGCGGATATCGTCGAGCAGCTTGATGAAGAACCTCTCGTTGTGGATCGTCGCCAACGTGAATCCATTGAGCTCGCGGGCGCGCAGCAGATGCGTGACATACGCCCTCGAATAATTGCGGCAGGTGTAGCAGTCGCAGCCTTCCTCGAGCGGTCCGAAATCGGTTTTGAACTCGGCGCGTTTGACGTTGTACCGCCCATGCCGCGTGAAGATCGCCCCGTTACGGCCGCAACGGGCCGGGGCCACGCAGTCGAAAGTGTCGCCGCCGTTCTCGACGCAGGCGAAGATATCGTCCACCGAGGCGATGCCGAGCACATGCCGCGGCCGGTCCTCGTGCATCGCGTCGCAGATCCACGCGCAGGTATTGCCGATGATGCGTTTCTCTATCGCGCCGCCGATGCCGACGCCGTCGAAGTCGAGCGAGGCGATCTGCGCGGCCGCGTGCCGGCGCAGGTCCTCGTAGTTCGCGCCCTGCACCACGCCGTAGAGCGCCTGATAGGGTTTGCCGACGCGCTCGGCCGTCAGCCGTTCGTGCTCGGCCACGCAGCGCTTCGCCCAGCGGAAGGTGCGCTCCACCGAGCGCTCCTGATATCCGCGCGTGTTCATCAGCGTCGTCAGCTCGTCGAAGGCGAACATGATGTCGGCGCCGAGCTTGTGCTGAATGCCCATCGATATCTCGGCGCTGAACCGGTGCAGCGAGCCGTTGAGCGGCGATTTGAACGTCACGCCGTCCTCGTCCACGAAGGCGAGCCGTTCCTTGCCCTCGGCGATCACGTCATCCGATTTCATGCCGCTGACATCCATCGCCAGCGTCTTCTTGAAGCCGGCGCCGAGGCTGAGCACCTGGAAGCCGCCGGAATCGGTGAAGGTCGGCCGGTCCCAGTTCATGAATCTGCCGAGGCCGCCGGCGGCGTCGAGTATGTCCTCGCCGGGGCGTTCGAACAGATGGAAGGCGTTGGCGAGCATGCACTGCGCCCCGAGGTCCTTCATCGTCTCGGGCAGCACGGCCTTCATCGCGGCCTGGGTGCCGACCGGCACGAACGCCGGGGTTTTGATATCGCCATGTGGGGTGTGGATGATGCCGGTGCGTCCGTATCGCGCGCCGTTCCGTCCCAAGCCGTCGGCGGAATCAGGAAGCCGGGTGATGGTTTCGAAGGAGAAGGCGGCGCGGTCGCCGGGTTGCCCGGGCTCGGCGCCGCGCGGGTGCTCAAGGAAGTCGGTCATACGCTTCACTCTAGGCGAACCGAGGGGCAAGGCCTGTTCCATCGCCGAAACCCTTGTATTGCGCGGTGTTCGGCAACTTGCGAGAGGTTTACCCTATGCCTTTCGGATAACGTTCAGGAAACTTCCAGAGGTGGGGCCTTTACTGCTAGATAGCAATGCAGAGCCGGCGGCGCGATTGCTGATCCCATACAAGCCGCCGACGAATGGAGGACATGATGGCCGAAGAGAACAACGGCTGGAACGCTGAGAAAGACACGCAACCCACCACCCCGATCACCCCGGCCGAGGCGCCCGCCCCGGCCCCGACCCCGGCAAGCGAAACCCCGACCAACGAAGCGCCGACCGAAGCGGTGCTGCCGGTCGACGACGCCCCGGACTATTCCGTCGCCAAGGGCGAGTCCACCGTCGTTTCGGGAGCGCCGCAGCCGCCGGCCGACGCCCCGTATCGCCCGGCCCCCGAATACGGCGCCTACGGGCCGACCCCGACCCCGGCGCAGAATCAGACGCAGCCTGCGAACGCGCAGCCGGCATATGGCGCGTCGAACCAAGCGCCCCAGCAGACTGACCGCAATCCGTATTACAGCGGCAATCCCTTCACCAATCCGCAGGGTCAGGCTCCGCAGAACCCGCAGGCTCCGCAGTTCCCGCCCCAAGGCCCCCAGGGTCCCCAAGGCCCGACCGCGCCGGGCAATCCCTTCGGCGCTCCGAACGGCCAGCCGGGCCAGCCCGGCCCCAACGCCAACGGCCAGCGCACCGCGGCCAAGCCGCTGAGCTCCACCGCCAAGGCCATCATCGCAGCGGTGGTCGCCGCCCTCGTCGCCGCGGCCCTGTGCCTCGGCCTCGGCTTCGCGGCCGTCACCGAAGGCTGGGTGAAGCTGCCCGCCAGCAACTCGCTGGCGAACGTCAATTCGAACCAGTCCGGATCCGGCTCCGCCACCGCCAAAACCGGCGAGGCCCCCGACTGGCAGGCCGTCGCCAAGCAGGTCTCCGGCTCGGTCGTCGCCATCCAGACGATCATGCAGAACGGTTCGGCGAAGGGCTCCGGCGCGGTCATCGACGCCGAGAAGGGTTACGTCGTCACCAACAACCACGTCATCTCCGGCGCGCAGAAGATCCAGGTGACGCTGAGCAATGGGCAGATGTATTCGGCCCAGCTCGTCGGCACCGACGTGACCACCGACCTCGCGGTCATCAAGCTCGACAATCCGCCGAGCGACCTCAAGGCCGTCGAATTCGCCGATTCCAGCAAGCTCGCCGTCGGCGAGAACGTGATGGCCGTCGGCAATCCGCTCGGCTACGACGACACCGCCACCACCGGCATCGTCTCCGCGCTCAACCGCCCGGTGAGCGTGATGGACGAAGAGTCCGGCTCCCAGATCGTCACCAACGCCGTGCAGATCGACGCGGCCATCAACCCCGGCAACTCGGGCGGCCCGACCTTCAACGCGGCCGGCCAGATGATCGGCATCAACTCGTCGATCGCCTCGACCTCGAGCTCCTCCGACACGGCGGGCTCCATCGGCATCGGCTTCGCGATTCCGTCGAACCTCGTCAAGCGCGTCTCCGACGAGATCATCAAGGACGGCAAGGTCAAGCATGTCGCCCTCGGCGTGACGATCCGCACCAATGCGGTCGAGTCCGATGGCGTCACCCGCGCCGGCGCCCAGATCGTCACCCCGTCCACCGGCGGCTCCGCGGTCGTCTCCGGCGGCCCCGCCGACAAGGCCGGCCTCAAGGTCAACGACACGATCGTCGCCTTCGACGGCAACGCGGTGAACAGCAACGAATCCCTGCTCGGCTTCGTGCGCGCCGCCGCCCTCGGCGACAAGGCGACCCTGACGATCGTCCGCGATGGCAAGACGATGGACGTCGAGGTGACGCTTGACCAGCAGGAGGAGTCCGTCAACGGCACCAACAAGTCCGAGTCCGGCAATGGCAACAGCCAGGACGGCAACGGCTTGGGCGGCCAGAATGGCCAGAATGGCCAAGGCAACGGCCAGGGCGGTCAGGATGACCAGAACGGCGGCGATTGGGGCGGCCTGAGCGACCCTTTCGGCCTCTGGTAAACCGCCGGTTCCGCTGAAAGCGGATTGGGGCGGCCCGCCCCGCCATATTGTTCCATGCGGTGCGCCGCGCGATCCTCGTCGGGTTGCGCGGCGCACCGCATATTGCTATGGTGTGGGGGACAATTTCAAACGCATAACTGAATATCGAATATCTTTACGCCGTGTGTCGGAATGCAGCGCTCCCGGGCAATGCCGCCGATGGGCTAACAAGGCGTGATCGCAGCTCCGGTGCGCGCGAAAGCGGTTGGCGCGCCCGGTTCCGTATACGACGTAAGGAGCAGACGATGAATCGTATCGTTTCGTTCTTCCGCAAAGTCTGGGGCGTGTGCACGCTGGTGCCGCCACTGCCCGTCACCGTCCTCGCCGTCATCCCGATTGCGCTGCTGTGGAATGCGCGCCCGTGGAGCCATCCGTTCTGGTCCGTCGACCCGTCGATCGGCCAGTGGATCGTCATCGCCATGGTCGCCTACACCGTCATCGACACGCTGCGCGGCATGATTGACGACATCCGCCATGGCCACGTCGGCGTGGATATCCTCGCCGTGGTGGCGATCCTGTCCACCGTGGCCGTGCAGGAATACTGGGCCAGCTGGGCCATCGTGCTCATGATCTACTCCGGCGAGGCCATCGAGGAATACGCGCAGGCCAAGGCCGAAAGCAACCTCACCGCCCTGATGAAGGCCGCGCCCGTCACCGCGCATGTGACGCAGCTTCCCGGCGTCGGCCCCGACGCCGCCCGCAACGTGAGCCCGGTGCGCCGCGATGCTGATGGCCGTGACTTCCGTATGGTCGCCGCCGGCGACGGCGTGTGCGCGCTGACCGGCCGCACGGGCGACGAGTGCGAGTCCGCCGTGACCAAGGCCGACGAGCGGTATCAATTCGACGATGCCGACATGCATTTCGAGACCGTGCCGGTCGAGCGGGTGCGCCTCGGCGATGTGCTCGTCGTGCTGCCCGGCGAAACCGTGCCGGTCGATGGCGAGCTGCTGTCCGTCTCCGCCACGCTTGACCTGAGCAATATCAACGGGGAGCCCGTGCCGCGCGAGGTGTATGCCGGCGCCCGCGTCATGTCCGGCGCGATCAACGGCTCGACGACGCTGGCCATGCGCGCCACCGAGCTCGCGCGCGACTCGCAGTATCAGCGCATCCTCGAACTCGTCTCCTCCGCGCAGAACTCGCGCGCCACCGTGGTGCGCACCGCCGACCTGCTGGCCGTGCCATTCACCGTCATCTCCTTCCTCATCGCCTGCACCGCGTGGATCGTCTCCGGCGTGCCCGCGCGCTTCGCGCAGGTGCTCGTCATCGCCACGCCCTGCCCGCTGCTCATCGCCGCGCCTGTCGCCTATATCGCCGGCACCGGCCGCCTCGCCAAGGCCGGCATCCTCATCAAGGCGCAGGAAGTGCTGGAATATCTGGGGCGCGTGAGCCATGTGTTCTTCGACAAAACCGGCACGCTGACGGTGAAGAAGCCGCAGGTGGTGCGCGTCGACACCACCGAGGGCGAACCGTTGAACGACGACCATATCCTCATGCTCGCTGGCGTGCTCGAAACCTATTCGGTGCATATTCTCGCGCAGGGCATCGCGAAGGCCGGCTCCGAGGCGATTGCGCGGCTCAATGCCCGTGCGGCCGCCGGCCAGCGTGACTGCCCCGAGGCGGATGCGCCCGGCCACGGCGTCGACCGGCCCGTGGTGCGCAATGTCGAGGAGGATGCCGGCAAGGGAGTCTCCGGCGAGGTCAACGACCACCGCGTGCGGGTCGGGCGTTTCGCCTTCGTGACCGAGGGCACGGATACGGTGCCCGACGCCGATCCGACCGCGGTGTTCACCGCGCCGCTGGCCGCCGACGAGATGAGCACCTTCGTGTCGGTGGACGGGCGTCTCGTCGCGCGCATCGTGCTCAAGGACATCCCGCGCGAGAACGCCAAGTCCTCGCTGGCCCGTCTGCGCGAACTTGGCGTGCGCCACCTGTCCATGCTCACCGGCGACAAGCGCGCCTCCGCGAATATCATCGCCGGCGAGGTCGGCATCGACGATGTGCGCGCCGAGCTGTTCCCCGAGGACAAGCTCGCCGCCGTCAAGAACGCCACGGTCGAGACGCCGCCCGCGCAGCCGTGGTGGGACAAGATCGTGCAGAAACTCACCGGCGAATCCATCACCCGTTCGATCACCATGATGGTGGGCGATGGTGTGAACGATGCTCCGGTGCTCGCCTCGGCCGACATCGGCATGGCCATCACCGACGGCACCTCCACGGCCGCCTCCGAATCGGCGCAGGTGGTCATCATGAACGACGACATCGCCGCCGTGCCGCGCGCCATCGGCATCGCCCGGCGCACCAAGCGCGTGATGCTGCAGGCCGTGGTGGGCGGCTTGGCGCTGTCGATCATCGCGATGGTGCTCGCCGCGTTCAACCTCATCCCCGTGGTCGCCGGCGCGTTCCTGCAGGAGGCCATCGATGTGGTGTCGATCCTGTGGGCGCTGACCGCGCTCTTCGACAAGGAGTGAACCGGACAGTTGGCGGATGCGCCGAACAGTTGGCGGCCTCGGACGGATATAGGCGTGGAAAACCGTGTATTTTTCGTCTTGGTGGCGCCGGGCATCCGCCAACTGTTCGTGCTATCCGCCAACTGTTCGTCTTGGGCATCGTTTCCGGGCCCCGTGACCCCTGTTGGCGCAGCTCAACTTGCGGTAGGCTAGTGCCCCGTGACTGAATCTCAAGAACTTCGTATTGCCGTTATCGGCGCTGGCCCGGCCGGCGTCTACTCCTCCGACATCTTCCTGCGCCAGCTCAAGAAGCTCGGCGAGGAGCTGGGCGTCGGCACCGCCGCCCGCATCGATCTGTTCGAGAAGCTGCCGGTGCCTTTCGGTCTGGTGCGCTACGGCGTCGCCCCCGACCATCCGTCGATCAAATTCATCGCCGACGCGCTGGAGAAGACGCTCGACAACCCGGATATCCACCTCTATTGCGATGTGGAGTTCGGCAAGGACGTCTCGATCGAGGAGCTGCTGGAGCGCTACGACGCCGTGCTCTTCGCCACCGGTGCCGTCAAGGACAAGCCGCTGAACCTTCCGGGCGCGGACCTCGAGGGTGTGTATGGCGCGGCCAAGTTCGTCGAATGGTATGACGGCTATCCCACCGGCGCCCGCGAATGGCCGCTGACCGCCGAGCGCGTGGCCGTGATCGGCGGCGGCAACGTGGCGATGGACGTGGCCCGCGAGCTGATGCGCAATGCCGATGATCTCAAGGCCAAGACGGACATCCCCGACAACGTCTACGAGGGCATCGGGCGGAACCGGGCCAAGGAACTGCATCTGTTCATTCGCCGTGGCGTGGCCCAGGCCAAGTTCAGCGTGCAGGAGCTTCGTGAGATGGAGAAGCTGCCCGGCGTGCAGCTCATCATCGACGAGGACGATTTCGACCTCGATGACGACACCATCGAGGAGGCCGGCAAGGACAAGCTCACCCGCCAGATGGTCGAGGAGCTGTTCGCCATCCGCGAGATGGCCGAGGACATGGAGGACGACGGCGACGTCGACTTCGAAGGCAATCCGGCTGACCGTAAATACTATGTCCACTTCAACTCGGCGCCCACCGAGATCCTTGGGGCCGACGGCAAGGTGTCGGGCATTCGCGTCGAGCGCACCGAAACCGGCGCCGACGGCGTGATGCACCGCACCGGTGAGTTCATCGATATTCCGGTTGAGGCCGTGTATCACGCGATCGGCTATCAGCCGGCCGAGGCGCCCGGCATTGCCTATGACGACAAGGGCGCGCATCTGGCCAACGCGAATGGCGACGGCCGCATCACCACCGAAGCCGCGGGCGGCGAGGTGCGCGAACGCCTCTACGCCACCGGTTGGGCCAAGCGCGGCCCGGTCGGCCTGATTGGTTCGACCAAGTCCGATGCGCTCGCCATCGTCACCAATATGCTCGAGGATCTGGCCAAGGCCGCTACCGGTGGCCGCGTGGCCCCCGACCGCGACCCCGAATCCATCGACCGCCTGCTCGCCTCGCGCGGCGTGACTCCGATCGACTTCGCCGGCTGGAAGCGCATCGACGCCTTCGAACGCGCCGAGGGCGGCAAGGAAGGCCGCGAGCACAAGAAGGTCATCGACCCGGAGCAGATGAGAAAGCTCGCGAACGAAGGCTGAGCAAAGCGCGCCCGCTCTTTCCTCCCCTTGCAGGGGAGGTGTCGCGCGTAGCGCGACGGAGGGGTAGCACGGGCCGAAAGGCCCGCTCACATTAGGATCCGCCTGGCGGCGGTGCTCCCTCTCCGTCACGCCTTCGGCGCGCCATTTCTCCCGCAGGAGAGAATCTGCCCGCTCCCAGCAAACGCCCAGCCGCCATTCGTAGGCTGTGCCGTATGGATGGCAAATTGCGCGTGCACGGCCACTTCAACGGACTGAAGACCACCTTGCTCTTCGCGTTGATGTGGGCCATCGTCATGCTGATCTGGTGGGCGACCGGCGGTACCCGGGGCACCCTTGGCATCTTCATCGTCATCGGTCTGGTCACGACCTTCGGCTCCTACTGGTTCTCCGATAAGATCGCCATCGCCTCCATGCATGCCAAAGAGGTTTCCGAGGCCGAGGCGCCGACGCTTTACCGCATCGTGCGCGAGCTGTCCGCCAAGGCCGGCAAGCCGATGCCCCGTATCTACGTCGCCCCGACCGAAAGCCCCAACGCCTTCGCCACGGGCCGCAACGAACGCCACGCGGCCGTGTGCTGCACGCAGGGCATCCTCAACATCCTCAACGAACGTGAGATCCGCGGCGTGCTCGGACACGAGCTCATGCATGTCTACAACCGCGACATCCTCACCTCGGCCATCGCCTCCGCCATGGCCACGGTGATCACCTATCTCGGCTATTCCCTCATGTATTTCGGCGGCGGACGCGACCGTGAGGACAACGGCGGCAGCTTCGGTCTGATCGGAGTGCTGCTGAGCAGCATCCTCGCCCCTATCGGCGCTTCGCTGATTCAGATGGCGATCTCTCGCACGCGCGAATATGACGCCGACGAGGACGGCAGCATGCTCACCGGAGATCCCGAGGCGCTCGCCTCCGCCCTGAACAAGATCACCTATGGTGTGCAGGCCAACCGCATGCCCAAGACGGCCGGCACGCAGGCGGTCTCCGCGCTGATGATTGCCAACCCCTTCTCCGCGGTCGGTTTCTCCAAGCTGTTCTCCACGCATCCGCCCACCGAAGATCGCATCGCCCGTCTGATGGACATGGCCCGCCAGATGAGCGCCCAGCGCGTCGGCGGCGCCTCCGGCCCCGCGCAGGTCGGATACTGACGGTTTTGCCGTCATCCTGAGCGAGCGAAGCGAGTCGAAGGATCTCTTCGCTGCGCGTATCACTGGGCGAGATCCTTCGACTCCGCGCTGCGCTCCGCTCAGGATGACAGAGGCGTCCAGAATGAGGAACGTGCCCTGTGCATGTGCTAGACTTACCTCCTGTGCCTCACAAGGGCCACCTGCGGATGTAGTTCATCGGTAGAACGAAAGCTTCCCAAGCTTTAGAGGCGGGTTCGACTCCCGTCATCCGCTCCACTAGTCTCAACGTCGAGGCTCTAGAGCCCAATCATTTCAACGATTTTTGATTTTGTTGATGCCTGCTCAATCACACGGATTTCGCCGAAATGTTGTCACCGCGTTGTCACGGAATGCGCAGGAAGAACCGACGGGGAAGAGTCCCGGTCCAAGGATTGCTGCCGTTGCCCCTAGCGAAATGCTGGGAGCTGATCTTCTCAGAGCGAACTTACAGTGCTTGTTCGTGTAAGACGACGGTCGCCGGTACTGAAGCGCGGCAGTACCCATTATTTCTCGGCTTCGGCGGCTGCGATCTTGCTGCTGATGGATGTTGCCACGTCATCAAGATCGGTGTCGAATAGATCTGCGTAGGTGTCCAGTGTCATTGCTGCGTTCTTGTGCCCGAGCATACGTTGGACCGCCTTGACATTTGCCCCGGAACTGATGGCGATGGATGCCGCTGTATGTCGAAGATCATGACAGGTTAGCGTTGGGACGCCGGAATCGCGTAATGCTCTTGCATACCAGCCGTGGTTTTTCGCCGATTGTTCTCGTAGACGACCGCCTGAAGGCGAAGTGAATACTAAGTCTTCGGGATCCTTGCCGTCGCATTGCTTCTTGATTGCTTCCATCACTTGTGTCGGGACGGGGACATCTCGTATCTCCCAAGTTTTTGGAGCGCCTTCGAAATGATCTCTGCCGGATCGGACCCAGCTCAATCGCACTTTGAGACGATTGCTCTTAGTATCCACATGTTTGACGCGTAACGCAGCCGCTTCGCCCCAGCGGAGACCGCAGAAGCCAAGGGTTAAGATCAGAGCTTGGTAACTACCTGCTGCCTGAGCAAGGCTGAGAACTTGTGCGGGTGTGAGGTAAGTGCGGTCTTTGCGCTGCTTTCTTGGCAGCTGACATCCATCCGCTGGGTTGCGTCGTATGCTGCCGTCTCGGACCGCAAGGTCCAGCACTCCTTTGAGCACTCCATGAGCGCGAATGGTAATCGTCGCGGAACGTCGCTGGGCTAGTTCGCTAACCCAAGCCTGTATCTCGCTGTGCCTGATGGATGCGATTTCCCGGTTTCCCCAGGTGCCGCATACGTGCACTCTCCACGAGCATTCAAGGTCGCCGTAATACTTAGGCTTGACGACGTTCTTCTTGCCCTTCAGCCAAGTGTCTGCGAATTGGTGGACTAGCGTTTTGCCCGCATTCGGGTCGATGTAGTCGTTGTCTGCAATGTACGTCGTCATACGGGCCAGATAATCCTGCGCGTCTTTCCGCCGTCGGAAGCCTCGCTTGGTGCGCTGGACGTGATTGGGGTCGCGGTAGCTGACTCGGTACAGTTTGTTGCCGGATTTGGTGGTATAGGCGTATATGGGCATGATTGGTTGTCTCCTTCGACGTTGCCGAAGGAGACAACCCTTATTGCAGAAGCTTCTCTAGAGAGATGCCAGCGGGGGTGCCGGGTTCGGTTTCGTCGTGAACGGTAATAGGTAGTGGAAGCTTTGCTGAAGCTGACTCTGGAACGCGCTCTTTCATGAGCGTTAGCCAATGCGAGGCGGTTCGCAGAGGGATGCCGAAGACTTCTGTCAAATGTTTTGTCGCTGGACCTTTGTTGAGCTGGGTAACCGAATAGACTCGTGAGACCCATTTCAGAGTATTAGGTGTGGGGCCTTGCTTGCGGAGCGCAGGGAAATCGATGTTGTGCAGCACGTCATGTTCCCAATCCGGCAGCGGGCCGAAGATGTCGGTTCCAGTATTCGTGATCTCATAGGCCCACAGCGGGGGATGGTAGGAGCGGATGATCTGCTCGATAGGTAGGCGCGCGATGTCCCTGATTTTCAGTTCCCGCGTGGTACTGATCTCGCAGTTCCGCAGTACGATGCGCTGCTCTTCCTCGCTGTAACCCATATGAAGGCGGATGTCGTATTTTCCGATGCGGTCTTCCATTGCGCGGATGCAGTAATCGGCTCTGACGGCGATTTCTGGCGCAATGGAGACGAATGCCGTTCGGTCCATGCGCTCCAAATCCGTGAAGACGATGAACTTCCATTTGTCTACGTCGAGGGCATAGGCCGCGTCTTCGTATAACGGGTTTGTCTCTTCCGCACTCATAACGGTAAGTATCGCATGGATGACAATCACTTTGCAATAGCCATGTTGACAACATAGAGGCAATGATATGCTACAATCACAGCAATGGCAAATCTGTCAACAAATAGGCAAGTCAATTGAAAGGGGTTGCAATGAATACAGCAGTAATTGAATCGGAGCCATACATCAGCGATGACGAAGTGGCGTCTCGCATGCCTGGCATGACCAAGGGAAATCTTGCGCAGTTGCGTTATACGGGCAAGGGGCCTAAGTTCTACAAGCCTTCACCGCGCGTAGTGCTCTACAAGTGTAGCGATGTCCAGAACTGGATTGAGGACCATGCGCAGACGAGAACGCGATGAGCGCCGGGTTGAACGAGATTGCTCCTCGGCAATGTGTGCCGGGAAACGAGTAGGGGTCGCGTCGATTGGGATTGACGTGACCCCTGGAATCCATGTAACGTGCGCCGGTGTTTGGCTGATGGGCGCGCGATGAAATCAAAGGACTCTTGCAATGCATGATTATAGTCGTTTGCGCCCGGAGAGGGGCGAGTATATCGGGGACGGGATAGCGAGGACTGCCGGTGGCATCCCGTATAACCCGGAAGCTGACGGGAGCGCGTCGTTCCCGGACGACGGATTCTGGAATTCCAGGGAGACCCTTCGGGAGATCGAGCGGTACGCGGTCAGCAGGTTCGTGTCCCCCGACGCGGTGCTCGCGTCGGTGCTTGCCCGCATCCTCACGGCGACGCCTCCCCATGTGGTTTTGCCTCCCGTGATCGGGGCGGGCTGGGGATCGTTGAATTTCGGCGTGGTGATTCTCGGCAATCCGGGTTCGGGCAAGGACGCGGCCTTCGGCGCCGCGGGGGCGCTGGTTCCGGACATCCGCGACGCGCCGGTGACCAGCGTGGCCAGCGGGCAGGCCGTCAGCGCGTTGTACGGCCAGCGCGTGCAGAGGGACGGCAGGTTCGTGCTGGAGTGCAAGACTCCCCGCGCGATGATCAGGTTCTCCGAGGCGTCCAATTTCAGGGCGCTGTCGAGCGCGAGGGAAAGCAACCTCCAGCCGGAGATCCTGTCGCTGTTCTCCGGCCAGCCGATCGGCGACTACACCAAGAACAAGGAACTGTCCGTGACCATCCCGGAACACGGGTACAGGAGCGTCATGGCGATCTCCGCCCAGCCCTCGATGATGGGCATGTTCGAGGAAGGCGTCGGCGTGGGCTTCCAACAGCGGTTCCTGTACGTCTCCGCATACAGCGACAGGCTCAACGCCCACGCTCTTGACGAGGAGCCGGTCGGGCTGTCGTCGTTGGCGAAGTTCCCCTACGACACCGGTCTGCTGCCGGCCGACTATCCCATCGATCAGATGAACCGGCTCTACGAATGCGGCGGCTACGACAAGGCCAACGAATCCACGCCTGAATCCGCCCGTCTGAGGATGCGCCCCATGCGGCTGCCCCCGATCGTGGAACAAGAGATCAAGGCCGACAGGCTCAGGGTCAACAGGGAGCATGGGGGCGATCCGCGTAGGGCGCACGGCATGTATCTGCGCGTGAAGCTCGCGGCGGCGCTCCGCCTGCTCGAGGATCCCCGGGCGCTCGAGATCACTCGTGAGGACTGGATGCTCGCGGGCGTGCTGGTGGAATACTCGCACCAATGCTACGAGGAGAACCTGTCGGAGTACAGGAGGGAGAACCTCAAACGACGCGCGGACTACAAGGAAGAGGACGAGCTGGCCCGCGAACAGGTCGACATGCGCTGCCAACGCTCCACCGAGGAACGCATCATGGAAATCCTGGCCAACTCGCCGAAACCATCCGTGTCCAAAGGAGAGATAAGCCGGGCCCTCTCGAAACGGCAGAAGGCCTACAGGGATGACGCCCTGGAAAACCTAAAGGCTTCGAGAAGGATCAAACACGAGAAGGGCGTGAAGGGAGGAGACTGGTACTCGCTCGCCTAGCCAGCCTACCGACCTACCCGCCTACCCACTACTGCCATAAGGGTTCTCGCAGCCTACCGACCCTGCCTACCGGCCTACCCGGGATGATTCAACGTAGGCCGGTAGGCCGGCTTGGTAGGCGGGCGGATCCCAATGATTCCAACGGATAGGTCGGTAGGCTGGTAGGCTGTGGCATGAGGATTCCGGCTGATGATGATTTGCCTTTCTTCGCCCTGGGAGGGGAAACGCCATGGTGCTCGCGCCGGGGACGATCACATTCATTGCCATAGTTGCCGATGGAACCGAGTCGTTGCGCTTGACGTTGCCAAAGAACGCGCCTACTGTGCGTTGAAAAGCGAGTGGCGGCCCGCGGCGTGAGGCATTCACAGGGACAAGGATCTCGCGACTTCCGAAGTCGTGCATGAAGCCATCTCATCATGGTTCCCAGCTGGCGGCGATGCCATTTGTGGATGAACCCCTTCGGCATGGTGTGCGACACGCCGGGAGTGGTTTTTCGGGGGTATTTTCAAGGGTGTGCTGGCCGTCGTGTTTGGCTGTGTTCATGCCTTGTGGTTCCGTGGTTGTTCCCCCGAGGGGTGGTTTGCCCTCTTGACGAGAGGCGGCTAACTTTCACACTGTACGGGTGTATCCGATTGTCGGATGCCAGGAGAGAGTGCCGGCCATGTGGTGTGTGCGTGGCCGGCGGGAAGCGTAGTGAATATGCGGAAACATCAGACCCCCCCCCCCTATTTGCTAGGAGCCTGGGCAGGAAACTGACGGCGATTGTGTCCGCCGTCGCTATGCTGGGTGCCTTTGCCGTCACGGGCACCGCCACAGCCGAGGAAAGCGTTCCCAATGGCGGGAATGACGCGGCCGGCGTGGAGCAGGCCATTGCCAGTGAGCGGACTGCCGCTACCGCCGAGGGCTCGGGCGCAACGCTGTTCAACGAGGACTTCACCGGTGAGACGGTTGCCTCTTCATGGAAGTTCCTCGGCGACGCCTGCCTGACGGCCGTTGGGAATCGCAGGGCTGACAAATACTGTTCCGAGGACGATGGTACGCGGTTCTATCGAGGACAGGCCAACGGTTTCCTTCAACTTACCGATGCCGATGAAGGCCAGACCGGTTCGGTGCTGTACGATTCCGAGATTCAGTCGAAGCTCGGACTGGACATCACGTTCACCCAATACCAGTTCGGCTCATCCAGCAATCCCCCTGCCGATGGCATCGGCTTCTTCCTGACCGACGGCACGACGACGCTCAACCAAGCGGGCCCCACCGGCGAGGGCGTCGGCGGGGCATTGGGATACTCCGCCATCGTGGACCACTCCGGAAGAGATTCCAGGACCGTGGCCGGCATCCCCAACGGCGTTCTGGGAATAGGTCTCGATACCTTCGGCAACTTCAGTGCCAAGAAAGAGGTCGGCGGCGACGGAACCCGCGACGAGAACGATCCTTCCACCAAGCATCAGTATTCCGTGACCGTTCGCGGCAAGGGCGAACAGAACACAAAAGGTGAATGGAAGAACGGCTACGGCATCATCGCCACTACGAGCGGCTTCCAGTCCCTGCTGTACGGAGATGCGCCTCGAGTTGGCACGGCCGGGCAGAATGGTGGCACCAAGGTCAACATCAAGCTCAGCGTGCCCAATGAAAGCGGCATCCAGCGTCTCACGGTCACACTGACAGGTCCCAACGGGAACGCCAACACTGCGATTGACACCGATTTGACGGAGAAATTGCCCGAACTAATCAAGTTCGGTTTCTCCGCGTCGACCGGCGCGAACAACGCGGTCCACTTCATCCGCGGAGTGACGGCGAAGACCGTCGAGACCCCGAAGTCGGACATCATGCTCACCAAATCCGTGGACCATCGCGATGGAACGGGCACCCCGAAGCAGGTGTTCCAAGCCGGGGACACTGTGCCGTACATGTTCGTGGTCAGCAACGTCGGCGACAACGAGCTGAGCGACGTCACCGTCACCGATGACAAGATTTCAGCCCATGAAGGCTCGGTGACATGTCCCCAAACTACTTTGGCAGTGGGCGCGTCCATGACCTGCACCGGTTCGCTGACGCTGACGGACGACGACATCGCCTCCGGCTCGTTCACGAACACCGCGACCGCCACGGGCACGGACAACAACGGAACAGTGTCTGACGAGGATTCCGCCACGATCACGACGTTCGCCGGTCTGACCGCCCCGGAACACGAGAAGTACATCGAAAAGGATCCCGTCGCTTCAAGCCCGAAGGACTCCTACACGCTGAACCTCGACGTGACCGGCAAATCCCAGAAGGTGATCTCCACCACTGGTTCACAGACGCCCGTGGATGTTGTGCTGGTGGTTGACAACTCCAACAGCATGCATTTCCCCGTGGGCGAGCATAGGGAGTCAAGCGGCACCGAGGGGTACGCCAAGGACCCCAATGACGAACGCTGGTATTACGTCAAGCAGGCGTTGAATGGCATGGTGGAATCGCTGTTCGATGCGGATGGTTCCGGGAAAATCGACCTGCAGGTCGGCATGGTCAAGTTCGCCCGCAACGCCACCAAGATCAATCTCGGAGACAACGGTTATTCCGGAGACAAGGCGACCATCGAGAACGCGATCAAAGCCCTCAAGGTCGCTGACAAGGAAGCGCCTGATAAAGATACTGAGACCGGTGGCACCGACTGGTACAAGGCCCTGAACACGGCCAACGACTACAAGGGTCGTGAGGGCGCCCAGAAATACGTCGTGTTCATCACCGACGGCCAGGCCACGCGTACCAACGGTGACAGCAACAGCAAGTATGACCATGAACATGGGGATCAAAGCGGTATCTGGAAGACGGATACGTTCGCGCAGGGCGAGAAATTAGTCAACAACGGTTGGAACGTACTGAACGTGGGCGTCGACCTATTCGATAGCGAAAGTCCGACGGGCGACCAGGGTAAGACTCTGCTCACGGATTTCACTAACACTCTGAAAAATAAGGCCGGGACCGGCGAGAACGCCCCCAAGGTGAAGATGTTCGACGCACAAGGCACTGGAATCGGAAGCATCTTCGACCAAGTCGGTTCGATGATCACCAACACGACGACGTTCGCCATCGGCAACGTGTCCATCACGGATGTATTGACGGATATGGCCGAACCATACACCGGTCTGGATTCCGACGGGAAGCCGGCGGTGTGGGAGAACAGCAAGACGCTGACCGTCGGTACCCTTGGAAAAGACGGAGTTGACGTCGAGATCAAGGCCGCCAAGACGGACGGGAATGAAGAGACACCTCTCCCCGATGACACGTATTTCAAGGATGGCAGGGCGCTGGCCGGCAAGGGCTTCACGGTGACGTACGACGCCCAAAACAAGACCATCAAGGCAACGTTCCCGACCGGATACGTTCTGGAGGACGGCTACACGTACACGCTGCGATTCAAGGTGAAACCGACCCAGACCGCATACGATACGTACGCCGATAATATGAATCAACAGGGCGCAACCACCGGCTACACCGGTGATAACGCTAAGGGTGGCGAGGGCTTCTTCACCAACGCCGCAACCGGTCCGCAGCTTTCCTACTGCGTGGCGAAGAGCGAGAGCGACGGATACTCCTGCGATGGTGACAACAAGATGCTCGATTACGATCGTCCCGTCCTGCAGGTGAAGACCGGCCAGATCAAGGTGACCAAGAAATGGGATCCCGCGACCTCCGCGCCGACCGGCACGGGCGCGAGGGTGACGGTGAAGCTCTACAAGGATTACGTTGAAGGCGGTTCAAACACTGCCATCGCCTCGCGGGACTTGACCTCCGACAACAATTGGTCCGCGACGTTCGAGAACCTCGCCCCAGGCCACACCTACAAGTTGGAGGAAGTGGCGGTCGACGGCTATACGACGACTATCACCTATAAGAACGGTGATAAGGCTTGGAATGGGAAGATCATCGCCGACGACCTGTGGGCGGTGGAGCCGGATACTTCCAAGTCCGACAATGTGAAGATCTACGAGGCCACGGTGACGAACACACGCGACATCACGCCCGCGACCGTCAATCCGCAGATCACGAAGAGGATCAGTGGCCGCGATTTCCAGAACGGCGACGAGTTCACATTCCACGTGGACGCGAACGGCACCGCGAACGGCGAGGATGTCACTGCGCCGCTTCCGGAGAACGTGAATGCCGAGGGCGACTACCTGCTCAAGGCTGGTGAGGGTGGCGCGGGCATCGATAGCCTTACCCGCAGGCTCGGCGCGATCACGTTCACCCAGCCCGGCACTTACGAGTACGTGATCTCTGAGAAGGCCGACGGCTCCGTGGCGAACATGCAATACGATTCGACGCAATACCGTCTGGTCTACAGGGTCACCGAGAGCAACGGCGTGCTGACCGCCGAGCGCACGCAGCTGCAATCCCGTAAGGGCGTTGACTCCGAATGGACCGATGTGACCAACCGTAAGGGCATGGTGTTCACGAACACGGTCTCCAAGACCCCGACCGTGAGCCTGTCCGGCGTCAAGAAGATCACGAACCGCACGTTCAACGACGGCGAAAAGTACGTGTTCCACGTGCAGTCCGTTGACGAGCAAGGTAACGCGGCTAACGCCCCGATGCCTTCCAACGTGAAGAACGGCTCATACGAGTTCACCGCAACCGGAGACACTTCTGAGGGAACTCTTGACTTCGGCACTATCTCGTTCAAGGCTGATGGCACGTATCGCTACCTGATTTCCGAGGATCAGGACGGCAACGGCAAGAATGACATGTCGTACGATCAGGGCCAGTACCTGGTCACCGTCAGCGTGACGGACGGCAAGGCGAGTATCAGCCAGATCCAGCGCCGAGAATCCCAGGACGATGAATGGACGGGCAACGCCACAGGCACGGGCGTGGTGTTCACGAACGTGTACCAGCGCAAGGATTCCACGAGCGTGACGATCACCGGCGACAAGCTCGTCAAGGATTCCGCCACCGGTGAGGAAACCCCCGCGACCGAGGCTGGACAGTATGAGTTCGAACTGGTGGACGAGAACGGCAATGTGCTGAAGACCGCGAACAAGAGCGACGGCACGTTCGAGTTCACTCTGCATTACGACGATAAGGATGTGGACAAGGAGCTTACCTATCTGGTGCGCGAGAAGAACCTCGGCAAGACCGGCACCGCGTACGATGGTACCGTCTACACGGTGAGCGTGCGAGTGTACCGCAACGAGAACGGCAACCTGGTCGCAAGCCAAGCCTACGTCAAGGATGGCCAGCTTACGGATCGGATTCAGTTCGTGAACACTGTTACCCCACCGACCGCGACGACGTTGAGCCTGCCTGCTCATAAGACGCTCGCCGCGGATGCACCGCATGGTGGTGACTTCACGTTCACCGTGACCGACTCCGACGGTAATCCGGTTACGTCCCATACCGAGCGGGGAATGGCCTCGGGTGACACCCGCGACTGGATCTTCGACCCGATCACGTTCACCGAACCCGGCGCCTACACGTACAGCGTGCAGGAGGAGAACGGCGGCCAGACGATCGACGGCATCAAGTATGACGGCACCGTCTACAAGATCACGGTCAATGTCACGGTCGACGGGAACAACCAGCTCATCGCCCAAGCATCCTTCGATCCCAGTGGTCCCATCAGCTTCGAGAACACCGCCGAGGACACTCCCGATCCTGGTGTGACCTACCATCAGCTCACCGTCATCAAGAAGGTCGTGACCAAGTGCGGTGAAGATCCGGACAAGGTTGGTTCGTTCCTGATCAACGTGAACAATGGCGAAACCCAGTCCTCGCTGCAATATGCGAACAGCCATCAGGAATCCTTCCTGGTGAAGGATGGCGCCACATACACGGTGAGCGAGCCCGCGGTTGACGGCTACACGACCACGTACACCGTGACCGACGGCCAGGGCGAGGTGTCCGCCGACGGCGTGACCGGCACCCCGACCGGCGACGTGACCGTGGTGGTGACCAACACCGCCACCGGCGACTGCCCGACCCCCGGCGATCATGACGTGCCCGTGACTCTCGACCCCGGCAAGAAGTACCTCGAGGGCCGTGCGCTGAACAGGGGCGAGTTCACGTTCGAACTGTGGGACGGCGGCCGGCTGGTCGACACCGCGACGAACGACGTGAGCTCCTCGGATCCGCATTACGGCAGCTTCCGGTTCGACTTCAAGCAGGAGGCGAACACCACGAAGAGGTACGTGATGAAGGAGAGGAACACTAATCTGCCGAACGTCACCTACGACACGAAGACCTATGAGGTCACCGTGACCACGGATGACAACGGCGTGAAGTCTGTCTCCTATTCGCCCGACTTCTACGACAATGGCGTGGCGTTCAAGAACACGTACACCAAGCCCGACCAGCCCGGTCCCGGACCCGACCCGGACAACCCGGACCCCGGTAATCCGGATAATCCTGATGAACCGACGATCCCCACTACTCCGACCAATCCCACGACTCCGGAACATCCGGTGCCTGGCTTGTCGAAGACTGGTGTGGCCGTCATGGGCGTGACTGGTCTGGCGTTGATCCTGTTAGCCGCGGGCGCGGGCGCGCTCTTGTGGCGCAGGAGGGGCATGAGCCCGGTTGCGGGCGCGCATCACGCGAGGTAGCCGGAGAGCTGATTGGCCGGCCGAGGGTTCCCGATGTTCCGGGTCCTCCGGCCGGCTTGCGGGGAGGCGGATCCCGTGTCCGTGGGTTCGTCTCCCCTTTCCGCTTTTTATTTCTTTTGCTTGTTGGGGGAGGCGTCGTCGCATGGCCGCGCATAAGTTCACGAAAACCGAGATCCACTATCTGAAGATGCTGCCGGCGGTGGCGAGCGTGACGAGCGCGCGCATCACGTACAGCGACGAATTCCGCGACGAGGCCACGCGCCGCTATCTGGCAGGGGAGAGTCCTGTGAGGATTTTCCGTGAGGCCGGCCTGGATCCGAAGCTGGTGGGTTACAAGAGGATCGAACGCTCCTTCGCCCGGTGGAAGACCGACCATGAGGCCGGCCGTGTCAAACAGACGGGTAGGCAGCCGGTGGATCCCGTTGCGGATGGGGCGGGACTTAAGGATGATCCGCGCGACCGTCTCATCGTCAGGCAGGCGCTGCGCATCAGCCAGCTCGAGCAGGAAGTCACCCGGTTGCGCGCACTGGCGGGGACGACCAGCGCTGCTTCCGCCGGTGAGTCTGCGGGCGAGTAGCCCGCGTAACCGGCATCGGGCGTAGGGTGGCCCGTCCGGCGTGCCCTGTTCGTCGTCATGGCATGCGCTGGTTGACGGATCGATCTTCAACGATATGGGGTCGTCACGGGGGAGCGCAGCGGCCCCTTTTTCATCGTTCCCGGCGGCGGAGAAGAACACGGTGCCGACAGCAACGCCACACATACCGACAAGAGCGACACCGCAAGCGAAAGCGTCGAAGGCAACGCCTCAAACGCTTCCCTATGGCACCAGCG